>WTJY01000040.1 GCA_011524645.1 Anaerolineales bacterium | reverse complement strand
GCCCCCACCGTTCCTCCCCGACTACATCCTCCGCGCCCCACGCGACATCACCATCACCGACGATGGCACGCTTTGGGCGATTAGTGCTAGCGGAGTCCATACCTATACCCAAACAGGCGACATTCCCAGTTGGTCAGAACCGGTTCCCCTAGATGCCCAGCGCTTTTTACCCAATGATTCGCGGGGAAGGCCGTGGATCCTCTCGGCCGGTGGGCAACTCTCCTTCTACGACAAAGAAAAAGGGTGGCACACCTTTACCTCGGCCGACGGCTGGACCATGACAACACCCGATCTGTGGCGGCCGTCGATCAGCACCGAAACGCTCATCGATCGGCGTGGCGATATCTGGCTCGCAGACGGCCGGAATGGACTGCACCACTACAGAGAGTCAAACAAGCAATGGGAAACGCTCAGCGCAATTGAACTCGGCTTCTCCCAGCCCCCAGCCCCCAGCAACATTTATGATTACCACCCCACCGCCATCACCGACGCGGTCCAAGACCCATTCGGCAATATCTGGGTCAGTGCCTGCCACATGCGCCGTTATATCGCCGGACGTGAACCGGAAGACCCCAATCGGGTGTATCGCGAAGGGGCCGGTATTCGCTTTTTCAACGGCCGGGCATGGGACACCAACACCGAACTCGCCAACTTATGCGTCCTCGACCTCGCCGTCGCCCCCGATGGCTCGATCTGGGCGGTGACCAGTCTGCCCGAAGAAGGGTCAACCGGCCTGTTCGCCTATTATTTCGGCGACAATGGGGGACAATGGCTCGATCTCTCCCCTTGGGCCCAGGCGATCACTTTCCAAGGAGAGGCACTTGTCGCAGATGCCATATCGGTACGAGACGACACCGTCTATCTTATATTCCAACGCCGTTCGTTCGGCGATATTTGGCCTAGCGGGGTGCAAATGGTGCAAGACGGCCGTTGGCAATCCCTTATCGATGGCCTTGACTCCCCACCATACCCATTGGCGATTGACAAAAATAATCTCGTCTGGGGACAAAGCACAGGCTTCCTCGTCCACGGCGATAAAAACAGCACCGACATTCTCATGGAACTCAACAATTGGGACATTCAAAAGATGCTCATCGACGGCAATAACCAACTCTGGATCTACGGCCGAGCCTCGCCCGACACCCCCAACGACATCTGGCGTTACCAACCTACCCCATAACACCCCCCCGTACGGGTGCGACAAACGGCCGTCCCATCACAACACATGCCATTTGTCACCGCCCTTTCAATTCGACATCAACCGGTCGGCCGTCAGCCATGACGCAACGGCAAACTCGATGTTCTTCATCCCGTATCGGGCCGATGTCACCGGAGACAGCCGTGCCGATTTTCGCACCGAAGCCGCCGAAACACCCATTTGAGGCAACAGTCGCCTACGGCGACAATAAAAAACGATTCCTTTGGTTCAAATTAAAGTGAAAATCGCTGTCATGACAAACCATAATTTGCCCAAAGAAGAAAAAAGCGACCTGCTTTCAACAAGTCGCTTTTGAATATATAAATATTAAATTTTGATAAATTATCGTAGCCGATCCAGCGGCCACCAATGATCATTTCAGCGAGCTACCAGAACTATCAGACTTGAAGACGATCTTCCAACCCAGCCAAACGATGACGTGCCAAACCTAAATTCGCCCCATTTTTGCTAAGTGCAAGATACAAAAATAAACTCTTGTTTGATTTCAACAAACGAATAATGTGTATTTGGTCTGTCAAGGTGATCAAAATATCTTCAATCCCCCCCTTAATTTGCAGGTCTTTCATGACGCCTAATTTCGCTCGGACCACATTGGTATTCCCCGCAGCCGCCAGCTCAATATTCATGCCAGTCCCAATAGTTCCTAGCGTTAATCCACTCTGCCAATCGACCAATGCGGCCGCAATCGCCCCATTGATCTCCATCGATTCTTCTAAAATTTTTTGAATATTACTCATTTCAATTCCTTTCTCTTGTATTTCATGGGGCTTATCGTTTTGCCCATCTTCCATTAATAAGTCTTCTTTAAAGTCTGAAAAAAGCTCATCGATAAAGCGTTCTTCAGCCTCACTATCCTCTAAACTCGGTGCCTCGCCCCCTTCATCAAGACGACGCAAGCATTCCAGCAATAGATATTCCCAATTCACATTCAATGTTCGCTGGGGCAAATCTACGCCCCGATGGGCCGAAAAACGGCCGGTTTCCCACTGCAATAGCTGAAAGAAAACCTCTTGCGCATCCATTTTCAAGTCAACCGCTAAGCTACCTCCAAGATGATAAAGGTTCTTGCCCTGTACATAGATAGACACATTTTGCGATCCGTTGTGAAAATCCAACCGTGTCACAGAATCAGCCCACGCCATTAATTGCAGTACCGAGGGGATACTTATATCTTTTATGCTTCCTTGCATGTCACTTTTTATCACATCTTTCCAGATATTTTCTGGAGGTGCACCCCAAAACAACAAAAGGGGTGATTTTTTATTTGATTATCCTTGAAGCATTCAATGCGCCTTACGCAATGTCTTAATCACTTGACCAATCAAGCTTTTTAGCGACTCCACAGTCCCAATACCATCTTGGGCCACTGCGGGAATGGTCACGGCCGATTCCAAACCAAGAAAACGTGCAATCAAATCAGGCTCAACCGCATGACGCAGGTCTTGTTTGTTACACTGCAATACAAACGGAAAATCATGAAAACGCTTCTCGGTTTTTTCTAAATACTCTTCAATTTCATCCAATGAAGTCCGGTTTGCAGGCAAGCGGTTAATCGATGAATCCGCCACAAAAATAACCCCATCCATATGTTCCAAGGCGAGCTTTCTAGTCGCCTTGTAGTAAACCTGTCCCGGAACGGTGTATAGCTTAAACTTCGGTTTCAATCCATGTATGCGGTTAAGCTCCATCTGCATAAAATCAAAAAACAAGGTGCGGTCTTGCTTCGTTTTAATTGAGACCAAATCGCTCCGAACGTTAGATGGCAAACGGCGATGAATCTCTTGCACATTGGTCGTTTTGCCACCCAACGGAGGGCCATAATACACGAGCTTCGCATGAACCTCGCGGCGTTCCCAATCAATAAACATACACCCTCTGTCTAAACTTCTATACCAAACAACTTATCGATTTCGGTATTAATCAAGCCGCTCAAGTCAGGCAGATCAATCGAAGCTTGTTGTTGCTGATTCAGTTGGTCAAATTCAACAACGATCGGGTGGATTTGCTCAGCCTTTCTATGAGCATAAAAGCGAATAGTCCCAAGCTTACTATCATCCTTAAATATCAGTGCCAACAAATAATTCTCGCACACGAAGCAACTATATATGCCATAAACACCGTTTGAATGATAATTACTGTTAAATCGCTGACGACTCCCAAACAAAGAAACCAGTTGATTCGCAGCTCCGACGTTGGCGGCAATCAAAGCACTCGCGCTCTGTAAATCCACACCTTCATCCATATTCCCCCGATAAAGGTAATACCCATCCGATTTCACCAACATCGATGCGCATGATCCTGTATCAACACAAAGCTGTTCAAGATGCTTATTCAATTCTTTTCGATAGGGGTTATGAAAGGTGGTACTCGTAGACCTAAGCGGGGTGTATTCAGAAATCAATGTCCGAATACGTTTTTGCAAAATTTGTGGGGCAGGGTTTATAAAAATCGAATCAACTTGTACTTTTTTCAGGCTCTGTCGTTGGGCAAAATCAGGCGTTCTGGCCAACATTAACACACAAGGGATTGTAGGATGCGTTCGTCGTATCTGAGAAATCTGTCCAACCAAACTCTGATTCTGTTCATCATATTCGACCAGCAAAATATCGCAATTAGGGATAGATGCTTTTGAATTAAACAGATCATGTTGACTCAAACTTGTAACATAACACTCATTAAAATTCGCCTTGAGTATAAAATCATACTTGTGGGCAAATGCGCGTTGGGCAAAGACAGTGCAAAGATGGAGAGGGCGAGATGTAGTCATTTTTATTGAGTAGTCTAAAGATGGTATATAGTGGATAAAATAGCAATTTTTTTATGGAATAGTTGAATTACTTCTCACACAGCCATGCACACTTCTAAGAATCTGGTTCGACTACACAAACATTCAAAATCGCTTTAAAATTCAGGAACAAGACAAACAGCAAATTATGTCAATATCATAGTTTTTTTTTCTTGCATTGTAGATTACGAGCTTGATTACTCTTGTTTCGTGTAAAAATTTCCATTAAAAAACGAAAACTCTTAATGGAAATCAAGGAGATTGACCTAAAAACAACTTTGTCTTGCTCCCCTTCTATTAGGAGAAGGCTGGGTGTGGGGCTAGGAGGAGGGCGGAGAGTGGGACTAGAGGAGAGCTGGGTGTGGGGCTGGGAAAGGGGCTAGAAAAGGGCTGGGCGAGGGGTGCAAAACAGTTTGATTTTGCAACTCCTCAAAACACATAAAGAGCCTTTAAGATTGGTAATAAGACAAACTCAAATAGCAATATCCTACCACCAACCAGTTTACAATCTTTTATCAAGCTGTTTAATTTTAAGCTTTAAATCTATCTATACATATAGGTTTTTATTTAGCTAATGATGAATAAAAACCGCACACACAGCAATTAATAGACCTTTTGAAAAAGGTTATGAGCACCTTTTATCAATGCATTATGACAAAATAAAACAAAAGACAAGATAAATGCTACTTAAATTCTACGTTAGATATATATAAGATGTCAAGAGATCAGGACAAATTGATAAACCTAACATTTATAGTACTGATGTACTAACACGCTTATTGTTGATATTTTTACATCTATAGTGATTAAAAAACAAGCACCGATCAAACAAAAACGTCGACCAAATTCCGTTAAAATTTCTATCACCCCACCATTTCTTCTTGCCCACATTCAATCCAGTGATATATTGGACAGACTTAAAACGCGAGATGACCTAATCACTTGGCAGATGAACTATATTCCGCCCAAACACCACCACTTAATTCCTGAATACGAAAAAGAAATCGCCAACACCAACGGCCGTACCGCCGCCTTTATCGGCATCACGGCCGCAATCCTCTCAATCCCTTACCTCTTTTTCGTCTTTCCCATCGAAACCACACAAGACCAAATCGTTTTCCTTTCAACGCTAACCAGCATCATTATTTTTCTTTTGTGGCCCCTTCCCCTACACCCTCGCTTCCACCACAACACAACCCAAAGCTTTCTCAGCCTAACACTTATAGCAACCGTCTTTCTCACTCTTTTTTCCAGCTTAAATGAAACCGGCTTCGCCCAGCTCTTCAATGTCTATATCATCTTTATCGGCATTAGCTATCTTCTTTTATGGACCACCCGTTGGCATCGTATCAATCAAGCGGTATTAGTTGTCTGCGCCTTGCTCTCACCCATTATCATCGGCATCCCTTACACCCTCCAAGTGATCGGATATCTCATCACCATTGTCGCCATTAGCCTCATATCAATCTTCTTCCAACCGTTTATCCTCCGTTTCCGCTGGCAACAATTCTACAATCGCTATCGTATTCAAGAACTCAACGAGCAACTCACCACCCGCACGGCCGAACTCGATGCATTTGCGCGCACTGTCGCCCATGACCTCAAAAACCCGCTCGGAGGCATCATCGGCTATTCCGGCTATCTCACCGAAATTTTAGCCGATTTCGATATCCCCAATCAAGAAGAACGAGATGAAATCACCCTCATCATCAATCGAAATGAGATGCTAGCACAACAGGGGGTCAGTATCATCAACGCCCTGCTCCTACTAGCCGCCACACGCAAAGGGGAAGTAGAAACACAACAGCTCGACACCCCTGAAATCCTCACACGGGTACGTGAACGACTACAACATCAAATCGAACTCAAACATGCGGTGATTACCCAAGCGGAATCATGGCCCACAGCGGCCGGTCATCCCCCTTGGATCGAAGAAATCTGGGTCAACTACATCACCAACGCCCTCAAATATGGAGGCTCTCCACCCCACATCACGCTAGGATGCGATACCACAGCCGCAGGGGAAGCCCGCTTCTGGGTTCAAGACAATGGGGCCGGTCTTTCACCCGAGGAACAAGAAAAACTCTTTATCGAATTTAGCCGTCTCCACCACGACCATACAAACAATAGCCACGGGCTCGGCCTATCGATCGTCAGACGAATCGTCCACCGCCTTGATGGCACGGCCGGTGTCGAAAGCGAAGTCGGCCAAGGTAGTAAATTCTATTTCACCCTCCCCCCACATTAGATAAACATCACATCTCCCATTCTGACCTCACAAAAGCCTATCCTTGCCACATCTAATAAGTAACAAATTTTTGAAGCAACTGTGGCCGGTGTCCCCACCCATAGCCATGAAAACATCCCCACACGTGTTATCCCGGCCGACCCAGAAATCGATTACGACTTGCCCCATGATCGCGGCCGCTTCGCCTAAGCATGACGATGACGAATGTCGCACCAGAGTACCACGCTCTCCATTTTCTTGACAAAACACCAACAAAAACACCTAAAATCTCTTCGCCAAGCTAAAAATTCCGTTTACATCTCATCAAACCTGTACAAATTGTGTACCCGTTGTGTTATTCTACCTACCAACTTGTAGAATTTCCTACAAATCACAGCAATATGCAGAAAAAGTCATGATTACATTACTCGCAAAAGTTTGGTTTGATCTCTGGGGCAACAAATCCCGCACCCTCCAAGTCGTGCTCGTCATCGCTCTGGGCTCTATCGCCATCGGACTTGTGGTCGGCGGCCGCAATGTCATCGATGCCGCCATCACAGAAAGCTACTCTGCGGCCGAGCCATACCACATCCAACTCCGTGTGACACCCGATCTCACCGCCTCCCAGCTCGAACGTATCGCACGTATCAATGGGGTCTGGCAAGTAGAAGGGTTGTATGACGGTGGTGTCGAATGGCGGCTCGCAGATGATCAACCGTGGGAAAATGCCCGTATCCGCGCTCGCGAAGGATACGAAGATCCACTTCAACTCATGGGCCCTATCGGGCTGCGTGAAGGTGAATACCCTGGCCGGAACACAATCGGCGTGGGCATGATCTCTGTCGGAGAAGCCAATCTTGTCATCGGTGATGAAGTCCAAATCCGCTTCGGTGATCGTGTCGCCACTTACCCAGTCGTCGCGCTCATGGACCCGATCGGCCCTGAACCGAGCTTTGGCGAGACAATCTATGTCGATCGCAAAACATATACACGTATCACCGGCCGTGAAGACTATAATCTGATCCAAGTCCGCAGTACTGAATGGGACCCCGCCCAAGCCCAACGAATCGATCTGGAAATTCAAGATTATTTCGAAGAAATCGGGGTCGACTCGGTCGGTACCTCGTTCCCGTTCCAAGACCGGATTGTGCCACCGGATGTCAACCCAGCAACCGCCATTCTAAACGCCCTATTCTTGATCCTCGGGATCATCGGGGTCGTGGTGGTCGTCCTCGGGATCTTCTTGGTCTATAACTCGATCAGTGCCATTGTGGCCCAACAAACCAGCTTGATCGGCGTGATGAAAGCGATCGGGGCTCGGCGCTGGCAGGTGGCGTGGAGCTACTTTATTTTGGTGCTGAGCTATGGTCTTCTCGCTATGGTCGTCTCTCTACCATTGGGCATTTACTCGGCATTCGGCTTGCAAACCTTTTTCGCCAACTTCCTCAACCTTGAAAGCAATACGATTAGCGTAGACTCCACGGCCGTGGTCATCCAAATCCTTATCTGCCTGTTCGCCCCGCTCCTCGCAGCCGCAATCCCGCTCTGGAACGGGATGCAGCTCAGCGTTCGTGAAGCGATTAGCACCTATGGCTTGGCCGGAGCACTCGGTACGATCAACAACCTAGTCGCGCGCTTTAAAAATGCGGGTTATCGTGTGGTCCTAACAATCGGCAATACCTTCCGCAACCAAAAACGGGTCATCATCATCCAATTCGCCCTCGTTGTCGCCGGTGCCATCTTTATGATGGTCCTCGGCGTAAGTGAATCAAATCGCTATACCGGTGATGGCAAACTACGCGAAGTCCACCCGTGGCATATCTCGTTCTCGACCGAACAGCCGGAACGGATTCTCCGCCTAGAACGGGCGATCCTCGCCGATGAGCGCGTAACCCTGATGGAAAGCTGGATGGTCAGCAATGGCTCAGTCCGGCTTCCGACCCAAGCGGAAAAAGCGGTTACAGATGCACGTGTGCGTGTGGTCGGTCAACCGGCCGATACCCAGCTCTATTTCCCCGAACTTTTAGAGGGACGTTGGCTCAACACCTCCGATAGCTACCATATCGTAGCGGGCAATGTGGTTGCTCGTGAAGAAAATTGGGCGATCGGCGACGAAATTATTCTTACCAACACGGCCGGTGATGATATGACCGTGACCCTCGTCGGTATCCATTTCGATCCGGCCGGTGGCAATAGCTCAATCCACTTACCACTCGAAGTATTGCAACGTGAATGGGGTAGCTTCGGTGTCGCCAACAGCATCGTCATTCAGCTAGACGAAGCCAGCGCGGTTAATCAAGCTGACATCGTTCTTGATATCGAAGCGGTTCTCGCCAGCAGTGGGATCGGTGTTCGCCCCGCTAGCGCATTTGGTGCCAACACCATCGATGAAATCTCCGAAGCCCTTGTCGAAGGGTTAGCGATTATCATCCAGCTACTCGCCATCATGGCGGTCGTTATCGCCCTTGTCGGGGGTGTCGGCCTCAGTGGTGTCCTCTCTCTAAGCGTCCTCGAAAGAACCCGTGAAATCGGTGTGATGCGCGCCATCGGTGCTTCCTCACGCCAAGTGGTTTGGCTATTTATCAATGAAGGGATTTTGCTCGGCTGGCTCAGTTGGCTCATCGCCACCCCACTAAGCATTCCGGCCGCTTGGTATCTTTCCACACAAGGGCTTAGCTTCGTCTTAAATTCAACATTAGCCTATCAATTCTCGCTTCGTGGCCCCTTTATTTGGCTCGGTATCATCACCGTACTGGCTATTCTCGCCAGCACCTTCCCCGCTCGCCGCGCTGCCCGCATTAGCGTCCGCGAAAGTCTCAGCTACGCGTAAGCAACAACTACCCAAATTGGTCCAATTTATCGACTCTTAGTCAACTCATGACAAACTAAATTGGACCAATTTAAAGCCTCACCTATTCCCCCGCCTGTTGCTTCAACCAATACGCCCGTAACCCCACAACCCGCTCCTCACCACGCCACAGCCGCTCAAAATTCGGCCGTAGCGAATAAGTCACAAACGCTAAAGTCAATAATCCGCCCACAAAATAAGCGGGGTGTGCTGCCAAAACATCCGCACCACTAAAATAAAGCCATCCAAAACAAATCGGGACAATCACCGCCATCGCAAAGGAACCCAGCGAAGCCCAACCGACGAGAAAGATCATACCGACCATCACGACGACAGCCACAGGAAAAATAGGGGCCCAAATCACAGCGGACCAACCGATATTCGGTCCGGTCCCAGCCCCCCCTCTAAATTTATAAAAAATCGACCAGTTATGCCCAAAAACGGTCGCCGTCCCGGTCGCCGCTTCTAACCAAGGCAGTAGCTCCACACCAACACCAAGCTGAGTCATCACCCAGCGCGTCAGAAACAGAGCCATCATCCCTTTAATAACATCGCTAAACGCCGTAATAACGCCGATACGCCACCCCCCAGCCCGCATCGAATTGGTGCCACCCGTTCGGCCGCTACCAATCGTTTCGATATCTTTTCCTTTTAATAATTTGACATAAAATCTACCAAATGGGATTGAACCTAATAAATAGCCGATGATTATAGCCCCCAGAAAATACAGCAACGTCATGAAACCTCTTTTAGATAAACCTTCACAATGGGATACATCTACCCACTTCTTTTCATTTAGTTAAAACCCACTCTAACAGGGAAGGTTACAGGATAAGTATATCAATTGACGTTACTTCGCCACCACTAATCATATAGCCCCCCCATTGTGGCACTGAATCAGACAGCGACACGATCAGGGCACACGCTTCTGGATAAGCATGTTCAGCACGATCCGTCACAGAAGGATATGGCGCAGAATGGGGATGTGAGTGGAATATCGCCAACAGATCATCACTTTGACTCATTATCTCCATAAATATCGATGCTTGCTCTCTTGGTGCAAAGCGAAAACGTGTTGTGCTGTGCAACTCGTTGGTAATCGGGTACACGGCCGTGACTATCCCATCACGGCCGCTCAACATACCACACCCTTCTTCCGGATAGCAAGCTTGCAGATGGCCCAATATCTCCTGCCAAAGCAGTTGTGGTATCGATATATGATCCATCTAAGTCAACTATTCTCCAACTTCTAACCCAAATACAAACGCCCCAAACCACCGGTCCACCGTAGGATGAGACACACCATATTCGTTCACCCCCACTACCGCATAGAAGCGATTTCCATTAGGGGCTTCAGACAACGGCACGAAATAAGATGATTCACCGGTCAAAACAGCTAAATCCCCAGACAGACTAAAATCACTGTTCTGATAAGGGGTTTCAGCTTCCCATATTTCATAAGAGTAATTCGTTAAAGGGGTCCAAAATAAAGTATAGCCGCTATTATCTTGTGTCGCCCCCATCAAGTTCGGTGCGGCCGTTTCGGTCACTCCGCTAGACACGCTTACCCCAACCGACGGCGTCCCCGCCAATACAGATGCGGCCGTTGTCACCACAACAGTCACCCCTAAATCGTTATAACCGGTTCCGCTTTCCCACATATCATCATTCGCTAAGCGAATACTATACGCGGGATTCCCATACAAAGTCACGGCCGGATCAGGTAAATGAAGCAGTAAATCATAGTGTCCTACCGGCAAATCGGCCGGTAAAGAGAGTGTCTGTTGCAACGTGTGGCTAACCCCCTCTGGCGACCACATGCGGGGATCATCCGGCAATGTCCCGAAATAAACCGCTTGGCTCGTCTGCTCACGCAAGATTAATTCGACCGGCCGTGAGTTATAGGGTGCAGCAAACCCTTCATTGCGCAATGTTAGCGAAATCGGTAGCAACCCGCTGGGCAACGCTTCGGCACCAAACTCCCCCGCCTCCAACACCAAACGATACCCCAAGCGGTTCGTAATTTCGTCCATACACCCATCATCGACCCAACTCTGCAATACATCGGGATGATAATCGGTATTGATATAGGACCAATGAAACCGTTCAAGTTCTAGTAGTGCGGTCGGACATTCAGACCGGCCGGTCGCTTCAACCGCACAGGTTTCCCCCCCCATCGGGGTAAATTGCGTCTCGGCCGTGAGAAAATCTTTCTCCACCACAATATTGTTGCTCTTATACGTGCCAGAATCGGTACTCGAAGCCAAGAAACAATCGTTATGATGCCCCATTCGCGCTTGATAGCTCGATCCGAAAGCGACCTCACCAGTAATCGGCTCGGTGCTCCCATACATATTCATCTTGTAAAACGGTGTCCGCACCTGTACCGTCCGGTTCGGCGGAAGGCTATCAAGCAAGTGCTCACTCAAGGTCCGCCGATTCACATAATCGGCCACACTAATGTTATCCAAATTAGATTGATCACTCGTAAAGTAGTCGGTGTAATACCATTCTCCCCACAACCCCACAAAACCGATCTGCACCGTGGCAATCACATCCCCATTGGCCCGCAAAATCGGCTCGAGCTGGGCTAAATGCACCGCCGTCTGCTCCGGTGTCGCATCCCCATAAGGGGTGGTCGGGGGCCAGCTGGGTGGCTTGGCATAGGCGAAGCGGGCCACCACTTTCACACCAGCTTGTCGTGCGGCCGCAAAATCGGCCGTCATATCGTCCAAATATGCGGTGCTAATCGGCGTGGTCACAAAATCCCCCAAATAAAACACCCGCAGAATCAAAGTAATCTCTTCGTTCTGGCGATAATTAAGTAGCGTCCCACTATTCAAATCGCCATAGGTTGTTTCCGTATGGTGATAAAAACCGCGCTCAGGGTTCGCGAAATGGGTTGTGGTGGGGGTGTAGGTGACATAGGTTGTGGGATTGTTCGTCGTCACGGCCGTGGCCACGTCGCTCGATCCACTCAATAGCAAAAAAGTGGCGAGCCCAAAGCCCCCCAGTGTCGTACAAAATAGGATAAGACTGCGCTGGAACATAGGGGGAATGGTAAATGGTAAATGGTCAACTGCCAATTACCAATGAGGAACCACGTTTCGCAAATCCTAAGACCCCAAGGGTTAAAACAAATTCAAATTAATGTAGTAAAACAGTATCAGCTCAAATTTCCGTGGAAGTAACAAGAGTAGAGTTGGCAGACACCG
>WTJY01000502.1:9129-12333 GCA_011524645.1 Anaerolineales bacterium | reverse complement strand
GTGCAAATCGGCCGTTGGCGCATTTGTCCCGATACCGACTTCACCTTGTGCGTCAATGACGAGAGAGTTCGTTTCTGCATTGGGGTAGATCCTGAATGGGAGTTTGCTACCGTTGGTCGTGTCACGGATGAAGAGGTTGGTTTCATTACCAGCGAGGTCCCATGTTTGGGCGCCGAAGCCGCTAGAACCATCTTGTTCAAGCCGAACGGTTGGGCTATCGCCATTGACGATATGCATTTCTACGACAGGGGTTCCGGTGCCCACACCGATGCGGCCGCCATCATCAACCAAAAGTGAATTGGTTGGCGCGCCCGCTTCGATTTTGAAGGGGGTCCGGCCGCCGGTCACGTCATCAATGGCGAAGTAGTTGCCACCACCGTTGTTGCTACTGTTAATTTCGATTTCCCAGTCGTTGCTCGGGAATGAGGCTGATGTTGAGGTGTCGTCGAAGCCGATGCGTAAGTTGTTTTCTTTCAAGCGAATCGTATCGAAACCGAAGCTTTCCCCATTGACACAGTCAATGCCGACACAATTGCTACCCTGAACAACTAAGTCAGTCGCAATGACTTGAGCATTTAGCTCGTTGCCACTCGTGGTGTCATTGCCCTCGGTTGAGGCGATTGGTGTAACAAATGCGCCACTTGCGACAGAGAAGTTACCTGATTGTGTTTCGCCGCTTGCTGATGCAGTGGCTTGTCCGCTGTTACGCACATTGCTCAATGATTGAGATTCATTGTCCAATTCCGGTACGGTATAGAGTTCATAGCTATACAACCCATCAGGAAGGGTGTTGCCATCAGCATCTTCGATGGCTAGATTGATAGCGACACCATCTTGGATGTTTTGGCTCATGTACAAGCCATCTGGTCCAGAAATGGTTAGGGCTAGACCGGCACTTTTGCCGATCGGCGTCCAGCTAATTTCTGAACTTTCAATGCTCATGGTGGCGACCGGCTCATTAGCCGCTTCGCTACCGACACCATCTAAGTCGATGGGAAGTGAGCCGTCGGCAAAGATAATCGAGGCGAAAATGAGTAAGCCTCCGATAATTGCCAAGGGGATAAACTTTTTCATAAACATATTCTCCTTAGTGAAATGAAAACATCATTAATAAAAGATATATAAGCGTTACTATATATGATAGCAGATGGGCATCTATCTGCATAGAGGGGAGCAACCGTAGAATCAGCTTTCTTTGTGAACGATGCTAACGGAATACCGGTCCAAATATATTGTTGTACGCACCGCCGCTGGCCTCATGGTCTTCGACCACACCACCGGCCGTTGATTCCGCGTTGGCGGAGTCAACTTGAGCATATAAGACGGTGCCTGCACCAATTACACCTGGCAGATTGCTACCGCCGATGCTGTAGTATGCGCCATTGGTCGTCAGGGTGAGTGATTCTCCGGGGTTGAGCGGGAGGGCATTGCCGGTGATACCCCAAGCCGCCCCGTTGGCACTGAACCCTTCCCAGATATCGTCTTCACCTGTAGGTGGTTGGGTTGGGTCCGCTAAGCCGATGTAAAGATCGACCCAGAACTCGTTCAGGACTGGTGCTAAACCATTGTTGGTGATTTGGATTTCAACCGTGTTGTTGCCGGTAACTGTCAGTGAATCGATGACCAAGTCGGGGTAAGCGGTCGTGGCGATGATGGGCAAGAAGCTGATGAAAGTTTCTCGGGTAAAGGTCGCCGTAATCGATTGTGATTCGGTAATGGTTACCGTAATCGTTGGATCGGTACTGGTGACTGCGCCGCTCCAGCCGGTGAAGTTAGAGAACTGTTCGGCCGTGGCGGTTAAAGTCACTACTGTGCCATAGGTATAAGTGGCTTGATCTGGATCAACCGTGATCACGCCTTGACCATCTCCGGCCGTATAGGTGCTAAGCGTATACGGAATGAGATCGAAGGTGGCGGTGACCGCTTTGTTGCTGTCGATGATCACGGTCGTTGGTGAAGTTGAGCCACTGGCATCACCACTCCAATTTGCGAACTCAGAGCCGGTAACGGCCGTTGCTGTAATCGTCACAACGGTGCCGTAATCATAGACCGCTTGTGTTG
Organism: Anaerolineales bacterium; assembly: GCA_011524645.1. Lineage (GTDB taxonomy): Bacteria > Chloroflexota > Anaerolineae > Promineifilales > Promineifilaceae > WTJY01. Next base: position 10,272 of record WTJY01000502.1, on the reverse strand, counting down.
GATCAACTGTGACCATCCCTGAACCCGCACCTGTGACAAAGGTGTCTAAGGTATAAGTGATCAGGCTAAATGTCGCTGTGATCGCTTGCGCCTGTTCGACGGTGACGACGAGCGGGTTGGTTGTACTAACCACTGAGCCGTGCCAACCGCTAAAGACGGAGCCTGTTGATGGTTGGGCCGTTAGTGTAATGACGCTGCCATGATCGACTGGTGAGCCAGCTGGGTCTTGAATGACCGCACCGCTACCATTTCCATCTGTGCCAACGATAAAGCCGTAGGTGGTTAAGGTAAAGGTGGCTGTGATCGTTTTCGGACCATCGACAAAGACGGTGATCGGATTGGTTGAGGTGATTGCTGATCCGCTCCAGCCGTCGAAGTATGAGCCGGTAGAAGGGGTGGCTGTTAGGGTGATGACTGTGCCATAGTCGGCCGTCGCTCCAATGGGGTCTTGAACAACCGCCCCAGAGCCATTGCCGCTTTGGATAATGGTGATGGGGTAGTTTTGTAAGGTAAAGGTGGCGGTAACCGCTTTATCACTGTCGATGGTGATGGTGGTCGGCGTGCTCGTACCAGATGCATCACCAGACCAGCCACTAAAGGTTGAGCCTGTGTTGGCACTCGCTGTGATCGTGACCACTGTGCCGTAGTCGTAGACGACCATGCTTGGCTCTCTACTCACTGAACCAGAACCATTGCCATCGACACCGATGGTTAGTGTGTAAGTGAGCAATGTGAACGTGCCGGTGACCGCTTTGTTGCTGTCCATCGTGACCGTGACCGGTGTGGTTGTGCCGGATGCATCGCCTGACCAGCCGCTGAAGACAGAGCCGGTGTTGGCTGCAGCTGTAAGCGTGACGACGGTGCCGTAATCGTAAGTCGCCGTGTTCGGTTCTTTGTTAACCGATCCGGAGCCGTTGCCCGCCAAGAATGTATCTAATGTATATGTGATCAAAGAGAAGGTGGCGGTGACTTCTTTATTGCCATCCATCGTGATCGTGAGTGGGTTGGTTGAGCCACTGGCATCGCCGGACCAGCTACTGAGGATCGAGCCGGTGTTGGCACTGGCGGTGAGGGTGACGATGGTGCCATAGTCGTAAACGGCTGTGTTCGGCTCTTTGCTGACCGAGCCGGAGCCGTTACCAG
>WTJY01000502.1:0-9029 GCA_011524645.1 Anaerolineales bacterium | reverse complement strand
CCGCCTTGTTGCTGTCCATCGTGAAGGTGATCGGTGTGGTTGTGCCCGAGGCATCGCCGGACCAGCCACTAAAGACCGAGCCTGTGTTGGTGGTCGCGGTGACGGTAACGATCGTGCCGTAATCGTAAACGGCCGTGTTCGGCTCTTTACTGACCGTGCCGGAGCCGTTACCTGCTGTAAAGGTGTCTAGCGTGTAAGTGATCAGGGTGAAAGTTCCTGTGACCGCTTTGTTGCTGTCAACGGTGAGCGTGACCGGGGTGGTGGTGCCTGTGGCATCGCCAGACCAACCACTAAAGACGGAGCCTGTGTTGGGGCTAGCGGTGAGGGTGATAACCGTGCCGTAATCGTAAACGGCTGTATTCGGGTCTTTGCTGATCGAACCGGAGCCGTTGCCGGTCGTAAATGTATCGACCGTATAGGTGATCAAGGTGAATGTCGCAGTGACTTCACGTGCTTGATCGATGGTGACCGTGATCGGGTTGGTCATGCCACTCACCGCGCCGGACCAGCCTTTGAAGACGGAGCCGGTATCGATATTGGCGGTGAGGGTGACGACAGTGCCATGATCGTAAGTCGCCGCGTTCGGGTCGCGGGCGATTGAGCCGGAGCCGTTGCCATCGGTATAGGTGTCTAATGCATATGTGACCAGCGCGAAGTTGGCGATCACGTTTTCGTTTTCGTCGACAGACAGCGTGAGTGGGTTGGTTGAACCGCTGGCTGTGCCGGACCAGCCTTGGAAGACGGAGTTTGCGCCGACAGTGGCGGTAAAGGTAACACTTGTGCCGTAATCGTATATCCCTGCCGCAGGGGCTTGCTCGACCGTACCGTTCCCATTACCGGCCGTGGTTGAGCCCACCGTATAGGTAATGAGGGTATAGGTGGCGGTGATGTTTTTGGCTTGATCCATGGTGACGACGATCGGGCTACTGGTGCCAGAAGCATCGCCGGACCAGCCGCTGAAGACGGAGCCGGTTGCTGGATTGGCTGTCAATGTCACGTTTGTGCCGTGATCATAAGTGGCGGCGTTGGGGGACCGGCCGATTGTGCCGGAGCCGTTGCCAGCAGTATAGGTATTCAACGGATAGGTGATCAGGTTGAATTCCGCTTGGATGTTGGTATCGGCCGTGATGTTGAAGATAAGCGGGTTGTCACCACTGTTAATGTCACCGGACCAGCCGCTGAAGACGGTGTTGGTATCAGGGAGTGCGGAGAGGGTGAACTGTGTTCCTTCTGGCTGGGTTAAGCCGGTCGGATCAGACGTGATCGAGCCGGTACTGTTGCCGGTTAGGGAGGTTGACAAGGTGTAGTAGTTAGGAACAGTTCCACCCGGTTGGTCCGTGCTGGTACCTATTAGGTACTGAGAGTTGTATTGGGTTACAGCGGCCACATCGGTTTTGTATGTAATATATAAGTCTGTGGCATCAAAATTTGTGTCAACGTAGGTGCTTGTGGATGAGGCGCCGCTCCAACCTGGATTGTCATAGTACCAGACTATTGGACTAGCGTCCCAAGCTGATGTATTTGGGCTAGGTGCTTCACTGGGGGTGTACGTGGCAAAGAAGGCGATGTCGGCCGTTTGATTGGTTGTGGGGTTGATCTCAAAGCAGCGTTGGAACTGGTAATCATCTGGATCGCTGGTACATCCCCCAGCACGTACAATGACGGTTACATCTCCCATACTACCTGTGGTGGGGTTGATGGTGACACCACGGAACTTGGTTACGTCGGTCGCGCCATTGGTGATTTTGGGTATTTCTGTGGCACTGCCGTTGGCGATGGGCAGTGTTTGTTCGACGGTGCCTGAATTGGTCAAGGCACCTTCTACGGTGAGGACGCTGGTGCCATTATTTAAGGTGAGAATACCGTTGTTGGTGAAATTGCCAGCGACTGCGACTGTATCGGCCGAGTTTAGGGTCAGCTCACCACTTTGTTCAAAGTCTTGGCTGATTGTTAGATCATAGCCCGCAATGTCTAAGGTGGTGCCACCTTCCATTGTTAGATTAGTGAGGGAGACATTGCTGCCCAAGATCGGCATGTTGCCCCCGATCGGTGCACTTGGAATGGTGACATCATCGGCCGCTGTGGGGACGGTGCCGGAAATCCAGTTGCTGGCTGTATCCCAATCGGTGGTGAATCCGGCCCAGATAAAGATCGGGTCGAATAGGCCACCGGTGATCTTTTTGTCGTAGTTGGTGACGGCGGCCGCTTCGAACCAGCAGAATGCGGAACCACAGGTGGTGCCTGCTTCTGAGCGGTTGTATGTTCCGGTCGTTGAAGCACCGGTAGCGGGATCATCTTCGTAATAGAGAGCGACCAAGCTGTTGGCCGGTTGCCCGTTGAGTTCACTCGCTTCATAGTGGAAGCGTATGGTGGCCGCTTGTGGGGTGGTCGGGCTGATGCTAAAGCACCGGGTGATGTGTGGATCACTGACATCTGCGCAAGTGGGTTGGTTCCCCATAATGGCTACGGTGACATCGCCCATCGAGCCACTTGGGGTGATGCTTAGACCACGATATTTGTCGGTGGTGTTACCGGCATTGCGGATTTGCAAGAACTCGGTTGCGCCAGAAACGCTGAGTGTTTGAGAGAGTGTGCCGAAGTTAAGGATTTCATCTTCGACAGTAATTGAGAAAGTCGCTAGGTCTAAGCTGGCTCCCACTTCGATTTCGATTCGATTGGTGGCGGCGTTCACGTCTAAGACCGGCATGTAACCCCCAACAGGTGAGGTTGGAATGAGAACATCGTCGGAATTGGTGGGGATTGCGCCGGTAGACCAGTTTGAGGCGGTGTTCCAGCTCGTGGTGTAACCGAGCCATTCTGGGTCTGTGGGGACGAGGTTGATCCCGTTTGGTGTGTTTTTCGCTTCGGTGAGCGATGGGGTTCCGGTTAGGCCGGGTAAACCAAAGCCATCAAAGTCATTTTCGGTCCAGTCGCTGGTGCTGTCGGTGTCTGTGCCGTGAGGGATACGAGAGGCACCGGTGGGGATGCTGCCACTGCTACCAAAGGATGGATCGAGGACCACGCTGGAATAGACGGCATTGCTTATCGTGTTGCTGTTGCGAATAGCAACATCATCGGCGATCGATGTCCAGTAGGTGGTGTCGATAGTGCCGTCGTTGTTGGTGTCTATGTCATTCCCGACTGCTCCGGTATTTCCTTCGACCAGTAGAAGGGTGACAGAATCAAAATTAAAGGCTTCGTTTTGGTATGGGATGGCGTATGTGCCGTCGCTGTTGGTGACACCCATGGGGAATACATAGGAGATGACACCCTGAGGAGTGATCGCACTGGTGACGGTGATCGCACCATCGACCATTAGGAGCGAATAACGCGAGTAGTCGGTTGAGGGCAAACCGGCGATTTCGATAAATTCATAAGTGTCTGGGCCAACATGGTCGAGGACAAACTCATTGATGACCGGTTCGGTGATCACAGGGAAGGCTAAGGTGTTTTCTGTCCCTCTGGTGTTGTTGGCTTCACCTACTTCTGGTGAGCCGGGATCAAGTGCTGGAATGCCTGCGCCATCAAAATCGTTGCGGGTCCAGTCATTTGCACTGCCTGTGTTTGCGCCATTAGCGATGCGAGATGCGCCACCAACCGTGCGGCTTCCCCCAGACAGGCTAACAGGAAGGATCACGTCTGCGTAGTTGATATCGCCTGAATCTTCATCTGTAATCGATATTTCATCAAATGTTGTGGTCCAAGCGGGGGTGTCGATCGTGCCATCATCAGAGGTGTCTATATCTGCCCCCACACTGCCGGTTAAACCGGTAACTAAAAAGACGCTGACAGATGTATTGTCAATGGTATTGTCGGCTAGATAATCGGTGTCCCAGAAACCGTTGGCGTCGGTGGCTGTGGGGTTAAAGATATGTAATATCTCGCCGGTACTGTCGCTATTGCCGTCAACCAAAACAAGCGCCAAGCTTGAGAGGTCTGTGCTTGGTTCGGCGAAGACCTCTATAAACTCATAACTATCTGTGCTTCCCGCATGATTGAAGACGAACTCATTGATCATGGGGGCTGTAGCGAGTGTGTTTTCTGTGCCCGGCGTGTTTTTCGCCTCACCCGGAGCTGGGTTGCCAAATCCAAACCCTGTAATGCCAAACCCATTGTAGTCATTTTCGACCCAGTCACTACTGTTATCGGTATCTTGCCCATTGGGGATGCGTGATGCCCCCCCTAGCAATTCATTGTTGGTTGAATTGTTGATCTGAACAGAGCTATACCCTAGTGTGGCGAAGGTGTTTGCTTCGTAGTAAACACTATCGATAATTTCTGTCCACGGGAGTGTGTCGAATGTGCCATCATTGTTTGTGTCTAAATCATCTCCTTGTGCTCCTGTGAATCCTGAAACGAGCAAGAATGTCGTTGAGCCACCTGTGGAGAGATGCTGAGTTCCTAGTTGATTGGTCACAGATAAGATGTAATAGCCATTGATGTCTGTCGTCCCGGCCACATATACCTGCTCGATTGAACCGGGGTTGATGCCATATAGACCATTCTGACCACCTCGATTATCACTTTCGATAGTGAGGATTGTTAAGTCGGAATAATTGGTACTTGGCTCCCCATAAAGCTCTATATACTCGTGGTTTTGGCTAAGTGTGGCGACTTCTAGCGAAAATTCATTGATGACTGGCGGGGTTGGCGGTGGTGGCCCTAGGCTGTTTGTGGCACCGGGCGTGTTATTTGCTTCACCTGAACTATAGGTGTCATCTGAGCTGTTGTTGGTCCAGTCGGCCGCTAGATTGGTATCTGCGCCATCGGGGAGGCGTGAGGCACCGGCGGCGGTGATGACGTTGGTCGCGGTGGTGTAAACGGTGGCACTAACATGGCCGTTGCTTACTGCGATCTCGTCTTCGATCCATTCCCATGGGGTGCTGTCTAGCGTGCCGTCATTGTCGGTGTCTAGGTCATCCCCTTCGCTACCGGAGAAGTTGCGCACTAATAATAGGGTCGTCGTATCTGATGTAAAGACATCTCCCAGATAGTTGTTGGCAAAGAAACCGTTCCCATCAGTGGTGCCCATCGGCAGTGCCTGTTCGATGACCCCTTGAGGGGTGACGGACAGGGTGGCGGTAATGTCACCATTGATGGCTAAGACGGTATAGAGTGAGTAATCGTATTCGGCCTGCCCATAGAGTTCGACAAATTCGTAATTGTCAGTGCCGGTAAAGTCGAGCACAAATTCATTGATATAGGCGGCCGGTGGGGTGGTAGTGAGGGTATTGGTAAAGCTTGGTGTGTTGGCGGCTTCGCCTGGGTTGTAGAAGTTGTCACTATTGCCTGTGGTCCAGTCGGTAGCTAGGTTAGTGTCGGTGGCGTTGGGGAGACGGGAGGCTGCGAGAGCGGCCGTGCCGGTGAGAACATTGGTTGCAGTGGTATAGACCGTGGCGCTGATATGTGCGTTGCTTACTGCGATTTCATCGGCCACACTATCCCACGGCGTGATATCGAGCGTCCCGTCATTGTTGGTGTCAAGGTCATCGTTTAGGCTACCGGTGAAATTCTCGACTAGATAAAGTGTAGTGGTGTCATTTGTGGGAATGTTGCCGAGGCCGTCGACTGTAAAGTAGCCATTTGCATCGGTTCGCTCAAGTGGGAAAACAAAGTCAACGACACCATATTCGGGAATGGTGATCGGGAGTGAGGTGGTTACATCGCCGCGAATGCTGATGAGGCTGTAGGCACTGTAGCTGGCGTCAGCATCGCCGACGATTTCAATATATTCGTAGGCGTCTACACCGGAATAGCTGATGACGAACTCGTTGATGATGGGAGGTGTTACCGTTGAAACGGGTGTGTTAATGTTGTTTTCTGCAGCGGGGCTGCTAGCGGCCGTGCCTGCGGCAAAACCATTGGCTGTCCAGTCGTTGTCTGAGTTCCCGTCAACGCCGTCAGGGATACGAGAAGCGGCCGTGACATTGAGGAGAGATGTTGAATAGAAGGTCGTCAATGATCCTTCACCGGTACCACCATTTGTTACGGCAACATCATCGTAGAGGGTGGTCCAAGGGGTCACATCGATTATGCCATCGTCATTGGTGTCTAGGTCGGTGCCGACCGCGCCAGAGAAACCATCAACGAGAAGGATTGAGAATGTGCCTGCGGTGATGGACGAGGCTAGGTTGGCGATAACATAGCCGGTTACGTTGGTTGTAGCGACCGAGAGGGTTTGGGTGACAACACCTAATCCGGTGCTGTGCGCTCCTTCAACGATCAAAATTGTAGCACTCGAATAATCTTCAAGTGGATCGCCGTAGATTTCGACAAAGCTACTCGCATCAAATTCATTGATAATCGGATCGAGGACGGCGCTTTGTAAGAGATTTTCCGCTCCTTTAGTCGTGCGTGCGGTCGGGGTTGAGGTCCAGTCACCAACTGTGTCGGTGTCTGTGCCATCGGGGATACGAGAGGCTGCGGTGACACCGGCCGGTAATACAACAGCACCATAAGCGATGTCATCAACTGCACCTGTGGTAAAGGCGACCTCGTCGGCGATGGCTGTCCACGGAGTCACATCAAACGTTCCATCGTCATTGGTGTCTAGGTCAGTACCGATGCCGCCGGTCCAACTTTGAACCATGAGGAGCGTCATCGTTCCTGTCAAATTGTCGGTTAAATAACCGGTATCGCCATACCCTTCCGCATTGGTAAACCCGAGATTGTACGCTTGGGCGACAACACCGTAAGAGTCGGTGATTGTTCCCTCAACCGCGACAATGGTAAAACGACTGTAGTCACTACTCGGTGTCCCAATAAATTCGATAAATTCTATACTGTGAGGTGTGGCCCCTGAGCCTGCATCAAATTCATTGATTTTTGGTGTGATGATAGATGCGGCGGCCGTATTGATCGATGAGGCATAAAGCAGGCCCAAGCTGAGAGCCAATAAAGGGAGTACGAGAACCGCAAAAACACCCATATATCGTTTTGATTGGAAAGACATAGCATTTTCCTATTTTGATGGCTGTATGCCGAGAGCGAATTAAGGGGTTGTAATGCGCATGGTGTGATGCGATCACGCTCTCGACTACGATAAGAAAGTAAGGCGATAAAAAGTTGTCTTCAGACTACAGACACTAATTATTTTTTCGGTTGATCAGCACATTTTGTGAGTTTTGTAAGGGTGAGTTTTTGAGAGGGGCATAAGCTAGATTCTTAAACAAGAAGGGACTCACAGAAGGATTTTGTTAAAATAGTGTGATCTATTCAGTAAGAATGATATAAAAAATAGTACATAATGCAAAGTTTTTGTCACAACAAGATATGAAACTCAAAATAGAAAAAGCCCTATATATGGCCCAAGGAATTGTTTTAACCGCAATATTTGCCCTTTTTGGCTGTTCTGCGCCAGATATGACCCATATCAACAATGGAAGTGACGTGATGGTTGATGCCGATGAAGGTGGCAATCAAACGGTCGCGGTGACGGCCGTGGTTGAATCATCTGATAGCGTTGATGTTATTGCATTGCCTTCCGATGCAGAACTTGATGCGGAGCTGACCCAATTGATTGCCCAAGCGGGTATTACCCCACTTGATTTTGGTGAACCGCAAGACCCTACGGCCGTGGCACTCGGCAAAGCACTGTTTTTCGATAAGGAACTGAGTGGGAGCCGCGATATTTCTTGTGCGACTTGTCATCATCCGCAACATAGTTCCCACGATGATTTGAGTTTGTCTATTGGTGTGGGGGGAACCGGTTTGGGGCCGGATCGCGAGTTGGGTGAAGCACGGCCGTTGATTCCGCGTAACGCGCCGGAAATTTTTAATCGGGGGGCGGCCGATGTCCATACAATGTTTTGGGATGGGCGGGTGGAAGTTCGGCCGGATGGGTCGATTGAGTCACCGGCCGATGAAGAGCTCCCTGAGGGGTTGAATAATCTCGTAGCGGTGCAAGCGATGTTTCCGGTTACTTCACGGGCGGAGATGCGCGGCCGTAGTGGGGATCAAGACGTGAATGGGAATTTGAACGAGATCGCGGCCCTATCTGACGAAGATTTTACTGAGATTTGGGATGCGGTGATGAAGCGTATTTTGGCGATTCCTGAATATGTTACTTGGTTTAACGAGGTTTATCCTGAGATTGCGACAGAAGAGTTGCACTATGTCCAAGCGGCTAATGCACTGGCGGCGTTTCAAATCGACGCATTTTCATTTGATGATAGTCCGTGGGATCAGTATGTGGCGGGTGATATGAGTTCCCTTTCGCCTGAGGCGAAGCAAGGAGCGATTTTGTTTTACGGCACGGCCGGTTGTGCCACCTGTCATGGTGGAAATTTGCTGACCGATCAACAATATTACAACATTTTGGCACCGCAAATCGGTCCGGGGCATCGGGAAAGTGCCGGTTATGATGTCGGCCGAGCACGGGTGACGGATGAGACGGAAAATGCCTTTCAGTTTCGGACTCCCGCATTGCGCAATGTGGCTCTAAGCGGGCCGTGGATGCACAATGGGGCTTATCGTTCGCTCGAAGATGTGATTCGGCATCATGCTGATCCGTTGGGGATGCTGCAATCGTTTGATACGGACGAGCTAACCCAAGGGCTAGAAGGGTCGGTGCGCAATGATTTGGCGACGATTGTGCTGATGTCTGAAACATTGTCACCAGAAATCGAGGCGGTACCGGAATTAACAGATGGGGAGATCGATTATTTAATTGCGTTTTTGTCCGCATTGACTTCGGCCGAGTCGCAGGATTTGTCTTATTTGGTGCCCGAAAGCGTGCCAAGTGGTTTGCCGGTCGATGTTAGTCGAGGGGATGGGTACTAAGATCGGTTTAAGTGTTACGGGTTGCTCCGTTAAAAATGATAAAATCGGGTTCTCGGGCTGATTTATTTAGCCCAAGAACCCGATTTTAGTTGACTCACAAATGAGGAATTTAGCTTTGGCTTTCAATTTTTCTGATACTGCCGAATTTGGTGGGATAAGTGTAAATCGTTCAAAAATTGTCGATTTACAAGGCTGTCATCCCCGCGTAGGCGGGGATCTACCGCTCAAACAGAGTTGGATTCCCACCT
>WTJY01000096.1 GCA_011524645.1 Anaerolineales bacterium | reverse complement strand
CAAACGATAGGGATATAGATTTTTATGCTTAAATAATCCGCGTCAACAACGCTAGGGTCATCAATGTAAACTTCAAATGGAATCGCCTGTCGCAACTGATAACCAGATTCAGGTAACCACTCATGCAGGGCCATGCGCCACGTTTCCAAAATCGTTTCATGCTTCCCTACATGAGTGAATACAGCCCACAGACCAGACGCTACCGTTCGAAAATTCTGGTAATCGCCCTCTTCTGCAGTGATTACTTCATCACTCTCTCTTAAAAAAATCGAACCCATATCAAATTTCATTTCCTGATTTAGAATCGATTCATTTGGATAAATCGTCATATATTGCGACGTCTTATGCCATAAACCATGCTGGTCCATGTAAGCACGGAACTGATCGAACAGCTCAATATTCTTCGGCTGAGAAACAGCATATTTCGTGGCATTGTTCACGCTTGAGTAAAGCACTTTCAGCTCGGGCAATTCTTTAATTTCTGGATTCACAGTTGTTTGATCGGCGTCACAAATTATTTCGCCCCCACATAGGGGGCAAGGAACATTAAATAATTGGCAAGTAAATCTGGGTCCGCAACTTGGCGGATTCTACAGATGCAGGATCATCTATGTAATTTTCAAAAGGGATCGCGTCACGTAATTCATAATCAGATGTCGGAAGCCAGTCGCGACAAACAGCTTGCCACGTCTGCCAAAGTGTATCATATGGGCCCACATGGGTAAAAATCGCCCAACGGCCGGCGCCGATCGTCTGATACGCCATCCCATCTTCAGCTGAAACATCAGTCTCTTCAGCAAAAATCACACCGAGATCGAAGCGAATCTCTTGATTCGTGCCGATCAAAAGCTCCCCTCTCCCAACGGGAGAGGGGGTGGGGGAGAAGGGTAATCCACCTCCCCCACCCCCTCCTAATAGGAGGGGAGCAAATCCAATTAGACCGTTCGCATTGGCGAAGGTGTTGATATGTGACAAACAATTGATTGTCATGATTAAGAAGATAGCATAAGTGGCCGACTCTCACTGTTCTAATCGTATCATAGTTGCGTAGGCCACGAAATTCTGGATAGTTTGCCTATTGAACGAAAACTCAAGAGAGACTATCATCCAATCGAAATTTCTTACTATAAAACAAAAAGGCTGTTTATGTGTTTCAAGGAATTGCAAAATCAAGCTGTTTTGCTCCCCTCTCCCTTGAGCGAGAGGGGCCGGGGGAGAGGGAAAATTCCCTCTCCCCCAGCCCCTCTTAATAGGAGGGGTGTCAGACCAGATTGTTTTTATGCCAACCTCCTTGGTTTCCATTAAGAGCCAACAAAAATTATAAAGGCAGTATCGACCTGCTTACATTCAAAACAAAATGAAAATCATGAAACAAATTGTAATCGTTGGTGGTGGCTTTGCTGGCATCAACGCAGCCAAAGAATTAGGCAAAAACAAAGACGTCTCGGTCACCTTAATCGACAGGCGTAACTATCACCTTTTCCAACCGTTGTTATACCAAGTCGCGGCGGCGGCTCTCAGCCCAGCCGAAATCGCCGCCCCGATCCGGAGTATGTTAGCCCCGTTTAGCAATGTTCGGGTCATGCATGCGGAAGTAACGGCCGTAAATACCTCTGACAAAACAGTCACCACCAGCATAGGGGATTTCAGCTATGACTATCTTATTATGGCATGCGGCGCCCAACACGCCTATTTCGGCAATGATACATGGGAAAACTATGCCCCAGGGCTTAAAACGATCGAGCAAGCGACCGAAATTCGTCGCCGCATTTTAACCGCGTTTGAAAAAGCGGAATTGGCCGCTGATCGTCAAGACGTCAAAAAGCACCTCACCTTTATCGTCGTCGGAGGGGGGCCAACCGGTGTAGAACTAGCCGGTGCTATCGGCGAAATGAGCCGTTATACGCTAGCCAAAGATTTTCACACCATCGATCCGAAATTGACCCGCATTATTTTAATCGAAGCGGGATCAAGCATTTTAAATTCCTTTGATGAAGCATTAGCAAGTCGCGCGACACGAGATTTAGAAAAGCTCGGAGTACAAGTCTGGACATCGAGCCATGTCTCAAAAATCGATGATGATGGGGTCGAAGTCGACAACGAACGTATTCAAGCCAGCACTGTTTTATGGGCGGCCGGTGTATACGCCGCCGAACTCGGCAATACACTCGATACGGAACAAGATCGACGCGGCCGTGTGATCGTAGAACCGGACCTGAGCATTAAAAATCATCCCAATGTCTTTGTCGCTGGGGACCAAGCCAATTTTTCGCACCAAACCGGCGACCCCCTGCCCGGTGTCGCACCGGTCGCACTCCAACAAGGGCGATTTATCGCCCAAAATATCGGCCGCGACCTGAAAAACCTGCCTCGAAAGACATTTAGCTATCTAGATAAAGGGCAAATGGCAACAATCGGCCGTGGTCGCGCCATTGTCGAAACCGGCAAACTCAAATTTGGCGGATTTATCGCTTGGCTAACGTGGCTCGTCATTCATATCTACTATCTCACAGGATTTCGCAATCGTATGGCGGTCATGTTTAATTGGGCTTGGTCTTACCTAACGTTCCGGCGTGGTGCGCGTCTGATTATCGACAAAAGTTGGCGCATGTACCCAGAAGAATCTCAACAAGAGCAGAACGTATCATAGATAGCTATGATGAATATCATCTCTCTCCATTGGCAACAAACGATACCGATTCGACACCAAGTGCTGTGGCCCGATCACCCACCCCACTTTTGCTACGTGGAGGGAGATGAAACAGCTCGCCATTTCGGCGTTGAAAAAGAGGGAACGTTAATTAGCGTCGCCTCACTCTTTCGCCAAGAAAACAAGGCACAACTGAGAAAATTCGCTACGTTACCAAGATATCAAGGACAAGGGATAGGTTCCCGCTTGCTCAAACATGTCATGACGGCCGCCCAAGAAGATAGCACCAGTTATTTTTGGTGTCGTGCGCGGATCACGGCCGTCCCGTTCTACGGCCGTTTTGGGCTAGTTCCAGATGGGCAGCAATTTGAACGTGCAGGGGTCACCTTTATACACATGGGCAAGCATCTCTAGCTAAATCATCTTGATTTTGAAACATCTGATCGCTCATGACCGGAACGCATCCACACGAACCAGCCACGCCAATCACTACGCGCAATCACCAACATCCCCCAAAGAATGATCGGCAGAAACACAACAAGATGAAACAACAATGCAAACGCTAACAATGTACTGCTTCCGCTTAGCCCAAACTGCTCTAGCGTACGAATCGTAATAAATTCAAAAACGCCGATATTCCCCACAACGGGTGAAGGGAGAGAGCCGACCAACAACGCGATATTTAGCGCGGCCGCTTCCGCCAAACCCAGCGGAAAATCAAACGCATAGAACAAAACAAACGGGGTCAATACCGACAAAATCGTAATCAATACAGATACGAGCAGTAGATTAAACACCACCTGCACATTACGGAGTGCCGCCAACCCCTCTAAACCGGCCACAGCCAATCGCATCACCATATCACGCAAACGGCCGGGCAAAATCTGAGCACAAAATTCCACAATTGAAATGACGAACCGTGTTTGATAAGCCAATAAGTAAAGAATGATAGAGGCAACCACGGCCGTAGTAGACAGCACAATCGGATTGCTAATCCCCTCTGGCAGTGCAACGAAAGGCAAGATTACAAAAATGGTCAACACAACCATAATCATATCGAGTGTCTTTTCAAGCACCAATGTACCAACCACTTGCGCTTTATTCACTGAATGATCAAGCGAAAAGATACGTGCCACATCGCCTAATCGGGCCGCAGGCAACATAAAATTAAAAAATTGCCCCAGCACAACTGCGTGGGTCAAACTACGCCATGAAATATCGCGCCCTTCCGGATAAAAAAGCATTCGCCAGCGCCAAGCTTTCACCAACACAGTGACAAAAATCACCAAGACACCGACAATAACCCAGCCCCATCGAATCTGTTGTGTTTCATCTAAAATCTGGGTCAGATCTAAGCCTTGTGACACAACCATAAAGGCTACCCCCCCCAGAAGTAAACCGACGGCCGTTTTAAACCAAACAGAAGAGATGACAGCTCTAAACATAAAAACTCAAAAGGTCACTATCATAGAAAAACAGAAAACCCCTTTGTGCGTGACACAAAGGGGCAAAAACCAACTTGATCGTTTGAAAAAGAACCTATTTGCCGTAACGTGGCACATCACCAACAAGATTGGTAAACAGTTCTAAAACTTCGCCGGGGTTTGCGTGACGGCCGGTTTGATGCTTGGAATAAATCAATTCTCCATTCACTTTGACATCAAAAACCCCTTTGCTACCAGTGATCAATTTCAAATCATCAACAAGATGTTGATAGTTGCTCAAGATATCTTCTACCGCACGGGTAGTATATGGCAAGTAATTTCAGGGTACACAATATTCAATTGTGATGCTATAACGTTTGTTTGACATTTTTACCTCACGATTATTTTTGGATTAGGGTCAAGACAATACAGTGTATGAAACATCTCTCAACCCTGTGTCAATAGTAACACAATTACCCCCAACTCCCACCCATATTTACATTTTGGGCACGGCTTTTCAATAAAATTCATTTTTAGAATTTAGCTTGGTTTTGCAGTTCTCCCCCACTCTAAATCCCTCCCCTAGGGGGAGGGACTTTTAAATAATTCACAAATTTACTTCGGGTATAGCAAGTTGTGTACATCATTGTTGTCTGGCACTGGTGGCATAGAAAACGAAAAGACAGAACCGGTCCCCTCTTCGCTCATCACAGTCGTTTCGCCACCATACAAATCAGCCAGTTGTTTCACCACAAATAAGCCGATCCCCATCCCTTGAGCCGGCCGTGTGGCGGACATATCAATTTGATAAAACCGCTCAAAGATCAAATCAAAATAGTCGGGCGATATACCGACACCCGCATCTTGAACCAAGATTTTAAACCCATTTTTTCCTAATGACACCACCTTGATCCGTACAGTTCCACCACGATTACTAAATTTGCAACCATTGTCGATTAAGTGCCTCAAGACATCCGTCAAGTGTGTATGCAACATATAAACCGTTTCTGCTCCGCTCACATCAACCTCGATTTTAATATCGTAAGTCGCATATTTCATTCGGAGTTGGTCAACAACCGTTTCTACAGCATTAAGCAATTCGGTCGGAGAGTGAAAAGCGGGAACCTGCTTTTGCGCCAGCTTGTTCACCATCAACAAATCTTGAATCATCCAATAGAGTCGATAGGCCCCCAAATGGGCGGTATTCAGCACAGAATTTAATTCATTCAGGTTTTTTTGTGCCACCGTATGGTCCATAATGTCTAGCGCACCCAAAATAATCGACATAGGGGTTCTTAATTCATGGCTGAGATTTTGTGCAAGCTCCGCTTTATATTTCTCTAGCCGTTTTTCGGCCCGTTCTCGTTCAATAGTACGTGTCCGCAAAACCGCTTTCATCCGAGCTTTTAATTCAGTCATGCTAAACGGCTTAGTGATATAGTCAATCCCCCCAGATTCAAAGCCGGTCAACTTATCATCAAGACCAGAACATGCTGTGAGAAAAATAACAGGAATATCGGCCGTGTTAGGCGCCATACGCAATTGTTGGCAAACTTCAAAACCGGATAATTTCGGCAGTTGTACGTCTAACAAAATCAAAGAATGAGAGATTTCAGCCGTTTGAATCGCTTCAACCCCATCGCACACCGCTTGAACTGAATAGCCATCCGCCTCTAATTCATAAACGATCCAATCACGTAAATCATTATCATCTTCAACAACCAATACTGTGTCCGACATATCTCTGCCTCCAATCCCAATCCCATTTTATTAATAGGACATAGTTATATAAATCTACAGCCACCTCTTCCTATTCACATTCATAGAAACAAAGATAGCATTATTGTGCATGGGACTTGGTTTACCTCTGACCACATTTCTAGCATTTTATTGTATCGTTTTTTTTTTGCAACTGACATCTCACTCTGGCAAAGTAGACCTAATTTCCCAGAAGCTACCCTAAAGAAACAGATTAGCCTCCAATGCGGAACATTTCAGCACCTTTGGTCGGCAATTCTGTAAAAGAGGTTCGTCGTTCAGAATAACGATCACTACGATGAGACCACACGTCAGAAATCAGCTGCAATACATCAGCATCTGTCGAGCCATCACGCAACGGAGTACGTAAATCCAACGCTTGTTTGCCAAACAAGCAGGTATAAAATTCACCGGCCGCCGACAACCGTACACGGGTGCAATCCCCACAAAACGGCCGTGTCACCGAAGCGATCAAGCCGATCTCACCCGTCCCGTCCGCATACTGATAACGATTTGCGACCTCACCTCGATAATTAGGCGGAACTTCAACCAAAGGCATCTCAGCATTGATTATAGCGATAATCTCATCGGCCGTAACCACATCATCCAACTTCCACCCATTAATATTGCCCACGTCCATATATTCGATATAGCGGACAATGACTCCGGTCCCCTTAAAATGTCGCGCCAAATCAACAACTGTATGACCGTTAACCCCTTTTTTGACAACACAATTAATCTTAATATTCTCGAAGCCAACGCGCTGTGCTTCCTCCAGTGCCTCCAATACCCGTGTCGCGCTTGAACGGGCCCCATTCATCTGGGAAAAAACCTCATCATCCAAGGAGTCTAAACTGATCGTCAATCGATGCAGACCAGAATCCTTTAGCTTTTGCGCCATCGGCTTCAGAAAATAACCATTGGTCGTCATCGCCACATCTTCGATTCCGGGAATCGCCATCCAGCGCCGAATGATCTGATCCAGATTACGCCGAATCAGCGGTTCCCCGCCGGTAATGCGCAATTTAGTCACACCGAGTTGGGCGAATAATTCACCTAAACGCACCAATTCGTCATCGCTTAAAAGCTGATCTTTTTTCAAAAAATCGTAGTTTTCACCAAAGATTTCAGCTGGCATGCAGTAGGGACAACGAAAATTGCATTTATCCATTACAGAAATACGCAGGTCCCGCATCGGCCTCCCAAATTTGTCACGCAAGATAGTCATAATTAACCATTAGGGTAAAGTTTGTTTCAAAATGAATTGCAGTTTATCACATTCAAATTGAAAACAAACGCTATCTCTAACCCCCTGTTAACAGCCACTACGCCGTTGAAGTCTTAAATATCTACATTATACTGCGACAAAGCATGGGGCAAATTGAGTGGCATTTTAAAAAGAATAGCAGGAAGCCCAATCTGTTGAGCCCCATCGATATTACCTGAATTGTCGTCAATAAATACCGCATCGGCCGGTTGACAACCTAATCGATCTAATGTCATTTGATAAATCTGCGCGGCCGGTTTCATAACCCCCTCTTCTGCCGACACCGTAATCACATCAAATAAATCTGCAATCTCAAGCTCTTCTGTCAACACTTGGCGCAAGTCGTCAAAAGCATTGCTAATAATCGCGGTGCGGTATTTCTTTTTAAGCTGGCGAATCATATCAACCATAGAGGTGTCAAGGCGGTCCCCCGCCCAAAAATCCTGACGCAATTCTTGCAAATCATCATTAGATAAATCAAAATGAGAGCCGATATTCGACCAATGGTTTTCTGTGCTAACACGCCCGAGCTGTGCGGCCGTTCCCAACTCACTGTTAAACACCGTATGTTCAACAGTTCCAATTGATACCCCTAGCTTTACATCCCATTTATGTCGACCTTGCCAATCATGTGTCCGTAGTAAAACACCCCCAACATCAAAAATTACCGCCTTCATCCTTGCGCCTCATGCTTATATAGAAAGTGTGGGTTTGGCTATTGCCAAATTATATCTCGCTATTCTAGCCTATTTTCTCTTAGTTTCTATATTGTATTTTTCTTTGGCTCTTTATCTGTTTCAAGGTGCTACAGATTCAAGCGGTTTTACTCCCCTCTCTCTTGAGGGAGAGGGGCTGGGGGATAGGGGAAATTCTTTAAAATTTCCCCTCCCCCAACCCCTTGTTTATCGGCTCCCTTTCTGTTGCTGGGGAACAACTGATGAGCGACAAGAAAACAATAAAGAGCAAATCGAAAGCAACGACAAAACGTGGCACAACACGGCCGTCTACACGCCCCGCCATGGCCGCACAAAACCAGCATGGTATAGCTCAACGACCAGCGGTCCAATTCGCCCCAGAACCGCATTCTCAAATCCCTTCATCTCCACCAACGCGCACCAGTCGTGTCAAACGCCGCCCCCCCACACCGACCGCACCGGGACAAAATCGATCAGGGCCGATGATCGCAAAACCAAGACGATAAAAAGACAGCGATAGTAAACGGTTCTTATATCTCCGCTCTTTTACGTGTTCTGCTCCGTAGGCCAATCGTAGCTGAAGAAATCGGCCAGCAAGGATGAGATTTTGTACAATAACTAAATGTGTCATCTTTGTTGGTCCCCTTCACCTAAAATCTTATCGCGCCGGCAGTTCATACGTGGCGGGTTGACGGCCGGTCTAGTCGCCGCACTCACCGCGTGTGGTGCCCAACCGGAGCCGGTCACAACCGGCCGGTTTACCGCCCAAATCGAATCGGCCGTGCCAGAAACACAACGACTCCCTTCTCTTGCGGGTCAACTGCACACAATCAACACAGACAGCTTAATCGTTCAATCTTTACAACAAACACAAACCTTGTCCCTCAATCGGCAAACCACATGGCAAGGTACAAACGGCCAAATTTCAAGTATTAACCAACGCTTACAATTCTCCCAAACACAGACATATCCACAAACCGTTCTCATCTGGCACACAGACGGGATCGCCACCCACATTCAAGAACTCCCCCCCATCAGTGCCACCAACGACCTACCCACGCTATCCCCGAGCAACACCGGAACCGGCGAAAATGTCTCTCTTGGCCCTCTAACGTTCATTTCCCGCCAAGGCTGGGGCGCCCAACCACGACAATCGGTTTCAGGTGGTGAATCGGGTGAGTACGATGCGCAATTTAATCCAAATGGCTGGCTTGTCTATGACGAGCCGCTAAAAGATCAAATTCACACGGCCGTGGTTCACCATAGTGCTCTCGAATTTTGGCATGGTCCACAAATGATCCAAGCACTGCACATGACGACCGCTAAATTTGCAGACATCGGCTACCATTTTGTCATTGATGGATTCGGACAACTGTACGAAGGACGGCCACTAGACACTCGCGGGGCGCATACAGGCGGTTTCAACACAGGCTATGTCGGGATTTGTTTGATGGGCAACTTTGAAATCGCTCCACCGATCCAAGCGCAACTCAACACGCTTTATCAGCTCCTCGCTTATTTGCGCCAAACCTACAGCCTCATACAGCTTGGTGGACACCGTGATTTTCAGCCGGGGGTGACTGTCTGCCCTGGCCGGAATTTTCACCCCCAACTCCCCACACTAGCCTCACAGCTCGGCTATACCTATTATCAATCGTAGCCGTTCACTCCTCCTAGCTGTGGCCGGTGTCCTCACCGAGCCACAAGCGGTGCGATGAATCAAAACTGCTGGGGGAGGTGAATAATTACTATCCATCCTAGATCCGCATCCAACATCCTTATCGAAAAAAGCGAAGCAGTTCTTGGTTGACCTTTTCCGTTACATCGTGGTGAACCCAATGGGTCGCTTCTGGGTACATCACCAGTTCGCTACTCGCACAGAGCTTGGCACTCAACTCCGCCAAGCGTTTATCGAGAGCGATATCCTGTTCTCCCCACAAGATCAAAGTGGGCACCAAAATCGATCCTTCGGCCGGGTAGTCGGACAATGCCAACGTCCGCAAGGCAGCACGATACCAATTCAACATCGCGGTCCATGCTCCAGGCTTCTCCCAAGCCGCTTGATAACGGGCCAGATCGTCGGCCGAAAAGGTATCTTTATGGCTCGAAACGACCAACGGATTTCGCCGCATCGATCGGCCGGACCAGCGCAACAGAAATTCAGGTAGCCACGGGATTTGAAAAAAGTAGATATACCAGCTTTTTAGCAACTGAATAAACAATCCTCTTTGCAAAGCGACTTTCGCAAATGTCGGATAGGGGACATTTAAAATAACGACTCTTTCAACATATTCCGGCCGATGTTTAACGAGCCACCACGCTACGGCTGCCCCCCAATCATGGGCCGCAAGTAAAACTTGGTCATACCCGAACGCATTGATTAACGCGATCACATCTTCCATCAAGACATCGATTTTATAATCGGACACCATCTTCGGTTTATCGGTCAAGTTATAGCCGCGCAAATCCGGAGCAATAACCCGATATCCCGCCTCGGCTAAAACCGCAATTTGAGCGTTCCAACCGTACCAAAAGTCGGGGAATCCATGTAATAACATAACCGGCCGCCCATCTTCGGGACCGGCCGTTACCACATGAAAGTTAATCCCATTACCAGTAACATAGTGATGTTGTACTTCTTTCATAAATCAGCTATTCTCTCGTCAGAAAAATCGTCTTTGCCTATCACAAATTAAATTGGACTTTGTTGTTTAGAATGCACCAACAGAATCTAAATTCTCTTGTAAATCTAGGCAAAAACCAAACTTTACCAAGGAGAGTATCATGAGCTACGATTATATCGTTGTGGGAGCCGGATCGGCCGGATGTGTCTTAGCTAATCGTCTGTCAGCCAATGGGAAACAGTCCGTTCTATTGCTCGAAGCGGGTGGGCCAGACAAAAAGCAAGAGGTATCAGTTCCAGCGGCATTTTCGAAGCTGTATAAAACAGAAGTCGATTGGGCATATGAAACAGAGCCGCAAAAGCATATGAACGGCCGTAAACTGTTCTGGCCTCGCGGCAAAATGTTAGGCGGGTCTAGCTCGATAAATGCCATGATCGTACAACGGGGCGCACCGGCCGACTATGATCGCTGGGCCGCGATGGGGAATGAAGATTGGGGATATGAAGATTGCCTACCTTATTTCAAAAAGTTAGAGAACTACGAACCGAGCGGATCAAGTGAGCATCATAACGAAGGTGGCCCTCTCAACATCGCCGATTTACGCACCCCCAACCCCCTAAGCAAAGCGTTTGTCCAAGCGGCCGGTGAAGCGGGCTATCCGATCAACCATGATTTTAATGATGGGCAGCAAGAGGGATTTGGCATGTATCAAGTCACACAAAAAGGGGGGAAACGGCACAGCACGGCCGTTGCCTATCTGCATCCCGCCCTCAAACGAGATAATTTAACCGCCAAAACGTTTGCCCAAGTCACCAAACTCAATTTTAGCGGCCGTAAATGCATCGGTGTCGACTATGTCCAACATGGGCAAAAGAAAACCGCCACCGTCAATAAAGAAGTGATCTTAAGCGGTGGTGCGATTAATTCACCCCAACTACTCATGCTTTCTGGCGTTGGCGCAGCGGCCCAATTGCAAGACAAAGGGATCGATCTGGTGATGGACCTACCCGGTGTGGGGCAAAATCTACAAGATCATCTAGCAGCCACCTTTACTTGGGCATGTACCCAGCCGGTCAGCTTGGGTGGTGCGGAAACGATTATGAATCTGCTTCGCTTTTTGTTTCTCGGCCGTGGCATGCTCACCTCAAATATTGCCGAAGCGGGTGGATTTGTCACACTTGATCCTGAATCTCCTATGCCCGATTTGCAATTCCATTTCGGTCCTGGATACTTCATCAATCACGGTTTTGGCAATCCAGAAGGTGAACATGGCATCAGCATTGGCCCCACGATGGTCAAGCCCTATAGTCGCGGTGAGATTACCCTTCGCTCCGCTGACCCGATCGCCTATCCCGTGATTCAACCCAACTATTTTAGTGACGAACGAGACTTGGAAGTGATGGTCAAGGGGGCAAAAATCGCCCAAAAAATAGCGCAAAGCCCCGCACTCGCCCCTTATGTCGGTGAAGCCTATCTTCCTTCGGCCGATGTGGTCACCGATGTAGATCTACGTGGCTATCTTCGTCAACATGCTCAAACCCTCTATCATCCGATCGGGACCTGTAAAATGGGGATAGATGAAATGGCGGTCGTCAGTCCTGAACTCAAAGTGCATGGGGTAACCGGTTTAAGGGTTGTTGATGCCTCTATCATGCCAGAAATTGTCAATGCCAACACCAATTTGCCCACAATCATGATCGCGGAAAAAGCGGCCGATCTTATCTTGGCTTAATTAAAATATTTGGCAGAGGACACCCCCACACCGGTCACAACCAGCAAACGATTATTTTTCAAACCACAATTACCAAACAACCTTTTTTATGAAACTATCGCAAAAACATCCATTCTTTTTATTTCTCGCCTCGATTTTAATCTTCACCCTCGTACTCGCAGGCTGTGGCTCCAACGAACCGGCCCCACCCGCCATAGAAC
>WTJY01000239.1 GCA_011524645.1 Anaerolineales bacterium | reverse complement strand
ACCATTTACTACGGCTTACTACGGCTGCACAATCTGCGGCCGTTCCGCCCCATTCACCCACGCACGGCCGTCTTTTGCCAAAAACTCATCAGCCGCCACCGGCCCCCATGACCCCGGCTTATATCCCACAACCGGCGGTGCATGTTCACCCGCCCAACCACGCAAAATCGGGTCCATAATTTGCCACGCAAATTCAACCTCATCATCTCGTGTAAACAAAGACGCATCCCCTTTGAGCGCATCGTGCAAAAGTCGCTCATACGCTTCCGGAATTTGCCCCTCATACGCATCATGATAATGGAAATGCATATTAACCGGCTGTAAATCAGCCACCGTATCCGGAACTTTTGTCTCAACCCGCAAATGAATTCCTTCGTCCGGCTGAATCGTAATGGTCAGTGTATTGCCCGGTACTTTCCGCTTTTGGGCGAACAACATATGGGGGGCGGGCTTAAATTGAATTGTGACTTCGGTTAATTTTTCCGCCATCGCTTTGCCGGAACGCAAGTAAAATGGCACCCCTTGCCAACGCCAGTTGTCGATAAACAGATTCACCATCGCATAGGTCGGGGTTTCTGAATCGGCCGCAATGCCATCCGCATCCAAATACCCATCATACTGGGCTCGAATCGTATGATTGGTTACATCCTTGGCCGACATACGGCGCACGGCCGCCAATGTTTTCACCTTTTCATTGCGCAACGACTCCGCAAAACGGGACGCAGGGGGTTCCATCGCCACAATTGACAAAACTTGAAGCAGGTGATTCTGGAACATATCGCGCAAAACCCCAGCGCGATCATAGTAGCTCGCCCGTGAACCGACATCGACCGTTTCGGCGGCCGTGATTTGTATATGATCGATATAGTTCCGATTCCAAAGCGGTTCAAAAATCGAGTTCCCGAAACGGAAAACCATAATATTTTGCACCGTTTCTTTGGCCAGATAATGATCGATCCGATAAATCTGCTCTTCGCTCAAAAAGCGATGGATCGACCGGTTTAACACTTGGGCAGATGCGAGATCACGGCCGAACGGCTTTTCGATAATGACGCGCCGCCATAAATTATCTGTCTCGCGGACCAGCCCACTCTCGCCCAAACTCGCCACAATCGATTCATAAAATCGGGGGGGCATCGCCAAATAAAAGAGCCGATTCGCACCCCCTTCTTCTAGCAAGGATAACTTGGCATGAAGCTTGTCGTAATCTTCGAGCTCTGTGAAATTGCCGGACTGATAATGCAGATGATGAACAAACACATCCCACTGTTCAACCGTATACGTCGCGGCCGAAAATTCAGCGACCGCCTCTTTCATTGTGACTCGAAATTGATCTGTATCCCATGCTTTTCGACCCAAACCAAGAATCACAAATTTGCCAGACAAACGCTGTTTGATAAACAAATTGTATAAAGCGGGAATCAATTTTCGCTGGCTGAGATCCCCTGTCGCACCATAAATAACCAAGCTCGTTGGGAGAGAAGACATACGTTCACCTACATGACTGGTAATAGTTGAATTTATTTTAAGCCACTTGCGGCCGCTTCATCGACAAACCAAATCAAATCTCCACCCATCGGCTGGATGCGTGTGGCGGGGTAGGTTTGTAAATCAGCGGCGTCACCATCAAGTTGTAAGACGCGCATGAGGGTGGACGCCTTACGCGCACCGGTTGCCAAAAAGATAATGGTACGGCTTGTATTGAGAATCAGGGGGGTTAAAGTGACCCGATTGGCGGGTCTGCCATCATAATCGGCCGTGACCGCAAGAGTCGGCCGTGTGAGTTCATCATCACTGATATCACCCGGAAAAAGTGAGGCGGTATGACCATCCGCTCCCATCCCGAGCAAGGCTAAATCGATACGGGGCCAAAGTGGTTGTCCAGGTGAGGCATTGTAAAGCTGTTGGGCATAATCGCGCGCAGCTTCTTCTGGCGCAAGCTCCCCTTTGACGCGGTGGATATTTTCGGCCGGAATCCCAGTTTGTTGCAAGAAGGTTTCAGACGCCAAACGATAATTACTCCCTTCATCGGTGGGGGGAACACATCGTTCATCGGCCCACCAAACATGCACACGGGACCAATCCACAGAATCTCGTAAGGGAGCGCCCCCCCAAAGCTCAAAAACCGGCCGTGGTGTCCCACCACCAGAAATCGCGATATGGCAAACGTTTCGGGCACGAATCGCATTTTGCATTAAGGATATAGTCGTTTCTGCGGCTGTTTCCGCCAATTCAGTTTTATTAGGAAATGTAATCAAAGACATAAAGTTTATCCAGCTATATGAGGTGTCGTTTGTGATGCTCTTTGATTATACGATTTCGCGAGATTTTTCATATGCTGTTCCGTTAATTCTTTGCAGTCAACTAAAAAATAGGTTTGGATCGTTAAGTTTCCTTTGACTGTAATCAATCCCCCATTGGCTAAATCAAAGCGATCATCAAGCAAGCGTTGTGTGCTTGCTGTTAACTGAATCGCCCCAGGAATACCATGTGACTCCATACGGGATGCGACGTTGACACAATCTCCCCATAAATCATATACAAAGCGACGTTTGCCAATGACTCCCGCAACAACAGGCCCAGTATTTATACCGATACGAATCCGTAAATGCGTATTCATTTCCTGATTAAATCGCATAAGTGTACGTCGCATCGCCAATGCGAAATAAGCGATGGCTACCGCATGATCCGGCCGTTGTGTCGGAATGCCGGACGCCACCATATAACTATCTCCGATCGTTTTAATTTTTTCGAGATTATAGCAATCAACTAATTCATCGAACCGCGAAAAAATTTTATTGAGCAATTCAACTAATTCTTCTGGGCTTATTTGCTGTGATAGCTGTGTAAATCCCACAATATCAGCAAATAAAACGGATGCAGAAGAATAGCTATCGGCAATGATTTTTTCCTCCGTTTTTAATCGTCGGGCGATTTCCTCCGGAAATACGTTGTTTAATAATGCTTCGCTTTTCGCGTACGCCTCTTCCAGAGCCTCCCCAGCATGATCAGCCAAGGAAAGCAAATACATCGTAAGAACACCACTCAAACCGAAGGATGCGATAATATTTGCGATATTCAAGATAGCAAGCTGAATCGCAGGTATTGTGGTCACTGGTGAATAAAATAATGTGTAATAGTAAGCAATAATAAAGAGAATGATACCCACCCCTAACGTACCAATTTTTTGCCAACGTGGCCAAGGAACCAAAAATACAGCGATGCTCATGGTGAATAGATAATATTGCATGCCAAATCCCCATCCCACATAGATGATGACAACAATCACATGAATGCATACTTCTAGCATGATAAACAGATAGGTGAAGGCACTACGATTTTGTCGCCATAAGATAGCTGTAATTGTCCAGAGAAGAACGCTAGCGATATTAATCGCCACTAAGGGTCTGATCTCCCAATAAAGAAATAAAAAAATATAAAGAAAGTGCGTTAACCAAACTTGAGGTAAACCGACACCTAGTGCGTAGACATGGCGTTCGTTACGGGGCAAATTAGGGGGGGCGTGCAGCCACCAATCCCAAAGAGATTGTATTGTGGGACGATAGAAATTAGAGAAAATCATTCGTTCATTGCGTCCTGCGTGTTTCGCCTGTAACGAGATTGAGGCGGTAATTGGATGAATGTTAGCTAGATTGGCCGGAGGTGAGGACGGAAGCCCACACTTGGAACAGGTTCACGAAATCGTAAATTGTTGGTAATGATTTCAATGTCTTCGCCAGAAAGAACGGTCTAATTGGATTTGCTCCCCTCTTATGAGGCTTAGTTTTACCCATATTTTTTTGTAGATTAGATTAGATTAGATAGAGAGGAGATTTAAGAATCTACGACTGAATAACACTTTTTTCTGATACTGCCGAATTTGGTGGGATAAGCGTAAATCGTTCAAAAATAGTCG
>WTJY01000336.1 GCA_011524645.1 Anaerolineales bacterium | reverse complement strand
TTACCTTAAAGGCAAATTGTTTGTCACAGCGATCTAAAAATGGCGAAGGTATTGTGGTTATGGATTTGGTTAAGTGATGGTTGAGTTGGGAAGTCTTGCGATCACAGACCTATGGAAATGTAAACGGCCGTGCAACTGCCACAATGGGATTGTTGCATGGCGGTGATTATGGTGGGGATACAAGCCGTGGATTGTTGGAGAATACCGCACTGCTATTTAAGATTTTCTAGCCCTGTCGGATTTGGTGGGAGTTGATCAATTAACGATTGTCATTCCCACGAAGGTGGGAATCCAACTCTGTTTAAGCGGTGGATCCCCGCCTACGCGGGGATGACAGCCCTGTAAATCAACTATTTTTGAACGATTGACGCTTATCCCACCAAATTCGGCGGTATCAGAAGATTTTATCATTCTAGATAGTCAATAAGTGTCAATTGTTTGTGTAAGGTGCTTCTTTAGAGTACATAGCTATTATTTTTTTGTAGTACTTAGATACTATATTTTTGATAACAACCGGTAGCGTATTTTCCATAAATATATAAACAAAGCGACAGGCATATATTTCTCAAGAAAGAAATGATGTGATGGAAAGGCCAAGAGCTATTGTATTTCTCTTGGTGCTTTGATAAACCCTGCCGCCTGAGTATCTTACAAAGGCGCAAATGGCAAGTTGCAAAAAGCAAGTCACACTTGCAACCTACAACCTATATTTGGTGAAAGAACTACATAAGAGTTCAAAGAGCCTTTCTCTTTCACCAAATTATTTGTTGCTCATAGGGAGGCACGAAGCCCAAGTAACTAATTTTTTTGTCGAATACATTCGATACTTTCTCCATTGTTAGAGGTCAACGCTGAAAGATTGCCCTCAAAGGTAAAATCATGCGTTGATTACTTTGGTGAAGGCGTTCTGATTATCAAATGATATTAATGAATCATATTTAGGTGTAAAGTATGGATAAAAAACAATCTTTAAATATCAAAAAAATAATAATATATTTTGTAATGCTTATGGTAGCTATATGGGCATTTGTTGATAGCGGAGGCCAAGCGGTTGGTACGAGTAGCAGTTCTATTGACTTGCCCGCAGCTATCGCCCCTCTAACCACATATGACTACTCTGATGCTCAGAACAATATGAATTTTGATGCAGAAGGGGATGGAGAATGGTCTGGCATTGTTGAATGGGGTATTGTTCCTGCCCACGCGATTGTTAATGTTGATGGTAAAGTTCTAACATTTGGTACAGGGTCTCAACCGGTTACAGGCGGTATTGGTGACCGTGGCAATGGGAACGGGGAATACGAGATGGTCTATCATCTGTATGACCCCGAAAGTGGACAAGCTATCATTTTGGAAACAGCGGTACAGACCGATTTATTTTGCGCTGCAGCTGCAATTATTCCACAAACAAATGATGTGTTGATTACGGGTGGTGATTCAAACTATGATCCAAGCGCGCTAAATCGAGGTCGTTTCCAAGGTATTGTTCAATCGAATATTTTTGATGCCAACGAAGGAGATATTGATGCCGATCCGTTTGGAAACATGGAATATGAGCGTTGGTATCCAACAGTTGTGACTCAAGGTGATGGTTCGATCGTTGTTCTTGCTGGGCGTGACGGCTTTAGAAACGGTGTTGGAACACCTGAATTATACGTTCCGGGCAGAGGGTATAAAACATTATCGGGCGCTTACTCTCCCTTAGTTGAAGCTCAGTATTGGTATCCACGTGCATGGCCTACATCTGACGGGAAAATCGTCATCGTTTTAGCAGACAATAATAATCAAAGCCAGCCCCATCCGACACTCACGGCAGATGCTCGGGTTCTCATGATGGATACGTCAGGAGATGGATCAATTGTGGATGTCGGTGGCAAGCCGTTTGCATTTGGCGTTGCTGAGCCGGCCGTGATGATTGATGAAGATCTCGTGCTGTTTCTTTCTGCAGAGGGTGAACTGTGGACGATGGATATTTCGTCTGGAGCACCGGTTTGGGCCAGCGTGGGCCAATTAGATCAACGCTTGGCTTGGTCAAATATGACCCTGCTACCAGATGGATCAGTCATGATTTCTGGTGGCTCTGCGACAGATAACCGCCTTGTGGATGTTAATTTTGATGTCTTCTTTTGGCATCGTGATACACATGCAATAACAGTGGGTGCTCCCCAAAGCGAAGAGCGTCTATATCACTCTACAACATTGTTGCTTGGTGATGGCTCCGTTATGTCCGCCGGTGGTGGTGCACCTGGTCCAATTATCCAACGAAATGGGGAATTTTATCGCCCTGCTTATTTCTTTGACCAAAATGGGAATTTAGCAGATCGTATTGAGATATTGAGCGCGCCAGAGCGTGTAAAAACTGGGGAACCGATTCAGCTTAGACTTGAAGCTGGTGCATCTGTTTCACGTGTGACAATGGTCAAACATGGTTCGACCACCCATGCTTTGAATATGGATGCACGTTTTCATGAGCCTCAATGGTCTCAAAACGGAACCCAAATTACGGTTGTGCCCACAAGTAATAGCAACGTGCTTACCCCTGGGGCATGGATGGTCTTTGTTTTCGACGAAAATGATGTCCCATCCAGTTCAAAATCGGTCGTTGTTGAAGTGCCTACCGATGAAAATCTTCAAGCATCAAACAGTGGTGAGTTTATTGAAACTGGTAATGGGGATGATATTATCAATGGGGGTAATGGTGCGGATGTAATCGATTCAGGTTTTGGCAACGATCTTGTTACCGCTATGGGTGGCCCCGATGTGTTGATCGGTGGCTTTGGTGAGGACTTGCTTGCTGGTCGCCAAGGTAATGATTATCTGTTTGGTGGTCCATTGCCGGTACCGGAACCTATTTATTATTTCCGCGTTGATGAAGGGATTGCCGATTTTGCGGCCGCTGCTGGTTACAATTTTAGCCACGAAAATCTATATAAATTCAATCTAGGTTCTGCAAATTCTTGGTCTCGGACGAGTGCCCAGGATGGCGGTGCTGCCGTAGAGTTTTCGGGGAGTGGCGTTGGACTCACCTTGAATAACTCTTTAGATTTGGGTGGTGCGACAACTGTTTCGGCCTATGCCCGTTTTGATGATTTGGAGAATGGTGTATGGCAACGGGTTTTTGATTTCTCAAATGGCCCCTTCAATGACAATATTTTATTGACCCAAGTCAAAGGAACCAATAGCATTCGTTTTGAGATCTATAACGGCCGTAATTCGGCCGGCTCCGTTGAAGTTGCCGATGTGATTGTCCCTGGTGAATGGGCACATTGGACAGCCACTGTCTCTGATACCGGTGCGATGGCACTTTATAAAAATGGCGCATTGATCGGTTCGGCTCAGGGTGAAAAGCCAAACATCGCAAGCCGTACCGTCAACTACCTTGGAGACTCACCTTGGCAATCAGACTCTACTCTAAATGGGGCGATTACTGATGTCGCTATCTTTATGGATGAATTGAGTGCTACTGAAGTAGCTATTCACTTTGGTCAAGTTCAAGATAGTGAACCACTTGTGGCATTTGAAGACGGTGATGACATTCTATACGGTAGTGCGGGTACAGACATATTTGATGGTGCCGCTGGTAATGATATCCTTCATAGTGATGGCAACGATCCAGACTACCTTGTTTTCTCTGGCTCTAATTTTGGCAATGATGTGATTACAGGTTGGACGGGAGGCTCAGATAAAATCGTCTTTACTCAATTGGGCTTAGGCTATAGTGATTTGATCTTTACGCAGGACGGAGCCAATACGGTAATTAAAATAAACGGGTATGTCGAATCTAGCATTACGGTAAATGGGGTAAATGTGACCGATTTTTCCTCTGCCGATTTTATATTTGATACCGATTTTATCGACCTAGCAGAAATCGTTGATGGAACTGATTTCTTTGATTCGACGGAAACTGTAGACATGGATGGTCTTTTGTAC
>WTJY01000324.1 GCA_011524645.1 Anaerolineales bacterium | reverse complement strand
CTCGCCTTGCCCTGTTTGTGGTGGCGTCCCGCCACCTTGTTTTTGTTCAGACATCTCGTCTTTCTCCTTCTTAAACTAAATCTCGCAACGGCCGGACCTGTAACGAGCTACCAAACCGCCCGCCCCGTACCGTCTGCGCTAATTCACTTAATTCAAATTTGCCGTCAGCCCACGCTTCATATCGGCCGTTCCCCATCATTTTGCGCTGGGTCGCTTCATCCTGTTGTGCAAACCAATCACGCGCCAAAAAGGTGCGTGGGCGTGTTTTGCCGGGAATAAATGCGGTGGTTGTGCAACGGCCGTTTGGGTGCTCATCCATTTCCGTTCCCAACGGGATAAATTCCCCATCCCGCACCAAGCACCCCATACACGTCCGCTCATCCCGCGCCGTCAAGCGATACTTCCCTTGGACCACCCCACTCGCTTGATACGATTGATCGGTCATTTCCCGATACACCCGCATCTGCTCGGTGCGCACCACCGTCAACGCCTGATTCAGCCCACCGGCCAAATCATCCCGCATCAGGCGGGCCGTCTTGCGCGGGTTGATCCCCCGTACCGTGCCATCGATCAAATGGGCGGTCATCTTGTCCACCACATCGGCCCGCACGGCTGCATTAATCAAAAGCTGGGACAGTGGCGACCCATCCGCCATTGATCCGGCCATCAGCTCCACCGCTTCACGCGGTAACCGATTAAAGGCCGTTTCGACCACCCCAGACCGCGCAATATTTTGGGCTGTGTGTTCAATCGCCTGTTCCCCAAATTCCCGTTGTGCCCCAGTTGCTTGTCTGGTCGCATAAGTCGCATAAGCATCCATCTCGCTTTGAATCTGCACCAGCAATTGCTGGTAACGCTCCATACGGAACAATGACGCTTGTGACAGAACCTCGCCGTTTTCACGTCGTCGCGCCAAGTTAAGTACTAGTGCCTCAATATCCGCTTGTAAACGTTGCTCTACCCCCAGCCAAACACGGCCCATCGCCCGCATGCGATCAGCTTCTTGCTGTTGTAGTCCAAGCTTAAATTGTCTCATCATCTCGATAATGTCATCTTCATCCATCAGATAAATCCGCCATTTTGTTACAATCAATCGAACATTTGAACACAGGTTCAATTATACCATTGTTTGGGAGTATGTGTAAACCATTGATGTGCTATGAGTGTGTTCGTTTAAACAAAAAAGTGTATACAGCTTTACATATGTAAGGTTCTGGCTTCCCCCCTTCTTGCGAAAAAACAAAAACCCCCGACTGTTTTAGTCGGGGGTTTTTGCTCAGATAGTTGCAGTGAAAAGAGGTTCCTAGTAGGAACAAAGTATAGCATAGAACACCTGTTCATGTAAAGTATTGACTAGCAAACAACTTCAGTAGACGATAGCCCACGCATAAACATTGTCTTGGTTATAAATTCATAATCATGTTCATAAATAGCTCGCCCGTTTTCAAACAATATATTTTCGGCCATATTATTCATTGAATAATTCATGCTCCCCTCGATTTGATAAAAATTATCTCCGCATCTGGCAAGAGTGATTTTTAAATGAAGCCAAACAAATGACAAATGCACATCATACATTTGCGACAGCTCGATCATCCGCGATTTCATCATTTTATACCTTTCATCGTCACGGAATGAATAAGAACTAGCCAGCACTAGATTCAATTTCTTGATTCGCCCTGCTTCCAACAGCCCGATAATTATATCCCACGCTTCGCTATTTATCGTATATGTAGCAATCGATAACTCGTCAATTGCATGGTGTTGATCAGCAATTTTAGCCACAAACGCGACCATATTGAATTGCTGTTGCGTACGAATGCGCAGCTGCTCCCCTTTTTCGGGAAGCTTGATTTGTGTTAGCGCGTTCTCGATCACTTGCATCGTTTGTTTGCGTGGGCGACTTCTATGAATCCGCGCTTCCGTCAAGAATCTTTTCGCCTCCGGCGCAAGATAATCTGACGTTTTTTTTGCCAGCTTCTTTTTTGCTGGAATTTGAGAAAGAAAGTAAAAGTTAAACTGCGCCATATTTATTCACCGTCAAATCGTCGTTGGCTATTCAGCATCGCCACCGCTAACGACTCTTGCGCAGCTTCCTTTTCGGCCGCTTTATCGGCTCTCATCTGGTCCAGTTCCATTTGGCTCCACCCTTCCCGCTTCAACTGCGTCTCTAGCGGGATACCCGCGTTTGTGTTTTGTACCCGCGTTTGCGACTGGGTAAACGGCTGGATCGTACGCGGGTCTGCATACTGCACCTCTAGCCCATTTGCTATATCTATTCCCATTTGCTCTGCGACAAAGCGAATTAACAATTTCCATTGTCTTGTAAACCGCTTGATATACAGATTCGTTTTTTTAATTAACGGCCCATCCATCGCATACAGCGATTCTCCAGACGGATCTGCACGCGCACCAAGAAAAAAATAATATTGTGGGGTGCGCGTCGTCTTGCTCAGTGCCGTACTCAAGCTGGTGATCGGCGACAAAAAATTTTGCAATGGGGTTTCTTGGAACTCTCCAACGCTAGTATCCTGCCCCTGTCCGTCACCGGCCGCTAACGAAATCACCGTACCCGGACCGCCACGTAGTGTGCTGGTATCCACTTGCGAAATCGTGTACCGCTGTTTTAGCGCACCAAACTCGGCGGCTACCATCATGTCCGCTAATAGCTTATTAATCGCATCTTGCGTATTTAACGTGCTTGGCCCCAGCTCGCTCTTTACCGCCCGCCTTTCCCGCTGAAAGCGAAAAACCGGTACACGTTGTAGCGGATTTGCTACCTCATACACATCCGCCCCTTTAACCACATCCGGCAATGGCTTAAATGATTTCCCATCTAGCACCCCCCCTTTTTTCGTCTTCGCCGCAAAATAAAATAATTTATCTGGATAATAGAGCGTTAAGCGCACTAAATCGCTTCCCGCTTGCCACCACTTCGCCGCAAAGCGCATTTGCTTGGGCCGGTCATCTTCATAAAAAACGTGGCACAAGCGACTATCATTATAGTAAGCTCCTAGCACCCCATCTTCTTCCGGCCACACAATCACAAAAGCTTCCCCCGTGACCAGCGCGCACAACTCCACGTCGTCCGCATCCAAGTCCATTTCACTCTCTTCCCACCAATCATTTAATGCACGAGTTTTCTGTTTGTCGCCGGTCGCCACAAACTGGACAAGTTCCATCCGTTCATGGACCGCATTTACCACCACCTCACACCAGTTCAGCGAAAAATTAGCATTTAAGCCATTAAATGCCTCCTTAAGCTTTCCTGACGAGTACATTAGTTCATGATTGCCATCATAATAATCCCACAGCCGATCATAAATCGGCTTTTTCGCATTTAGCGCATTTACCGCTATTGTTACATCTTTAATTAATAATTCGTCCATATTCACCTCTAGCCATACGCAGAATAAATACGAGGCTTAAACGGCTCGTAATTTTTAAATCCTAATGAATTGGCTCCTACGCTTACCATGTCAATCGGATCATCGGGCCAGCCTTTCGGGAAAAGCTCGACACAATGAAAAAAGAATGCATTCCACGACCCGCGCACCACGTAAAATCGCCCTCGCTTTGCTCGGTTTCGCCACGGCAATGATCTTACAACCTTGTCCCCTTTCACGTGGCCCAAAACTGAAATGCTGTATGCAATCAGTTCTTCTCTCCGTTGCAATGTGTTTTCTACCATTTTGTCTACATTGTCACCAGCAAAAAACCATGGCAATGCTGGCCCATACTCTAGCATGACATCTTTTACAAACAAATCAGAGTCTTTGGTCTGCTTAAATCGCATATCCGCCAAAACTAGGCGAGCATCAGTTTTGTCACCATCTGGTGTCCACAATCCTAATTTCCCCACCACCGTATAATCGGGCTGGGTCCGGCCGGTCGGGGCCAACTGCGCCTGCGTGATCGCCACATCCACGCACCCCACCCATTT
>WTJY01000521.1 GCA_011524645.1 Anaerolineales bacterium | reverse complement strand
CAATTACGATATCGACATCTTAGCCACCCCACCGGCCGAACAACATCTTACCGGCACGCTAAAAGCGATCGCATTGGTCACAGCCGCACTCACAACGCGGAATGTCCCGCTCATCGGCTTTTGCGGCGCACCCTTCACCCTCGCCAGCTACGCCATCGAAGGGGGTGGAAGCAAAACTTACACCAAAGCGAAAACGCTCATGTATAGCGAACCGGCCGCCTGGACCCGATTGATGGACAAATTAGTCACCGTACAAGCTGATTACATGCTCAAACAAGTCAAAGCGGGTGCCAGTGCCCTCCAACTTTTCGACTCATGGGCCGGACATGCTCTCAGCCGTGAAGATTACAAACGATACGTCCAACCATTCAACACCAAGCTATTCAGCATGCTCAAACGGGCTGGCGTTCCGGTCATCAATTTCAGCACCGGCACCGCTTCTTATCTCGCCGATGTAGCCGCCTGTGGCGGTGATGTGATGGGTGTTGATTGGCATATGCCGCTTGATTGGGCCTGGTCCCAATTTAACTACGACCGGCCGATTCAAGGAAACCTCGATCCGGTTTCACTCCTCTCTCCATGGCGCGAACTAAAATACCGTACCGACACCGTCCTCGAACAAGCCAACGGCCGTCCCGGACATATCTTCAACCTCGGTCACGGCATCTTCAAAACAACCCCAACCGATAATGTCAAGCGGTTGGTTGATTACGTCAAAGAAACCACTTCAAATTAAAAAATATGAAAGATGAAGTATGAAGTATGAAAAGAATCGCACTGCCTTTCATACTTCATACTTCTTACTTCTTACTTCATCACTATGTCTAAACCAAACAAAATCGGTGTCCTTGTCATGGCCTATGGTGGGCCAAACTCAGTTGCAGAACTACCCGGCTATCTCGCAGATATTCGCAGCGGCCGCCCCACTACACCGGCCGTTCTTGAAGAAATCAGCCATAACTACACCCAAATCGGTGGCAAGTCCCCACTCATGGAATTTACCACCGCACAAATGAATGCGATCGAAAAAGCGCTAGACGATGATCGTTTTGTCTTTTATCTAGGGATGCGCCATTGGGCACCTTGGATCGAAGAAGTGGTCGGCCAAATGCTAGAAGATGGCATCACCCATGCCATCAGCATGGTGCTCGCCCCCCATTTTAGCGGCATGAGCATCGCCAAATACCAAAAGAAAATCAAAGCGGGCATGGAGATGTATCGCGGCCAAATCGAATTCGCCAATATCGATAGCTATCACGATGTCCCAGGCTTGATCAACCCGCTCGCAGCCCGTGTCGCCGAAGGGCTCGGCCGTTGGGATGAGTCAGAACGGGACGATGTCCATGTCGTCTTTAGCGCCCATAGCTTACCGGTTCGGATCATAAAGCAAGGGGACCCTTATGACCGTCAACTTCGTGAAACGGCCGCCCTCGTCGCCGAACAAGCGGGACTAAGCGAAGATCAATGGTCTTGGAGCTATCAATCGGCCGGTCGTAGCCCAGAACCGTGGTTAGGGCCACAGCTAGAGGATTACGTCCCTGAACTTGCCGACAAAGGGATCAAAAACATCGTTAGCATTCCGGTCGGCTTCGTTTCAGACCATGTTGAAATCCTCTTCGACATCGACATCGAAGCCCAAGCGGCCGCCCGCGAACACGATGTCCGGCTCGAACGCCCCCCCGCCCTCAATACCGATCCGGTCTTTATGCAACAGCTCGCCGATCTCATCCGCCAGAAAGCGGCCGATGCTAGCTGGCTATAAGAAACGTTCGTCCCTGCAAAAGACGCTTTTCATATGAGCAGTAACCCCAACATCATCATTATCGGAGGTGGCATCACCGGTTTAGCGGCCGCTTACCGGCTCGAACAGCTCGCCCCCAACGCACAGATCACCCTACTTGAAGCCAGTAATCGAATCGGTGGCAAACTCTGGTCCGAAGATGTACACGGCTTTACCGTCGAACTCGGAGCTGATAGCTTTTTGTCCCGCAAGCCACGTGGTATCGGTCTGTGTGAAGAGCTTGGGCTCAGCACGGAGCTGATCGGCCGACGGCCGGAAAACAAGCGCACCTTCGTCAAGCGCAACGGAACCCTCCACGACCTGCCCGAAGGGTTAACCGGCCTTGTCCCGACCAATATCGACGCGCTCGCCAAAAGCAGCCTAATCTCGGCCGCAGGACGTGAACGGCTGGCTCAAGAAACCGAAATCCCTGCTCGCCTCGGCGACGATGATGAATCACTGACGAGCTTTATGACCCGCCGCATGGGGCACGAAGTTTACAGCCAACTCATCGAGCCGCTTATGAGTGGGATTTATGGTGGCAATGGGGATAAGCTCAGCCTATTGGCAACTTTTCCGCAACTCCGTCAAATCGAGAAAAAACATGGCAGCCTCCTCAAGGGACTCGGGCAAACATCACCAAAACCAAGCCCCTACCCTCCATTTATCAGCATGCGCCAAGGGATGGGTTCACTCCCAAAGCTGGTTAGTGCTCGCCTAAAAACAACCCAAGTAAAGCTCAATTCACCGGCTCAATCGATCACCAGAACCGGCACAGGTTACCGCGTCACATTAACCAATGGTCAATCAGAAACGGCCGACAAAATTCTTCTAACCACCCCAGCCTTTGTCACCGCTCAGCTCACCGCAACCCTAGACCAAGAATTGGCCCATACCCATAGCCAAATCGAGCATGGTTCATCGGTCACGCTAACACTTGGCTACAAGCAAAGCGAAATCGACCACCCGCTCAACGGCTACGGGTATGTCATCCCCGGTGTCGAAAAAGCGGACGTTTTGGCCTGTACCTGGACTTCAAGCAAATGGGCAAATCGCGCCCCACAAGAGCACGTAGCTATACGTGTCTTTCTAGGCAAAGTCGGCCGACGTCCCATCATCGATACCCCGCTCGAAGAAATAACCGCACTCGCCCAAGCTGAACTACAGGACACACTCGGCATCACGGCCGAGCCGATCATGACCAAACTTTCCCGCTGGCGCAACGGCATGCCCCAGTACATGCTGGGCCATCTCGACCGTGTCACGACAATAGAAAAGCGGGTTGCCCAACTTGAAAACTTCGCCGTAGCCGGAGCCCCTTATCGCGGGGTCGGTATCCCCGACTGCATCCGCTCTGGCGAGCAAGCAGCCCAACAGCTCATCCAAACAAAAATCAGTTAGTCTCTCAACAAGGTAATTCAATGATTACAGCAAACTCATCCGCTCTCTACGAAAAAGCGAAACAAAAAATGCCCGGCGGGGTCAGCTCCCCTGTACGTGCCTTTAACGCGGTCGGTGGCGACCCACTCTTTATCAAAAGCGGCCGTGGAGCCTATATGACCGACGTCGATGACAACGACTATATCGACTATGTCATGTCTTGGGGGCCGCTCATTCGCGGCCATGCCCATCCCGATGTCATCACCGCTCTACAGCAGGCGACAGCCTTGGGCACCAGCTACGGTGCCCCTAGCCCCTTAGAAATCGACTTAGCCGACGCCGTCATGGAACTCATGCCCAACATCGAGATGGTCCGTTTTGTCAACTCCGGCACCGAAGCGACGATGAGCGTACTCCGCTTGGCCCGCGCCTTTACCGGCCGGAACAAAATCATCAAATTCCAAGGGAACTATCACGGCCACGCCGATATGCTTTTGGTCGCGGCCGGTTCCGGTGTCGCCACACTCGGCTTGCCCAACTCCCCCGGTGTCCCCCCCGCCACCGTGGCGGATACCCTGACCGCCCAATTCAACGACCTCGATTCAGTTCAAGCGTTGTTCGACCAAGTCGGCGATGAGATCGCGGCCGTCATTCTAGAACCGGTCAGCGGCAACATGGGGCTTATTCCCCCTCAAGATGGCTTTTTACAAGGGTTACGAGACATCACCGCCAAACATGGGTCGCTCCTCATTTTCGACGAAGTGATGACCGGCTTTCGGGTCCATCCCGGCGGTGCGCAAACCCGCTACGGCATCAAACCCGACTTAACCGCGCTCGGCAAAGTAATCGGCGGTGGCCTGCCGGTCGGTGCGTACGGCGGCCGTAAAGAGATCATGGAAATGGTTGCGCCGGTCGGGCCGATGTACCAAGCGGGAACCTTATCGGGCAACCCTCTCGCCATGACGGCCGGAATCGCCACCCTCGCAGTTTTCAAACAAGAAGGGGTTTGGGATCGTTTAGAAGCGGCCGGTGAAAAACTGATCACCGGCATCGCCCAAGCGGCCGCCGATGCCGGTGTGCCAATTCAACATAGCCGCGTAGGCACCATGTTCGGCTTCTTCTTCAACGACCAACCGGTTTCTGGCTGGCACAGTGCCGCCACATCTGACACCGAGAAATTCGGCCGTTTCCATCGCGCCATGCTCGAACAAGGGGTTTATCTCGCCCCCTCCCAATTTGAAGCGGGCTTTATCTCCACCAAACACGGTGACCAAGAAATCGAAAAAACGATCGCCGCCGCCGCCCAAGCGTTCAAAGCCCTCTAACCCATCCTGTCTATCAAAACACAGACAAAGAGATATGCCCCAAACGTCTCAGCCTTTGGCTGAGACATCACCCCAAAGTCCTGTTTTTCGCTGGCTAAGCCAGCGAAAAACAGGACTTAACCAGCTAACGATCCGCCATAGGCGGTAACCAGTCACCAAGACTCAACAATCAAAAACAGCATGAAACTCGTCATCGGCACCCGTACCTCCAAGCTCGCCATGTGGCAAACCCACCACATTATCGCTCGCCTGCAAACCCACTGGCCCGAGCTAACCTGCGAAATCAAACCATTTGTCACCATCGGCGACCGCACCCAAGCCAGCGGACAACCGCTCCCCGAAATCGGTGGCAAAGGGTTGTTTACTACCGAACTTGAAAACTCACTACGCGAATCAGAGATCGACATCGCGGTCCATTCGCTCAAAGATCTGCCCACTCAATACCCAGACCAAATCACCCTTGGTGCTATCGCCAGTCGGGCCGATGTGCGTGATGCGCTTGTCAGTCCCACCGGACAAGCGCTGGCCGACCTTCCCGCAGGCGCGGTCATCGGCACTAGCAGCTTGCGTCGCCAAGCCCAAATCTTAGCGGCGCGCCCCGATCTAATCGTTAAATCGATCCGTGGCAATGTCGGGACGCGGGTCCAAAAAGTGATGGATGGGCTCTATGACGCGGCCGTTCTCGCCTTTGCAGGGCTACACCGCCTAGAAATGGATGACCAAATCAGCCAAATCTTACCGCTCGATGTCATGCTACCGGCACCGGGGCAAGGGGCGTTGGGCATTCAATGTCGCAGTGCGGACGAACAGGTGCTCACCCTGCTCGACCCGATTAATGATTCGGCCGTACGCCACGCCGTCACGGCCGAACGAACGTTCCTCTCCACCCTCGAAGGAGGTTGCTCCGCGCCAATCGGTGCTTATGCCACGGCGACAGACAGCGGCGCATGGCAAATGGAAAGCATTATCCTTAGCCCAGACGGACAAACAACCATTCGCTTACAAGGACAAGATGACAACGCGGCACATTTAGGGCGAAAAATGGCGCAACAAGCGCTCGAACAAGGGGCTGGAGACATTCTAGGATGAGCCAAAACGTGAACAGGCTAAACGGCCGTCGTATCGTCATCACGCGCAGCCCCAAGCAAGCCAAACGATTGGCCGACAAGCTCATCGCGCTCAACGCTGAGCCACTTGTCTTTCCAGTGATCCGTTTTGAACCGCTCGAGTCGGCCGCGCTTAGCGTGGCACTCCAAAACCTAGCCACCTACGATTGGCTTATCTTCACCAGCGCCAACGCGGTCCGCTTTTTCTGGGACCATCTCCCAGAAATCCCCAACAAACTCCCCAAAGTCGCCACCGTCGGTTCAGCCACAGGGGACAAGCTCACCCAGCTCGGTATCACGATCGACTATACCCCTGATCAATTTATCGGGGAGCAGTTGGTTCACGGCTTGGGCGATTTAACCGGCCAGCGGGTGTTGTTACCGCGCGCCAAAATCGGCCGTCCTGAAATTGTCGCCTTACTCAAACAAAATGGTGCCGATGTGGACGACATCCCGCTTTACGACACAGTTACAGCGACCCCCTCACCAGAATCATTAGCCGCCTTGCGTCAAGGATTTGATATAATTACCTTTACCAGCCCTTCCAGTGTGCGAAATTTTCTAAAAATTATTCAGGAAGTAGCACCTGATCTTTCAGCCACTATCACGCAAGCCAAAAGCTTCCCCATCGGCCCAGTCACGGCCGCTGAAATGGAAAAGCAAGCGATCCCCGTGACCGCAATCCCCCATGAATACACCATCGATGGTCTCATTGCTACGATGATCGCCACCACTAAACCAAACCGATAAACCCGCGCAATGATGATTGCCACCACCAAACAAAATCGATAAACCAGCTATGAAAACTCTCCCCTCTTTACCGATTCGCCCCCGCCGCCTGCGACAAAACCGGACGATGCGCGCGATGGTCCGTGAAACGATCTTAACCCCCTCCGACTTTATCTCACCGATCTTTGTTACCCATGGCGAAAATATCAAATCAGAAATCTCTTCGATGCCTGGGGTCTTTCAACATTCTGTTGACACGGCCGTTTTAGAAGCGCAAGCGGTCGCCGATCTCGGCATTCCGGCCGTCATCCTATTCGGCATTCCAGCCAGCAAAGATCCGATCGGCGAAGAAAATTTCGCCTCAGATGGCATTATTCCCCAAGCGATTCGCGCGATTAAAGCGGCCGTGCCCGACTTGCTCGTTATTAGCGACATCTGCATGTGTGAATATACCGATCATGGCCACTGTGGAGTCCTCAACCATGAGCATAGCCATCTACCAGAAGGATATGTATTAAACGATGAATCGTTAAAAGTGCATGCCCAAGCGGCCATAGTACACGCCCAAGCGGGCGCAGACATCATCGCACCGAGCAGTATGCTAGATGGGATTGTCGCCACCTTGCGTATCGCCCTCGACGAAGCAGACTTTCAGCATATCCCGATCATGTCCTATGCCATCAAATACGCTTCCGCTTTTTACGGCCCATTCCGTGATGCGGCCGACGGTGCACCAAAGTTCGGAGATCGCAAAACCCACCAAATGGACCCCGCTAACGCCCAAGAAGCCCTGCGCGAAGCGGAGCTTGATGTGGCGGAAGGGGCTGATTTTCTAATGGTCAAACCGGCATTGTCTTATCTAGATGTGATCCAACGGGCCAAAGCCGCTTTTCCACAGCTCCCAATGGTCTGTTACAACGTCAGTGGCGAATATGCGATGGTCAAAGCGGCCGCGCAAAACGGCTGGCTCGACGAACAAAAAATCGTAATAGAAAAACTGACCAGCATGAAACGAGCCGGTGCCGATGTGATCATCACCTATCATGCCAAAGATGCGGCCACTTGGCTTTCAAACCGCAACTAGACATGCTATTTTAGCCACAACCGTAGATTCTCATGAGAGAATCTACGCCTCTTCACCCTCATCCTGCACCCGATCACTCTCATCGATAATCTGCTGTAGCAACTGTCGCGTCTCATCTTGCCGCTTTGCCCACATCTGATTCCCCATATCGGCCGCAAAAACCTGCGAAAGATCCTCAAGCACGGCCGGTAATAACTCATATTGCACCGCAGAACGAAATAGATTGGTCATCATCTGGCTGCGTGTCCCGAAACCTCGCGGTAACTCATGACGCCGTGCCAGCGATTCGATCATCCCCCGCGTCAAAAACATCCCGCTATAAGGGGCGGTGACCAAAAATTCAGCGATTTCTTTTAGGCCGGTTTTTTCTTCTGCCAAAAGATCAGGTGGTGTAGGTAGGCCATCGGGGGCTTCTGTTTTAGGAAAAGCGGCCGCTAACTCCGCGAAATGACCGTCCAGCAGCCCGTTGGTTAGTGCAACCAATCGGTTGTAAAACGGAATATCCTCCGCTTCAATCGACCACTGTAACGCAGGCCACCAGCGCATCACATGGGTCTGTAAAAAGCCATATTGGCGGCCGCGAATTTGATTCGCTTGCATCGTCATCCCATCCGCCCAAGCATCCGCTTCAGCACCACACAGAAACGCCAGTGCGGCCAACTCATGGCCGATATGATCCGCGCTCACATCGTTGGTCGGCCGTGCAAATCCCATCCCTTGATACGCCTCAGCCAAAGCATCGGTAACAACCCCTTCTAAAATTCCGGCCGGATCAAGAAATACACTTTCATAGGGGAATAAATTAAGGCTAAACAAGCGATAATGCTCAGCGGCCTCATCATCTAATACCAGCGGTTGGGGAATCATCTCCCGCAATTCCGACACCGCTCCAATATAAGGAACAAGCTCTTCCGTCACACCAGACAAAAAGAGCTGAGCAAAGAGTGAATAAGCGTTATGACGCGCTTGCGCCAGTTCAAGAGGAGTCAGATTATTCATTATTCTTCCGATTTTTCCATTTGACGTAAGCGTAGGCAAATTTGTGAAATATAGGGAATCAATGAAGACTCGCTCACATGCACCGCTTCGTTCGTTAAATTCATTTGGGTATAAAGGCTACTCAACATTTGACGCGCAACCATTTTTCCAGAGCTAGCCATCTGGTCTTTGCGCAACCGTGTCAAAAAATCTTCGGCCATATAATGCAACGAGGCGGATATCTTCTCAACCGGCAAATCAAGCACTTGCTCACTCATCACGACATGACTTAGATCGATCCATTCACGATCTTTCACGCGATCAAGGGAGACTTCTGTTTGCTCAAAAACGACCAATGTTCCGGCCGCGAGATCACCCAAACGACGTGATTGTGGCTGAAAAAACATCGTGACTAAACCGGCCCCATAAAGCGAAGGAAGAGAATCGACAATTCGCAAAAGATTCCGGATTGCCGCCTCAGACGCGGACAGTGGCAAGCCGTTGGTTTTGATCACCCTCAACCCCATATACCGCTTTCCCGGTGTTTGGCCATTCCAGCTAATTTCAAAAAATATAAAATAGAACCACCCAGTTATGAAAATTAACACAGTCCCTAATGTTAACACCAGAATCCCTGTTTCATCATCAAAATCTGAAGCATTATAAATGGCAAAGCCTAA
Organism: Anaerolineales bacterium; assembly: GCA_011524645.1. Lineage (GTDB taxonomy): Bacteria > Chloroflexota > Anaerolineae > Promineifilales > Promineifilaceae > WTJY01. The sequence goes on along the minus strand of WTJY01000521.1, from coordinate 3,405 downwards.
CATACCCAGCAAAAGTCGAGCAACAAACAACCATATTTGGTCAATAAGCACCGCAAAAAAGCGAGATCCGATTCCAGCTATTTCAAAATCAACGTGTACGTTTTCTGGTGTATCTAAAACAAATTTATCTTCTATCATAAGATTAGTGTAATTTTTCAGCAGTTTTCTTGGCCCCCCTCCCCCTCGAAGGTTCAGGGGCTTGGGAGAGGAGAAAATTTATTTACTCATGTTACGCGCCTCCAAGGGGGCAGTGCGATGCGTTCCATATATATCAGCTTAATGATTACGCAAAATAAAGCGAAATCAAGTGCCTCGCCCCTCCTCATAGAAAGAAGAGGAGCAAATCCGGCAAGTTGGTTATTTGGGCGAAGGTATTGATTGCTGATAAAGCTTAATTCGTTATCGAGTCAATTCAGATGAAAAATCCGTGTTCCACCCAGCAAAAGCCACGTGTACATCAGCGCACCGGTTCCCAAACCCACAGCGATCTTGACCGCAAAGGGAATAAATTCGTTCGGGGAAATAAACCCTTCGATCAATCCGGCCACAATTAATAGTGGAACGGCCGAAATCGCTAATTTAACCGCATCTCGGGCCGCAATTCGTAACGCATCGCCACGGCTCAATAAGCCCGGCCGGACCAAAGCACGCCCCAGCATCAAACCGGCCGCTCCCGCTATACCGATCACCGAAAGCTCAACAACCCCATGCGCGATCACAAATTCGGTCAAGCCCCAGCCGATTCCATAATGAAAGGTAAGCCCTAAAATGCCGCCCAGCATTAACCCATTAAAAATTAAAATATAGGTGGTAAATATACCGGCTAGCATGCCACCCGCAAAAGCCAGAAAACTGACTTGAATATTGTTGGTGGTAATTAAAGATGAAAACAACGGCCGTTGTGAAACCTCAATCTCGGTCCACAAACGGCCCGCTTCGATTTCAGGAATAAGCCCTTGAACCGATGGTGGAAGCAAGAAACGAGCGAGCTCAGGATCAATATAAGACAAAATACCGGCAAGCAATGCAGGCCCAAACAACAAAACCATCGCGATACCGAACAGCCGAATGTTTTGGCGAAACGCCAGCGGTATGTCCGCACGAAAATAATGCCAAACTCGCTCCCATGAAACGCGCCGCTTACGATACAGCAAGCTATGGGAACGGCCGACCAACTGATTCAGATAGCTCGTAACGCGATCTTGGGGAAAGTCCCGCCGCGCCAACGCCAAATCAGAGGTCGCCGCACGATACAGGTCACCTAAACGGGTAGCATCGGTCGGGGTCAGCGACTTCGGTTGCTTGGTCGCCCGATTCAATAAATCATCTAGTTCACGCCAATCCGCTTCACGCAACTGTAAAAATTGATCCGGTTTCATGTTTAAATCTTTAACCTTGATTTCAAATCTAAATAGCGATCGATCACACGCAAAGATAATCGATCTGCGGTCACGTCTAGCGTCAAAACCCCATATTGCCTTAACCGATCCAGCCCGATCTGTCGTTGATCCAGCATCTTTTCCGCAATGACCCGTTGATAAAGCGTCGCAGAATCCTCAGCAGCCGCTTCGGACCGATCAACCACATCGGGGTCTTTAATCGTGACGACCAGCGTCAAATGCCGTTTTGACAATTGAATCGTACTCGCAATCAAGCTATCTAAGCCGTACCCACTGGAAATATCGGTAAATACAATCGCCAATGACCGACGACGTTGCTGACGCATCAAGTAATTAATCGCACCTGCGTAAGCCGGTTCAACCGGTTCCGGTTCGATCCGATAAAGTTGTTCCAGCATTTTATAAAATTGGGCCCGCCCTTGTTTCGGCCGCATATATGTTTGCACCCGATCCGCAAAGGTCAACATCCCGATCCGATCTCCCATACCAGATGCGACATAGCCTAAAAGCAAGACGGTATTTAGAACATGATCGAGCTTTGTCAGCCCATCAACCGTGCTCTGCATCATTCGGCCGACATCGATCATCGTCACAATGTTTTGACTACGCTCCGTTTGGTAATCGACTGTAATCGGCCGATTGCGCCGTGCGGTCGATTTCCAATTGATCCGGCGAAAACTATCCCCCTGGCGATACTCACGTAGCCCTTCAAAATCAGTTCCTTCACCGGTCAAACGCGTATTGCGCAGTCCCATTTCCTTTAGGCGATTTTGTTGCAACAATAGATCATACTTCCGTACAGCCAACAAGTTGGGATACACCTTAACATCCGCCTCATTCTCAGCGTACCCCTGACGGCGCACTAAGCCCAATGGGCCTACCCAGCGCAAATGGGTGCGGCCGAAGCGATAATTACCACGACGGCGGGGAATGGCAATATAGGTCATCCGAAATGGCTCGTTCGGGGAAATAGCCCCTTCTCCCCAATTCTCTTCGATCATAAAAGGGAGCGGTGGCTCATCACGCACCATCAAACGGGTGGGAATATCCGCCCAATCGGCCGTTTTGATCTCAATCGTAATTCGATTACGCCCTCCCAAGCTGAGGCGGCTGTCATGTAGGCGCGTCAGTTCAAAGCGACTAATCGGCCGTGCCAAGCGCCAGTCCCATGCCAGCAAGCCAAATGCGACAACAAGCCAGCCCCAACCAACCCATTCCAGCACAGGCAACCAGACAGATGACGCCATGATCGGTGCCGCAAACAAAAGGAAAAGGAGCCCTCGGCCGGTAATCTGCATTAGCGTGGCACCTCGATCCCAGCCAAAATTCGCCCGATTACCGCATCCGCATCCAGCCCTTCAATCTCCGTTTCCGGTTGCAAAATCAAACGGTGGCGCAAAACATAGGGAACCACCGCTTTAACATCATCCGGTGTGACAAAATCACGGCCGCGAATCGCCGCCAATGTTTTGCTAGAAAGCAGAATATGGGTCGCCGCCCGTGTCCCAGCCCCCAACAGTACATCAGATGAATCGCGGCTGCCGCGCACAATCGAAGTGATATAGTGCAAGATACCATCTTCAACTCGAATCGCCTGAATCGCTTGACGTGCCTGCAAAATAAAATCGGTCGATAAAACCGGCTGAATCCCAGCGGCCGCTAAATCGACGGCCGAAAAACCGGTATGATACCGGCGCAAAATCTCGACTTCGGTCGCTTCGCTCGCATACGGAATCACGATCTTAAACAAAAAGCGATCTAATTGGGCTTCAGGTAAAGGGTAAGTCCCTTCATACTCCACCGGATTTTGCGTCGCGATCACCATAAACGGTTCAGCCAACTTATGACGTTCACCATCTAAATTGATCTGCTTTTCTTCCATCGCTTCAAGCAACGCCGATTGTGTTTTGGCTGGGGCACGATTGATTTCATCCGCCAAACAGATCTGGGTAAACAGGGGTCCTTTCTTTAAGTAGAACTTTCCCGATCCCATATCGAACACGCT
>WTJY01000055.1 GCA_011524645.1 Anaerolineales bacterium | reverse complement strand
CAAAAATAGCGTAAAAAGAGAAAGCCCCCTTCCCTTGAGGGAAGGGGGTTGGGGGGCTTTTAAAAAAGGGGTTTGGTGGGTTGCCGCGCAACCCACCAAACCCCTTTCGAAAAGCGAGCCGCCACAGGCGGCGATGGGGCAAAACAAAAGGTGTCAACAAAAAATCTACGCACCCGTTATTAGAGTTGGGGTGGATTGTCGCTAATGGGCGGGATAGAATATTTTCGGGAGCACAACCGATTATAAGGAGACAAAAATGACAGATCGTGGACTTAGAAAACATTATCGGACGTGTAATTTGTGCGAAGCGATGTGCGGCATCGAGATTACGGTAGAAAGAGATAAGATTAAATCGATCAAGGGAGATAAGCTCGATCCGTTGAGTCACGGTCATATTTGCCCTAAGGCGACCGCGTTGCAAGATATTTATGAAGATCCAGATCGCTTGAAATACCCGGTTAAGCGCACGGCCGCTGGTTGGGAAGAAATTAGCTGGGATGAAGCATATGATATGGTAGCGACCCATGTGAAGCGGATTTGGGCTGAGCATGGGCATAATGGGATGGGCGTTTATTTGGGGAATCCCAATGTGCATAATTTAGGCGCGATTTTGTTTAATGGGTCGTTGATTCATGCGTTGCGGACCAAAAATCGCTTTACCGCAACTTCGGTTGATCAGTTGCCGCACCATGTGGCGGCGCGATTTATGTTTGGTCATTTGTTTTTGATTCCGGTACCAGATATCGAACGAACCGATTATTTTTTGATGCTGGGAGCCAATCCGATGGCTTCTAATGGGAGCTTGATGACGACCGGTGGTGCAGAGCCGAAATTAAAGGGGATTCAAAAGCGGGGTGGGAAAATCGTCGTGATTGATCCACGTCGTACAGAAACGGCGAAAATGGCGGATGAGCATCTGTTTATCCGGCCGAGGAGCGACGCTCTTTTCTTGCTGGCGATGGCTAACACTTTATTTGCTGATGATTTGGTTGATTTAGGTCATTTGGCTGATTTGGCTCAGGGGGTGGACGAAGTGCGTGATTTGGTGGCTCCGTATACACCGGAACGGGTGGCTGACATGACGGGTATTTCGGCGGCTGATATTCGGCGCTTGACCCATGAAATGTGTGCGGCCGATTCAGCGGCGATTTATGGACGGATGGGGCTTTCGACCCAGCCGTTTGGGGGATTATGCAATTGGTTGCTCTATGTGATTAGTATTTTGAGTGGCAATTTTGATCGGGCGGGTGGAATGATGTGGCCTACTCCCGCTTTTCCTGTAGCGAATCTGGAACGGCCGGGGCGATACGGCCGTTGGAAGAGCCGTGTGCGCCAAGCACCGGAATTTAATGGTGAGCTACCGGTGAGCGCCTTGGCTGAAGAGATATTGACCGAGGGGGAGGGGCAAATCAAAGGGATGATGACGATCGCTGGGAACCCGATTTTGTCTACACCCAATGGAAATCAGCTCGATGAGGCATTTGAAAGCTTAGATTTTTATGTGGCGATCGATATTTATATTAATGAGACGACTCGTCATGCTGATGTGATTTTGCCCCCTGCGACCGGCTTGGAATGTGAGCATTATGATGTGACGTTTCATGGGTTTGCGGTGCGGAACACGGCTAAATATGCGGGGCCGCTATTTGAAATTGGCGAAAATCAGCGATATGACTGGCAGATCTATCAAAATTTGATGCGCTATTTGGCGACGGAAGATCGGCCGTTTAACGAGCGTGATCCACGCAATACCGCTAGCCCGAGCCAGATGCTACAGTTTGTGTTGCCGAGCGGGCCGCACCAATTGACCCTTGAAAAATTAAAAGAGAATCCACATGGGATCGATTTGGGACCGTTGCAGAGTCAGGCGGCCGAGGTGGTTTGTACAGAAGATAAGATGATCGCGCTGGCCCCCAAAGAACTAACGGTTGATTTGGCTCGATTGGATGAGATGTTTTTTTGTGCTGAGGATTCTGCAGGTGATGAGTTGTTGCTAATCGGCCGTCGTCATGTGCGGGACAATAATTCATGGATGCATAATAGTCGTCGCTTGATGAAAGGGAAGAATCGGTGTGTGGTGCTGATGAATCCGGCCGATGCGCAGGCGCGCGGGTTGGAAAATGGACAAGCTGTTGCGGTCTCTTCCCGTGTGGGGCAGGTGGAATTGCCTGTGCAGGTAACGGAAGAGGTGATGGCTGGGGTGGTGTGTATGCCACATGGGTATGGCCACGGCCGTGAAGGGGTGCAGTTGGCGACCGCGCAGGCGTATGCCGGTGTGAGTATTAATGACTTGACCGATGATTTGTTTGTGGATGTGTTGACTGGGAATGCGGCGTTGAATGGGGTTCCTGTGTCTGTGGCGGCGGTTTAGATAGTTTGTAACTGTACAGGTGTCAATTTTTAGTCAAGAGAAAGAGACAGAGTAAGAGTAGGTCGCATGTCCTGCGATTCGTTGCTGGATTGCTGAAGCTGATCTATCTCTTACTCTAAGCGAAGTGTCTCGTTCTGTTTTTTATCGGGGCATCTGTATAGTCACGTGGATTTTATTAATACATGCTGTCTAAAACATCGACATAGTCTTTCTCGACTAGTTTTCGCTTGATTTTTAGCGATGCGGTGAGATAGCCGTTTTCAACTGTAAATGGTTCAGGCAGGATTGTGTATTTTTTGATCGTTTCGTAACGGGCCACTTGTCCATTGATTTCGGCGACAAAGGCATCGATTTCGGTGATTAAATCGGGGTCTTTGACCAGTTCGGCCATTGTTTTGCCAGACTTGCCACGCCCTTCAGCCCATACGAATATGGTGTCTGGGTCGAGGGTGAAGATGGCTGAGAGGTATTTCCGTTGGTCGCCGTGGACGACGACTTGGCCGATGAGGGTGTTGAAGAGTAATTTTTGCTCGATCGGGGCGGGGGCGATGTTTTTACCAGCGGCCGTGATGATCAAATATTTCTTGCGGTCGGTGATTTTTAAATAGCCGTCGCTATCGATCACCCCGATGTCACCGCTCATAAACCAACCATCTTCGTTAATTGATTTTTCGGTGGCTTCTGGGTTTTTGTAATAGTATTCAAATACGCTGGGCCCTTTGAGCAAGATTTCACCATCTTCCGCGATTTTGACTTCAGAACCGGGGAGTGGACGGCCGACTGTGCCGATTTTATAGGCATCCGGTAGGTTGAGCGTAATCGGTGAACAGGTTTCGGTTAAACCGTACCCTTCGTAAATAGGAAGGTTAATGGCGTAGTAGAATTCCATGAGTTCTGTGCTGATCGGAGCGGCGCCAGAAGTGAGAAATTCGATGCGGTCACCGAAGATTCCGGAGCGGAGTTTGCTGTATACCAATCGTTCGAATAGGGCGGACTGTAGACGGAGCATGAGAGGGACTGACTTGCCCGCTTGTTGTAATTTTGTGCGACGAATGCCGACATCAATAGCTGTATTAAAAAGTTTTTGTCTTGTAGGAGATGCTTGTTCAACACCAGTCATAATGCGGGCATGGATTTTTTCAAAGATGCGAGGTACACCAGATAGTGAGCGTGCGTTTGCGGCGGTGCAAGTCATGACAAATTCGGTGATGTCTGGGGCGAAATAGCCAATGATGCCGACAAAACGGCCGAGATAGACGTTGACCCGTTGCAAAATATGGGACATCGGCAGATAGATGACACCGGTATCTCCTTCGTCTAGTGGGGCGACTTTGTCGAGGACTTCAACAACATTGAAGAGCATGCTATGTTTGAGGGCGACCCCTTTGGGGCGGCCGGTGGTCCCACTGGTATACATCAGTGACGCGAGATCGTCTGGTTGGACCGATTCGAGTGCTTCGGCCGGTAAATTGGGCTGTTCTGCGAGCAAATTGCGACCGATTTCACGCAATTGGTCGAGCGATATCCAGTCCCCAGCTGGTACATCGGTCGGGTCGATAACGACGACTTTGGCGAGGTCTGGGAG
>WTJY01000037.1 GCA_011524645.1 Anaerolineales bacterium | reverse complement strand
AACCCCTTTTTGACTCGATTTGAGCGGCGAAAGCCGCTCAAATCGGGGCTGTGGCGAGTTTCCCACCAAATCCAAGAGAACTCGTGAAAATGTGACTTGTTTCGTGCTTTGTGTGATTGCCCAAGCCCCACTATAATCACAAGTATCGATTTATTAAACGAGTCCCTACAAAGTGTCTTATGGAAAACCAAGTTGTCGGCCGGTATCAGTTAGAAAACCTTATGGGAAGAGGGGGTATGGCGACTGTTTATCGTGCGTATGACCCGAAATTTGAACGTTATGTCGCTCTGAAAATGTTGTATGAGCATTCTCCGCTCGATGATGAAACGAGCCGACAAAAGTTTGCGCAAGAAGCGCGCTTGATCGCTTCTTTGGAACACCATTCGATTGTTCCTGTTTATGATTATGGGGAACATGAAGGACGGCCGTATTTGGTGATGCGCTTGATGACCGGTGGGACATTAAATGATCGTCTAAAACATGGGGCGTTGCCGCTAGAGATGATCGGCCGGATTATGGATCGGATTTGCTCCGCTTTAGATAAAGCCCATGTCAACCATGTGGTTCATCGGGATATTAAACCGGGCAATATCTTGTTTGATGATGATGGGATGCCATATTTGGCAGATTTCGGAATCGCTCGTTTAGTAGATGGGACTCAAACAACGACCTTACTCGGTTCGCCGCATTATATGGCACCGGAACAGGCGCAGGGATTCCCACTTAGTTCTCGTACCGATGTTTATCAAATGGGGGTTGTGCTGTTTCGTATGCTAACCGGCCGTACGCCGTTTAGTGCCGATAGCACCGAGGCGGTGCTCTATCAGCATGTGCATATGGATGTGCCTCTGTTGCGTGAGGTTGCCCCGCAATTGCCGCCGCGATTAGATGGGGTATTGGGCTTCGCTTTGGCCAAGCGGCCGGAAGAGCGGTATCAGCGCGCTGGGGAATTGGCCGCTTCTTATACCCACGCAGCCGGTTTGTCTACTGAATACAGCGGTTATATATCATCCACGCAAGGGGACATGACGGACCAGCTGCCCCCGACCGTTTATCCTCCGGTGGAGGCGACGGCCGTGCAAGATTCTCCGGACTACGATTATGAGATCGCGTTCGCCGAAACATCGCTTGCTGATGATGCTATTGATTCATATAAACAAGAAGCGGCGGCGGAACTCTATGATGAATATGACGATGACTATGTGGCAGAAGCGGCGGCGATGCCGGAGCCGGAGCCGGTCCCTGCCGAAAAACCTCAGCTCCGTTGGGGCTTGATCATTGGCTTGGTGATCGGTGGGCTTGGTTTGCTGGCTTGTGGGGCCGGTCTGTGGCAATTCGATGCGATTTTGGCGATGATTTTGCCAGAGCCACCAGAGCCGGTCACGATTACGGTGCCGACCCGTGTGGTCACACCTGAACCGGGGGAAACGGGCGTAGAGACCGCTGTAGAAACGGAAGAACCTTTGTTAGTGCCAACTGTAACTTTGGCGAGTGATACCCCAGCTAATGGTGAGCCGGTGATTGCGCGCACCGCTGCGGAATTGCAATCGCTTGGCGGGGGGCGTGGACAGATCGCTTATGTGGCTGAACGGAACGGGAATTTTGATATTTATGTGATGAATGAAGATGGGTCAGAAACCCGTCTCACGACCCATTTCGATGATGATTTCCGGCCGGTTTGGTCACCTGATGGATCACAAATCGCTTATCATTCACTGCGTGATACGTGGGAAATCTTTACGATCCGGCCGGACGGAACCGGTGAGTTTAATGTGAGTCGCCATCCGGCCGATGATAGTTTTCCCCAATGGTCCCCAGACAGTACGCAGCTCGCGTTCCATTCGAACCGGAATCAAAAGTTCGATATTTTTGTGGTCAATGCGGATGGGACCGATTTGCGCCAGTTGACCAATACGGACGAAGATGATTTCGGACCAATGTGGTCACCAGATGGGTCCGAAATCGTTTTCCATCGGAGAATTAGTGGCCAGCGTCAAATCGCCTTGATGAATGCGGACGGATCAAATGTGCGTATCGTTACCTCTGTTGCTGGAGAAGCGGTCTTCCCGCAGTGGTCCCCAGATGGAACCCGAATCGCTTTTTATTCTGACAAAGATGATGGCTGGAATTTATATACAATGAATCCTGATGGGTCTGATATGCGACGAATCACTGTCGATGATAGTCCCGATTATTACGTGACGTGGTCTGAAAATGGGGAATGGCTTATCTATCATAGCTATATCAGCAATGATAATCGCGACCTATTTATGACCGATGTCAATGGGCTGCAGACAATTCGTTTAACTGATACAACCGAGCAAGAACGTATGCCCAACTGGCGTCCTTAGTTTTACTTTTACCGTAACTATTCAGCCGTTTTCTGTGCTCCTCTCTTATGAGTCTGGGGGTAAATCCAGTTAGATGGTTGCTGGATAGTTACCTTTTGCCTACACATTTTTTCTCCCGCTTATGAATCCATTTCTCAAAAACATAGCCCTTGGTATTGCGAAACCGGTCTTGCGCTTTATGGCTGAGCAGCGACTCGCTGAGCTAAACGGCCGTTTGTCTCTATCTGGCCTGCAACAAACGGTCCAAATCCGGCGTGATCAATGGGGCATTCCCCATATTGTGGCGGCGAATCAACACGATATGTTTTTTGCACAGGGGGTCGTCCATGCTCAGGATCGTCTGTGGCAAATGGCTTTGAATCGGCAAATCGCCTCCGGCCGACTGGCTGAATGGCTTGGTGAAGTCGCCCTGCCGCTCGATCGTTTGACCCGTACGTTGGGGTTTCGCCGGTTGGCTGAAGCGGCGTGGGGCCAGATGGGGGATCAAGTTCAGGCCGATATGACCGCTTATGTGGCCGGTATTAACAGCTATTTAGACACCTTGGATCAGTGGCCGATTGAAATGCGCTTGCTGGGAATTGAGATAGAGCCGTGGCATGTTCTCGATTGTATGACGATCGGTCGGTTGCAATCTTGGTCGATGTCCCGAGGGTGGAGCCATGAGTTGGCACGGGCCCGTTTGCTAGCCAAATTACCGGCAGAGCTCTATGCGGAAATCGATCCCCGTTATTGGGAATCGAATCCGGCGACCTTGCCCCAAGGGATTGAGTTAAACGATCTGATTTTAGGGGCGGCCGTCGATACTTTGCTGAGCGGCTCAGCCAGTTTGGGCAAAGGGGGAGCTGCCGGTCTAGGGAGTAACGGCTGGGTCATTGCGCCCGAACGGAGCACTTCTGGACACGCTTTGCTGGCGAATGATACCCATTTGCCGTTAACAACCCCGAGTATTTGGTATTTTTTGCATATGCGGGCGACCGATCCGGTCGCGCCGTATCATTGTGCCGGTGGGTCGATTCCGGGAACCCCTTACGTTGTTGTGGGGCATAATGACCAGATTTCTTGGGGCATTACCCTCTCCTATGCCGATTGCGAAGACTTGGTTGTCGAGCGCTTAGATGAGACAGGGAAGCTGTATCAGTTTGGGGAGTCATGGCGGCCGTTGCAGATCGTTGAAGAGGTGATTCGGGTCAAAGGTGCAGCCGACCATATCGAAGCGGTCAAGATCACCCACCATGGACCGGTTGTGAGTCAGGTGTTGCCGAGTAATCAGCAGGTTTTGTCTTTGCAAGCGACTTCGTTACAAGATAACAAATTGTTTCGCGGGATCGCGGGATTGGGGCGGGCGGCCGATTGGTGTCGCTTTTTAGATGCTATTCATGAGATCGAAAGCCCTTCGCTCAACATTTTGTATGCGGACACGGCCGGTAATATCGGCTATGCCTTGACCGGCCATGTGCCGATTCGCACAGAGGGAGACGGCCGTATACCCGCTCTAGGCTATACCGGTACGCAAGAATGGAGCGGTTTTATTCCTATTGACGAAATGCCACGCGCCTTGAATCCGGAGCAGGGGTATATTGTCTCTTGCAACCACAAGATCGTGCCGGATGATTTCCCC
>WTJY01000296.1 GCA_011524645.1 Anaerolineales bacterium | reverse complement strand
ACACCGCGCCTAAAAATCACTTTTTATGACCCCTTCATATTTCATACTTCATCTTTCATATTTTAATTATGCTTCGTTTCGCTCGCGGCCGGTTCGGCCGGTTTTTCGTTCGTTGGGTTTTTGCCCATAGCTGGATATTAAGGTGGTTGTCGGTGGAAGTCTTACGAGAAACAGAACATGTGGTGGCGATGCGTCATCCACGGCCAAGCTACGGGGTGCATATTTTGCTGGTGCCGAAACGGCCGTTTGCTACCCTGCTTGACGTGCCGGAAGGGGACCCCTTTACGGCCGATATGCTGTTGGTGGCGCAATCGTTGATACAAGAATTGGGCTTAGATAAAGAGGGGGGGTATCGTTTGGTGAGCAATGGGGGAGATTATCAAGATGTACCGCATCTTCATTTTCATTTGATCGCTTCGTGATCTTCGTGTAGCACAATGACCCTGTCTGAAATAGGCCATATTTGCCGTGACAACTCCCCCAAATTTTGCTATAAAGTAGCGATCCCACTCCACAACCTATATTAAATCACTGTACAACAAAATAAAGTAACAACAAATGAAAGATTTTAAGAAGATTTTGGTCGCCAATCGAAGCGAAATCGCTATCCGGATTATGCGGGGCGCGAATGAGATGAACAAAAAGACGGTCGCTGTCTTTGCGGAAGAAGACAAACTGTCGTTACATCGTTTTAAGGCGGATGAAGCGTATCGAATCGGTGAAGGGCTCGGGCCGGTGGCCGCCTATTTATCGATTCCCGAAATTATACGGGTCGCGAAACAATCTGGCGCAGATGCGATTCATCCCGGATACGGCCTTCTTTCTGAAAACCCTGATTTTGTCGATGCTTGTGAAGCGAATGGGATCACCTTTATCGGTCCGAAAGCGGCGACGATGCGGATGTTGGGGGACAAAGCGAGCGCACGTAAGGTGGCGATCGATGCGGGGGTGCCTGTCGTGCCGGCTACGGCCGTTTTGCCCGACGACATGAAAGAAGTGCGTCGTATGGCGGAAGAAATCGGCTATCCATTGATGCTCAAAGCGAGCTGGGGGGGGGGCGGCCGAGGCATGCGACCGATTTTTAGCCCTGAAGAATTAGAGTATAAAGTGCTCGAAGGGCGACGTGAAGCGGAAGCCGCCTTTGGCAACGGGGAAGGGTATCTTGAAAAGCTTGTGCAACGGGCTCGCCACGTTGAAGTGCAAATTTTGGGAGACCAACACGGTGAAATTTATCATTTATGGGAGCGTGATTGTTCAGTTCAACGGCGGAATCAGAAAGTTGTGGAACGGGCGCCAGCCCCCTATTTGACCCAAGAACAGCGGGATGAGCTTTGTCAACTTGGTCTGAAAATTTGCGCCCACGCCAAATATGAATGTGCCGGAACGGTCGAATTTCTCATGGATATGGAAACCGGTGCTTTTTACTTTATCGAAGTTAACCCACGGATTCAGGTCGAACACACCGTGACCGAGGAAGTGACCGGTATCGATATTGTGAAAGCACAAGTGATGTTGGCCCAAGGAGCGACAATCGCTGAAGCGACCGGTTGTGCCACACAAAGTGATGTTAAATTGCGTGGGCATGCGATTCAGTGTCGGGTGACGACAGAAGATCCACAAAACAATTTTATTCCCGACTACGGCCGGATTACCGCTTATCGCGCGGCCACCGGTATGGGGATTCGCTTAGACGGGGGGACCGCTTATTCCGGTGCGGTTATTACCCGCTACTATGATTCTTTGCTGGAAAAAGTAACAGCGTGGGCCCCTGCACCCGAGCAAGCGATCGCCCGTTTAGATCGCGCCCTACGTGAATTTCGGATTCGTGGGGTGGCGACCAATATCGCTTTTGTTGAAAACCTGCTGAAGCACCCGACCTTTCGCAATAACCAATATACGACTAAATTTATCGATGCGACGCCGGAACTGCTTGACTTTACGCCACGTAAAAACCGAGCGACCCGCCTGCTAAGATTTATCGCCGATGTTTCGGTCAATGGGAACCCGATGACGGCCGGACGTGCCCAGCCTTCTGTCGAAGTGCTGGAAACGACCCGTATTCCGATTCCTGCGGTCGCTGTCGATGATCCACCGGCTGGGGCGCGCAACTTGCTAGAAGAAAAAGGGGCACAGGCGGTCGCCGACTGGATGCTGGCGCAGAAACAACTGTTGATTACCGACACCACGATGCGGGATGGGCATCAATCACTGCTTGCGACACGGATGCGCTCGGTTGATATGGTCAAGATCGCACCGGTGTATGCCCAGACACTGCCACAACTCTTCTCGATGGAATGTTGGGGGGGGGCGACATTTGATGTGTCTTATCGCTTCTTGCAAGAATCACCGTGGTTGCGTTTGCGCAATTTGCGCGAAAAAATGCCGAATCTCATGACCCAAATGTTGCTACGTGCGTCTAATGGGGTGGGGTATACCAACTATCCGGACAATGTGGTCCATCGCTTTGTGCAACAAGCGGCCGTGTCCGGTGTAGACGTTTTCCGCGTGTTTGATAGCCTGAACTGGGTAGACAATATGCGGGTCGCTATTGAAGCGGTGTTGGAAACCGGCAAAGTGTGCGAAGCGGCGATTTGCTATACTGGCGATATTCTTGATCCGAACAAAACGAAATATACGCTCGACTACTATGTCGATATGGGGAAACAGCTACGTGATGCAGGGGCTCATATTTTGGGCTTGAAAGATATGGCGGGGTTGTTAAAACCGGCGGCCGCGTCTGTGCTGATTAAAGCGTTAAAAGAGGAAGTCGGCTTACCGGTTCATTTCCACACCCATGATACATCGGGCTTGTCGGCCGCTACGATTTTGGCTGCGGCCGAAGCTGGCGTTGATGCGGTTGATGCCGCGATGGACGCCATGTCAGGGGGCACCTCACAGCCTTGTCTGGGTTCGATCGTTGAATCCTTACGCAATACGGAACGGGATACCGGTCTGGATATCGATGCGATTCGTGACATTAATCGGTACTGGGAGCGGGTACGCAAGCAGTATGTGGCGTTCGAGTCAGGCTTATCGGCTCCCGCTTCAGAGGTTTATTTGCATGAAATGCCCGGTGGTCAGTACACCAATTTGAAAGCGCAAGCTCGTTCGCTCGGTTTAGAGAACCGCTGGCCGGAAATCGCTAAAACATATGCCGATGTGAACCAAATGTTTGGGGATATTACAAAGGTGACTCCGTCCTCGAAAGTGGTTGGAGACATGGCGCTGTTAATGGTTAGCCAAAACCTAACCCGTGACCAAGTCGAAGACCCTGATGTTGATGTGGCTTTTCCTGAATCGGCCGTCAATATGATGCAAGGGTATTTGGGTCAACCGCCCGGTGGCTGGCCAGCAGGGATTCAGGCCAAAATCCTAAACGGCCGGATTCCCTTCACATCACGCCCCGGTTCAAGCCAACCTGCGGCCGATTTTGACCAGCTTATGCGCAAACTTATGAAAGCGGTAGACGGCCGTGAGCCGGATGAAGAAGATTTCTGTGCTTATTTGATGTACCCCAAAGTTTTTGTGGATTATGTGACCCGTAAAGATCAGTATGGGCCGGTCAATACGTTGCCGACGACCGTCTTTTTCTATGGGATGCAGGACGGGCAAGAGATTTCGGTCGAAATCGATCCCGGTAAGACACTGGAAATCCGCTTGTTGGCGATTAGTGAAACCAATGATGAAGGGTTTAACAAAGTCTTCTTCGAACTCAACGGTCAGCCTCGCGATATTATGATCGCGAATCGTTTGGTGAACACCAATGTGGTGCGCCGTTCGAAAGCGGATGCCAACAACAAGGGGCATGTTGGTGCGCCGATGCCGGGTGTGATCGCGACATTGGCGGTTGAAGTCGGCCGTGAAGTTCAAGCAGGTGATTTGTTGCTGACGATTGAAGCGATGAAAATGGAAACCGGTTTGCATGCAGATGTAGGTGGTAAAGTGACCGCTGTGCATGTGTCGGCCGGTACGCAAGTCGATGCCAAAGATCTTTTGGTTGAGATTGAAGTCGCTTAATTTTTGTGTTCATCCGTTTTGCGCGGTACGGCCGGATGAGATCGATTTTTTCCGGCCGTGGATGATCTACGAAGGATAAAAACAGTTCTGTAGTTTTAGACCCCAAGGGTTTTGATGCGTGTCATGTTTTGTGGCATGCAACTGAAACCCTTGGGGTCTTTGTCGTGATTGGAGAGGAAGCGTGAAGGCTATTGAATCCTGACAAGCTGGCAAAGCCCGCTGTGGATGGTATCATTCGCGCAGATACGAGGAGCTTACCTTTCTGTTATAAGTTTTGTTGAGAACATGGAGGTTCATCAAATGTCATTCCCCGATCTAACACTGGCTAAATGGGAACAAACTCGCAATACGATTCATATGTATGCTCGTGTTGTCGGGTTGGTGCGTCAGCAGATTGCTCCCAAACAAAAACATTGGTGGCACGGTAGTTTGCGTGCGGCGGCCGTGGGGCTGACAACAACCCCGATGCGTGCTGAGGGTAAAACGATTGAACTGACCTTTAACTACTTTACCCATGAACTCCGTTTGCGTTCGAGTACGGGAGAAGAGGATTTTATCTCTTTGGTGGGGCAGACGCTGAAAGAGTTTAGCGATGAATTGGTTGAGATTTTGAGTGATATGGGTGTCACGGTCAAAATCAAGAAGAAATTTGCCACCAATGAAGATATCCGGCCGTATGATGATTCGGCCGTGGAAGCGTACTGGGATGCCTTAAGCCAAATCGATCAACTTTTAAAGGTGTTTCGTGCGTCACTGCGAGAAGAAACGAGTCCGGTGCAGCTCTGGCCCCATCATTTTGATTTGGCGATGGTTTGGTTCTCCGGCCGGAAGGTGCCGGGGCAAGATATTAACAACCCCGATTATGCGGATGAGCAGATGAATTTCGGCTTTGCGACCGGTGATGAGTATGTGAAGGAGCCATATTTTTATATTACCGCTTACCCGATGCAGGATGAATTGTATGGTTGTGCGTTGCCGGAACCGGCGTATTGGATAAATGAGGGATTAACGGCCGCGATTTTGCCATATGCGGCGTTGACGACGAGCGATGATCCGGATGGGTTGTTGTTGGAGTTTTGGCAGGCGGCACATGAGGCGGGTTCGGCGTTGATGCGTTGATTGGGTGGTTGATTGTTCGTCAATTGTCGTTCGTTATTCGTTGTTCGTTAATTGGGCCACGTGTTGTCTAGAGGGCAAAAGGAATGACTGCTCCGGCGCTGTACGCGCCTCGATTGTGTTTCCGCATTCCTTTTGCCCCTACAGGTGTTGATGGTGGGGGGATTGTTATTCGTCATTCATTATTAAAATATTATGTCTTTGGAAAATCCTATTTCTATATCTGACCTTCAAATGGGGGATGTCGCGATTCTCGGTGTTCCTCATGATAAAAATTCGTCGTTTATGCGTGGTCCGGCGCAAGCACCGGCTGAGATTCGGCGGGTGATGCACGCAGGGTCGGCCAATTTGTGTACGGAGCGCGGCCGTGATTTGGGGGCACAACCCAATTTGCATGATGTGGGGGATATCTCGTTCGCCAATAGTGCGGATGATTTCGCCCATATTACGGCTGTGGTTGATGAGGTTTTAAAGACCGGTGCACGGCTGCTGACGCTTGGTGGGGATCATGCGATCACGTTCCCGATTATGCGAGCGGTGGCGCAGCATTTCCGGCCGTTGACGATTGTGCAAATCGATGCCCACCCTGATTTATATGATGAACTGGATGGGAATCGCTTGTCTCATGCGTGCCCGTTTGCGCGCATTATGGAAGCGGGGCTGGTGGATCGGCTGATTCAGACCGGGGTTCGGACGCTAAATCCTCATCAGCGAGAACAAGCGGCGCGGTTTGGGGTAGAAATTATCGAGATGAAAGATTGGACGGCCGATGCGCTCCCTGCGATCAATACCCCTGTTTATCTATCACTTGACCTTGATGGGCTTGATCCCGCATTTGCCCCCGGAGTGTCACACCACGAGCCGGGGGGATTTACCACGCGTCAAGTTCTAGACCTCATCCAAAATTTCCCAGCGCAGATTATCGGGGCCGATGTGGTAGAGCTAAACCCGACCCGTGACCCGATCTGGATGACGGCGATGGTGGCGGCGAAATTGGCGAAGGAGATTGCGGAGAAGATGTTGGAGGGGGTAGAGGGTAGAGAGACAGGGTAGAGGGTAGAGAGACAGGGTAGAGAGTAGAGAGACAGAGTAGAGAGTAGAGAGACAGGGTAGAGAGTAGAGAGATAGAGTTGAGGATTTTATGTTAGATCGAGATCAACTTCAAATGGATATTCATGCGCTTTACAATTTGAGTTGTCTATAATATGGACCAACATATTATAAACTTGTCCTTAATCACACTATGAACTCACACACAATTAAAAACACCCTGTTCGCCCTATTTATCCCGCTCGTCATTATTTCATTGGCGATTCAGCCCTTGCTGACCGGTCATATGCCGTGGCAAGGGGATGGGCTGTTGCACTATGTCCGTTTGGCGGTGCTGGAAAATGATGTGGCGCGTGGTGACCTTTTCCCCCGTTGGAGCCCTGATCTGGCTTACGGGTATGGCTTTCCGCTGTTTAATTTTTATGCCCCGTTTAGCTACTATGTCGGGTTGCCTTTTCGCTGGCTCGATTTTTCGCTCAAGGCGGCGACCAACGCCAGCTATATTTTGGCGATGTGGACACTCGCATTGGGGGGGTATTTATGGGGCAAGGATGGGGGACAAAAGTCAAGTGGGGGATTTGCGGCACTCTTGCTTTGCTATAACCCGTATATTCTCAATAATTTATTGCATCGGTCAGCTTTGGGAGAGCTGTGGGGGCTGGCGTGGCTTATGATGACGATGTGGGCGATTCATCGCTTGTTTGACGGCCGGTTTGTCAACGGCCGTTCCCGCGTTTTTCTAATTGCAACGCTATGTTATGCGTTTCTTTTGCTCAGCCATAACATCACAGCACTCATTGGGACCCCATTTATTCTCGGCTATGCGCTTTTCCGCTGTTTGATGTCTGATCCGGCCATAGAAGGGTATGATATTCCTATCTCTCGGCAAAAATTGACTTTGTTGCTGTTTGTGCCTTTGGCTCTCGCCTTGTCTGCATTTTTCTGGCTACCCGCATTTGTCGAAAAAGATTTGGTTCAGGTGGAGCGCTTAGTCGATGGGGATAATTTCGCTTACAGTAATCACTTTATTCCTTCTGATATTGCCAGAGATGGAGATGGCTTTCCGGCCGATGCGGCGTGGCTAAATCGGCCGTTGCCATGGGGGACATTTTTCCAATGGTTTAGCATTACCGTCACATCTGTCATGACAATTCCGTTGATCATTTATCTTAAGGTGAGCAAAAAGATTAAGGATAGTGACGGCCTTTTTTGGCCCATTGGGATATATTTTGCCGCTTGGCTTATCCCTTTTGCCTTAACGTCTGCAACGAGTGTGGTGATTTGGGATCGGCTACCTTTGTTACATTTTGTGCAGTTTCCTTGGCGCTTTCTCGGCCTGTGTGCGATTTCCTTTATGATGCTGTTTGTAAAACTCTTACAGACTTGGGCATTTCTATCAAACAAGCAAGTATCTGAGACCGCGCCCAAAGCTACCCAAACACAAATGAGATGGCAAGGTATCTTGCTGATCTTCTTGTTTTTGATCAAGATTCCGATACTAGGAATGTTGATAGTCGAAGAGATGAATATTTATTTTTGGCCGACACCTCATCCCGCCCTGCCTTTAGTCGATTCACAGACCACGGCCGAGATTACCGCGTTTGAACTCCAGACCGGCTGGTTGGGTACAACGGCCGCTGGGGATTACTTGCCACGAACTGTACAAACCTTGCCTCGCCCAGAACAAGCGCCTGCGCTTAACCCGTTTGAGTTGACGAATCAACCCTACCAAGTAACTGAGCTGACCGCCTTACAGTTTTCGCAATTTTATTTCTCGAATTGGCGAGCCTATGAGGTTGTACCTAGTACTCAAGAGATGCTCCCTCTTGAATTAACTCCCTCGGTTCCTTATGGGTTTTTAGAGCTTAAGTTAGATCCCGGTACCTATTTGTTTGAACTGCGCCAAACAGCAACGCCGATTCAACATGTGGGGAACCTGATTTCACTTACTGTGGGAATCTGCTTAATCGGTTATGTCGCCTTTGTTTTACGTCAATTTTTTGCGCCACTAGATTTTGTTCTGGGCCGACATTTCCCTCGACAAAAAGGGGATGAATATATCTATGTGGCCGTGATGAGCATAACTTGGTTCTTGTTACTTGTTCCTGCTGGGTTTGCCGTTGCCAAAACGGCCGTGCTCGATCATCGGGATTCCGCATTTCACGTGCGCAATCAACGATTAAAAGACCCTGTGCTTGATGTGGCTAATTTCGATAATCAAATTTACTTTTTGGGAGAAGATCGCCGCAATTCGACGCGAGTTGAACAAAATCAAGTTGAATTACGCTTGTTTTGGGGGGCAAATCAGCCGACACAAGATTACAGTGTCAGTCTCCAAGTGCTAGATCAAGATGGGTATCGTTATGGTCAGAGTGATCACCTTCACCCCGGTCATTTGCCCGTGACACGCTGGCCAGAAAATAGCTATATCTCAGACGATCATCTTATTTCGCTGGTTCCCGGTACACCGCTTGGGCCGTATCGGGTTGATGTGATCATCTATGATGAAGAAGGGCGGCGGCTTGATGTCTTAAACGAAGCGGGGCAACCGATTGATACAACCCATTTTGTGGCATATGTTTTTGTGGAAGAGGCATCGCCTGATGAGTTGGTATTGTCTTATGCGGAAACTGTGTTTGAGACCCCCATTTGCCAAGACGCGACTGTCTGTCTGGCTGGCTATAATTTGATTCCGCTGGAGCAAGTGGCCTTGGGTGATTTGGTGCCGATTACCTTCTTTTTACAACGGCCGGCCGGTGAGCCTCGTTTGGTTCCTTACTGGCTTGATTTGTATTTGGTTAATCAAAATACCCAGCAACGTGTTAATTTGAACACAGCCGTTGGTAGTCGTGATCGCCGTGAAATTGTGCAGGCAAGAGAAGACGGACAATCATTTTATTGGGACTCGATGTCTCCTCATACCCGTCGCCAAGAACACGCCTTCCGCATCCCCGCCCTTTTCGATGATGGCTCCCCGCTGAGCTCTGGCCCATATGCCCTATATTTCGCAGATACCGAGATCGGCTCGTTTGACATTGCTACACCAGATCGGCTTTTTGACGCCGCATCTTTACCGATCCCTGTTGAAGAGCAGTTGGGAAATTTGGCTTATTTAGATAGCGTTTCGCTCAATCAAGCGCTGACAGCCCTCACGGCCGGAACCCCGCTCGAAGTTAACCTTCTGTGGCAACCGATCGGCACGACCGACCAATCCTACAAAGTGTTTGTCCAGCTACTCGACAGCGATCAGCGGGTCGTTGCCCAAAGCGATTTATTGCCTTCGAATCAAGGGGTAGTCCGGCCGACCATTAGCTGGGCACCCGACGAATATTTGCTTGATACCCATGTGTTGCAGCTACCGGCCGATCTTGACCTGACTGAAACCTACACGCTCATTACCGGCTTGTATAATGAAGCCAATGGTGAACGCATCTCTGTTGATAACGAGGAATTTAACCTTACTTATCTAACGATCCAGCCCTGATTTGCCAGCTATCCCATGTCTAACCCTGTTATCCAAGCGTTTCTCAAAACCGGTTCTATTCTTCTCGGCATTGTCACCCTGCCCCTTGCCCTGATCGGGATTCCCATTTATTTGATCGGCATGGGGTACATGTTGATAATGATCGCCTTATTGCCTTCGAATAACTTTTTTAACCGAAAACGGAGCCGATATAAAAATCCTCGCTTGAAAGATCGCTTTTTGGATCGGCTTGGGTTTGTGTTGCTTGTTGGCCCCCAATTGCTGGGGATGGGGCTAATTTCTGTGCCCGCTTTTTTCTTTGAATATGCGGGGATAAAAATTTTGGATCGCATAGGGAAACAGAGAAAAGCGCAACGTAAATAAACGGCCGAAAGCTGTGGTTCAATGGACTCCTGTGATCCGGCCGATTTTTACGACTTTGGCGGTTTCGCCTACATTTCTGATGTCGAACTTAATCTAGCACCGGCCGATATGACCCCCTGCGGCCCGCTCGTCGTGACCATTACGTGGCTCGGCAAAAATGGAGAATCGCTGTCAGAAGAAGCGAGCACGGCCGTGCTCGCCACCGATTACCTAACGGTTGTCTCATTTCAAAGTGACAACGGCCGTGTAATCAGCGAAAATAGACAGGTTCCCCAAAATGGAGACGGACAAGAACAACCCACCTCAACATGGGAAGTCGGCCGTCCGGTCATCGATCAGCACACGCTAGAAATCGATGACTACCTCGATTTAAATCAAAGCTATGTGTTGTATATCGGCATGATCGACCCCGAAACAAACGAGTGGTTGTCCACACCGTTTGGGCATATGGTGCCGATTAATCCATATGATCAGGGGAATGACGAATGATGAGTGACAAATGGCGCGCATTGACGCGATCCCAAGCTTCCTCGCCTGACGAAACTCAACCCGCGTCCCATTTCATACTTCATACTTCATCTCTATCCCCAAGCGATATGCGTTTTTCCGAACATCCGTTGGTTCAATCGGTCACCACGACCCTCACCATTCTATTTCTCTCCCTCACCGGCACTGTGCCAATTATCTGGGGGTTGCCATGCTCCGATGATGTCGCCTTTCACCTGCTACGGCTGACCGAACTCGACTATATCATACGCAACGGCTCCCTTTTTAGTCGCTGGGCCCCCAATATGGCCCAAGGGTATGGCTTTCCTCTCTTTAACTTTTACGCGCCGCTATCGTATTATGCGGCCGAAATTCTTTCCCTCCTTGTCGGCAATCTCAATCTAACCCTACGCTGGACCTTTTTTATGGGGATTGTGCTCTCCGGCATGACCATGTATCGGCTAAGTCGCGATCATTTTAGCCAACCCGCCAGCTTTGTGGCGGCCGCCGCCTACATGTACGCCCCCTATCAAGGGTACGATATCTACTTTCGCGGTAATCTCGCCGAATCATTTGCGTGGTGGTTGCTACCGCTCGCCTTGTGGAGCATCGGCCGTTTGGCCCACACCCCGAACCGTCGCTACTTTTTGCTGACGACTTTGACCACCGCCGCGATTCTGCTAACCCACAACGCATTTGCGCTGGTCTTTTGCCCGATTATTGCCGCCTATGGAGTGTATGAATATGTGCGGCATGTGGGCGCGAGCGGGCAGATAAGCCGGCTGACAGCGGGTTCTGTAAAAAATCAACAACACCTCCCGATCGACACAGTCCCTACTACGAAGTTGTTCTCTCTACTCTCTACCCTTTACTCTCTACTCACATCTTTTTCCTTTTTCCTTTTACCTTTCGCCTTAATCCTCTCCCTCACCCTAACCACCTTTTTCTGGCTTCCAGCGTTGATCGAGCGCAACATCGTCCACAGCGACCGGTTACTCATTCCCCCTATTTTTGTGTATTGGGGCAACTTCGTCACCCTCGCCGAGCTATTCGCCCCCCCACGCTGGATCTACACCGATCTACTCAACCCCTCTCCACCCCGATCCCTCGGTTTGGTGCAGGTGTTGATCGCTTTCCCTGCGGTCTTGTCTATGGTGTGGGGGTGGTTGCGGGCTGATTGGTCGGTTGTGCCATGGTTCGGTAAAAAAGTGGGACAAACCCCCGACCGATCCAGCCCCTACGACACGGCATCGCACCCTCCCTCCTTTTTCCTTTCCCCTTTTTCCTTTTTCCTTTTCATCTTCCTCCTCTACACCTTCCTCATGCTCGAACCCTCCACATGGTTCTGGGAAAACGTTCCCCTGCTTGAATTTGTCCAATTCCCGTGGCGCTTACTCGGTTGTGTCGCCGTCGCCCTCGCCTTCCTCACCGCCGCCGGCACCGACACCCTCCTCCAAAAGCTTTCCTCCTTCAACCTTCCCCCTTTTGCCTTTTACTTTTTGCCTTTTACCTTTATCTTCCTCCTCATCCTCACCAATCAATTTTGGTTCACCCCCCGCTACTGCCAAGGGTTAGAAGACCCGACGATTGCCGACATGCAGGCGTTCGAGCGGGATTCGCAAACGATCGGGACGACAGCCAAAGGGGAATATTTGCCGCTCACGGCCGATTTCGTCCCTGAATACACAACTGATTTATTTGAAGACAACCGGTCGATTACGCTTGGAGAAAACAGCCGCACTCCGAAACAATTTAGGGCCGTGCTCACGGCTGAGACTCCTAGTACGCTGATCGCCAATACTTTTTATTACCCGGGTTGGACTGCTACGGTGAACGGACAGCCGGCGGAAGCGTATCCACGAGCAAGTGATGGGCTGATCGCGCTTGATCTGCCTGAGGGCACACATGATGTGGTGATCGCGTTTGGGGAAACTCCGTTGCGCCGGACGGCGAATGGGATTTCGTGGGTGACGGTTGTGGTGTTGGTGGTGGGGTGGTTTGTGGGGCCATTGATGATAGCGCGGGTCGGGTT
>WTJY01000504.1 GCA_011524645.1 Anaerolineales bacterium | reverse complement strand
TTCGAGTGGTAAATCGATCACTCATATGTTGGAGGTTCAGAATATGGCATCAATCAACAAGAAAAAATTAAAGACCGATTCACGTGTTGATTATGATACCCGCGTGGCGGGTGGCTTTGGCGCGTTTGCGGCGATGCAGGATGCTGAAGGGCTATTGCGTCGCTCGGTGATGGCGTGCCTCTTGTGGGAAGATAATTTCTATCAGGGTGGCGAGTCGATCGCTGATAGCATTACTCAACTGGTACCTCTCGTCGAACCGGCCACGGCCGCTGAGATCGCACGTGAGGCGCGACAGGTGCAGAAATTGCGCCATGTGCCGCTCTTGATCGGTGTGGAAATGGCCCGCCATAAGTCACACCGGCCGTTTGTGGGCACGTTGTTGCCACAAATCATTACCCGTGCGGATCAGTTGTCTGAGTTTTTGGCGTTGTATTGGCGAGACGGCCGTGTGCCTCTAGCCAAACAGGTCAAAATCGGTTTGGCACAAGCGTTTAAGAATTTTGATGCGTATCAATTGGCTAAGTATAAGGGGCTGAAGAAAGAGATCGCTTTGCGTGACGTGTTGCGCTTGGTGCATCCGATCCCTGATGACGACGCACAGAGCGCGATGTGGAAGCAGCTTGCTGATGACACATTGCCGACCCCAGATACGTGGGAAGTGGCGTTGAGCCGTGGTGATGACAAGCGTGAAACATGGGAGCGGTTGATTATCAATCGCAAGCTCGGTGCGTTGGCGTATTTGCGTAATTTGCGCAATATGGAAGCGGCCGGTGTGGATCATGATTTGATTCGGACCGGGTTGAGCCGGTTGAACGGCCGTTGGCTGTTGCCGGTCAACTATGTTGCGGCCGCGAAGCATGCCCCACGATTTGAAGCTGAGTTAGAAGCATTGATGTTTCAATCTTTGTCTCAATTGCCAAAGTTAGCGGGGTATACGATTTTTGTCATCGATACGTCTGGTTCAATGAGCGCGCGTGTGTCGGGCAAAAGTGAGTTTCGGCGTCGCGATGTGGCGGCGGCGATGGCGATGTTGGCGCTTGAATTGTGTGATGACGTGGCGATTTATGCGACCGGTGGCTCGTGGGATACCCACGGGACCGCTTTGGTGCCGAATCGTCGTGGCTTCGGTCTACGGGCCACGATCAATGAAGCGGCTACCCCTCTTGGTGGTGGTGGTATTTTCACACGTCAATGCTTAGAATACATTCGTAAGAAAGAAAAGCGGCCGGTTGACCGCATCATTGTTTTTTCTGATTCGCAGGACTGTGACCGGAAAAATAAGATTCCGAACCCGTTTGGCACGCGAAACTATATTGTCGATGTGTCGGCACATACCCGTGGGATTAACTACGAAGGTATTTGGGACGCGGAAGTGAGCGGCTGGTCTGAAGGCTTTCTCAAATTTATTCAAAGTATAGAGGCTTAGATAAGATATGGCGAAACAGAAACCCCGATTGAAGCAGGCTTGGGTCACCGAAAATGACCACTTATATATTAAGATTGAAGCGGCCAAGATGGGGGTTTCGATGCTGGAGTTCGTGGAACTCCTGTGTGAAGCCCATCGGCAGGGGGAGCTGGATACACCGCCACGGCCGGAGCGGAAGAGTGGGGCTGGAAAATAGTGACTAGAGCTGTGTCTCTAGATCGCCCCAGAGTGATTTTGAGATAGAGAAATGGAAAAGATAGCACTAAATATCAGTTAGCTGAGCCAAGAATCACAACGATTTGCTACGATGCTGTTTGAACGGTTACCCCATTTGGTGAACTTTGCTCAAATGGAGAGAAATGCAAATCCTAGTGAGTACGATCTGTTGATTTTTATTCCGTCACCTACAGGAGATGAGCGAAGAACTGTTGTCGTTTGGATGAACGAGGGGTTTGAGGAGAGCGTTGCATTTTGCGGCTGGCATGACCATGCATTTGAAGATGGAGAGGAAGAAATTATCGATACGGTCGAAGCGATTCTGGCCGATCAAGCGGTGGTTGTTTCATATAGTGATGGGAAATTTGCGGGGTGGTTGACGCTAATCGATTTAACGCAAGATGATATTTTGTTGGATATATTGACTCAGAAATATGCGGCTGAGGCGATTCATGTTCAAACTTGGTCTGGGAAGGGGGATCGGGTTGTGACGTTAGATCAGCTTGAATTAGAGTAATTTTACGACTGAAATATTTTTGCTGTAGATGCCTAGATGTCAAAAGTGTTGATTATAAGTTTTTTAATTATTATAATTAAAAAACTTATAATCAACACTTTTGAGTTTAAATATGAATTTTGTTGGACGAAACAAGGAATTAGGCATCTTAAGACAAATGTTGGCTTCTCCGAAAGCCGAATTTGCTATTGTTTATGGTCGACGGCGAATCGGCAAGACGCGCTTGATGACAGCATTCTTGGAGCAAAATCCTAATATTCCTGCAATGTATTGGATGGCAACGACCCATAACGAGGTTTTTCAATTGCGAGATTTTTCTCGAGCGATTTGGCAACATGATTCAAGATTGAGTGATGTGGCCGCATTCGACTTTTCTTTTCAGGATTGGGAAGATGCCCTTTATCACTTAGCTGATCTAGTCGAACAGGATGGTCGACCCCATTTGATTATTTTAGATGAATTTACCTACTTGTTGCGGAATCAACCTGCGATTAGCAGTGTGTTCCAGAAAGTGTGGGATCACCGATTTAGTCATATACCTCAACTTAAATTAATTTTGACAGGGTCACATATCGGGATGATGGCGCGTGAAGTGTTCTCGTATCAAGCACCACTTTATGGGCGCTCTACCGTACAAATGCGGTTGCGCCCGCTTTCTTATGGAGCCCTTTGTGATTTGTTTCCTGCAAGAGATGCGACGGAACGTGTCGCGATTTATGCTGTGACGGGCGGTGTGCCTGCTTATATGGAGTTGTTTACACGCACGGATCGATTTGTTTCGGCCTTGCGTGATGTTTGCTTGGTTGATGGGGGGATTATGCTCTCCGATCCTGCGGTTATTATTTATGAGCAACTAAACGAACCGCAGACGTATGAATCGATTTTAGCGGCCGCATCGGCCGGTTTTCATTCATGGAGCGACATCGCCAAGATGGTTGGTTTGGCAGATACCCAAATTGGACCTTATCTGAAGCTTTTACAAGAATTGGAACTATTAGAACGTCGGAGCCCCGTGTTGGCGAAGCCCACTAACAAAAAGGGGCGTTATTTCGTGAAGGACCACTTTCTGCGTTTTTACTATCGCTTTATTGTGCCTCAACGAGGAGCTATTGAGCGGGGGTATCAAGAGGCGGCCACAAAAAAGATTTGGGCGGAATTGCGTGGATTTATTGGGGAACATGTTTTTGAAGAGTTGTGCCGAGAGTGGGTATGGGCGGCCGCCATGAGTGGGCAACTCGATTTTGTGCCAGAACAAGTTGGCTCTTTTTGGAGACGTTATCGCGGGCAGGGCGTGCAGTTGGATGTTGTTGCGGCCGCACCGCGTGAAAAATGGTTGTTGATTGGCGAAGCGAAATGGGGTGTGGGGGAGGTTCAGCGGCAGGTATTGACCGATTTGATCAAGCGGAGTCAGCGAATGCCCCAAGTCGCGGATGGATGGCAAACACAGTATGTATTGTTTGCGCGTGAAGGGTTTACAGATGCGACTGTCGATGCCGCGTTGGAGATGGGTGTGACGTTAGTTGCCCTATCGAAATTAGAAGAAGATTTGGCGAGCTAATGAAAAACTTCTAGCATAACTTTTGTAGTTGATTAACTGCACCCCACACCGTATGTGAGCTTGCTACAATCGGAGCTATGTCGATTAAACAACAAACGATTCTGCTTGGATTTATGGCTGTGTTGACAGTGTTTTGTGTCGCGTGTGGGTCGGGTGAACCGGCCGTGGTAGCCGACCCTACAGCTACCCCATTGGGGATTATTGTCGCGGCCGAGCCGACCGCGACTGACATGGCTACGGCCGTTATCCCCACCCAGCC
>WTJY01000529.1 GCA_011524645.1 Anaerolineales bacterium | reverse complement strand
TTCGCACAAATCAAAAGTTGTTTCTTCCTTTTGTTTGTCGTGCATCACATCAATCTCATATCCTAAATACACCACACATTTAATTTCGAAAAAGCACAAACAACAAAAACACACCATTTAGCCCGATTTATGCACCTCTATCACACAATCAGCTAAATCACCCAACCCAACAAAGGACATTTATGACCTACCATACTCTTCGCACACAGGCACATCGCGTGTCTCTTTTCGCTGTTGTCTTACTCATCCTACTCGCTCTGTCAGGTAGTCACGCAAGTCAAGCGGCCGAACCAACCCAGTTGAGTTTTCCCATCAAGATCAATTTTCAGGATAGCTCTGCTCCGGTCTATTTGGATTACCGTACAGATGGTGGAGAGGTCTATCAGGATCATGGAAATGGGTATACCTATGGCTGGAGCCAAGATGTTTCCAATGGGACACACAATAGTGATGATCCTATTTCGCCGAATGAAGCGTATGATACTTATGTGCGAATGACCGATTTGTGGAAAGGGATCGACGCCACCTGGGAAATCGCGCTGGCGGATGGTTGGTATGATGTCCGCTTGGTCGTGGGGAAAGCGGGGAACAACTTTAGCTACTATGATGTCGAGATTGAAGGGGAGCGGGTTGTATCGGGTCAGCCGTATCCCCACCTGAACTCTTATTGGTTAGAAACAACGACTGCGATTGAAGTGACAGACGGCCGTCTGACCATTAGCAACGGCCCAGAAAACAAATTTAATCATATTAACTTTATCGAAATCGACCAACGCTCTACGCCGAGCCCAGATCAAACACAGCCGGTCAAAATCAACTTCCAACCGCTAGGATCAGAGATTGTAGATGGGTATTTTGCGGATACCGGAATGAACTACGGTACGCGATCAAATGGCTATACCTATGGTTGGAGTGTGAACAACAGCATGTATGCTTATGATCACGATTTGCCACAGTCACCAAACCAATTGCTAGACACCCATATTCATATGCAACGCTTACAGGTTGAAGACTATTGGGAAATAGAGCTACCGAATGGGAATTATCATGTGCGATTGGTCGCTGGGGATTATAAGCCAGACAACTGGGGGTACTACCGTTTTGATGTGGAGGATGTCCGTCTAATCCATAGCAATGGCTGGATCAATGGACAGGTGATAGACCAAGAAGGGGTTATTGAGGTCGCAGACGGCCGTTTGACGGTTAAAAAGGGAGAGGGTGCTTCCAATAATCGAATCTCATTTATTGAGATTACCCCTATCTTGCCAGAAGTTGATCCGATTGTGAGTGTGGGGAATGCAGATTTTGTTGAGACATTTTCATCTGCGCCGACCTTTCCGCAGGTTTGGTCGAGCGCGAATTGGGACTGGACGGTTCAAGTGGGAAACAACCCAACCCAAATGGGAGCGATGGCGGCCGATTACAATATCGGGTGTTTAAATCCGGATATCATTGATACGATTAATCGTTTAGACGAAACGGTTTATAGCTGTGATGGTCGTTTACTAACGGCCGTAAACGGGGAAAGTCTAGGGATTGGAAGCAACTACGGGGCCGCATATTTAACGCCAAATCGGATCATTGATCCGAGTCAAGATTTTACAGTCCAGTTCGATTTATCGACCGTGCGAACCAACCCTCATGGAGATTGGGTAGAAATTTGGTTGATGCCATACGGGACCCACCTAATGTCCCCGATCGATTTTGCGACAGTCGGACAAGGCCTGCCGCAAGAAGGTTTACGTTTTAAACTCAATAACCAAAATGGATGGTCTGTGGCATTGGTCGACAATTTTGCAGAGACAGACCTTACGCTCAATTCATACGCAACAGTACCGACCGCCTCAAATGAAGAATTAACCACGTTCCAACTGACTGTCATTGGGAATACGATGAAATTTGGCTTACCGGAGCAAGATTTATGGTGGTATCAGGGGAATGTGCCGGAAAGTATGAAAAATTGGGGGGAGACAATTGTGTCATTCGGTCATCATAGCTATCTTCCTCAGTCGAACTGTGGTGATTCCGATTGTGGTCCAAACACATGGCATTGGGACAATGTCATTGTGTCACCCTCAGAGCCATTTGCCATTATTCAACCGGACAAGACGGTTGTGGTCGCCTCAGATAGCGATCACACGTTTAATTTTGAAACATCTGCGCCCGATGATGACTCCTATTTGCGCTTTATGGCTATTGGCGACGATATCGAGATTAGTTTTAATAATGGTCTAACTTGGGTCGAGCCAACACTACAGCTAACTCAAGAGACGCAAGAAAGCAACAACTTCCGCTACTACTGGACCCCGATCCCGCGAAATGTGATTGATGTGAAGGTTCGTGGGGAAAATTGGACCTACGGCGAATGGGCGGTCCGTGAGATGTCGATTTGGAGTCAAACCTATTTGACGGCCGGTAGTCAAAACTGGCAGGCGGAAAGCGGCCAAAGTGGCTCATTCTTTGGCCAGCACACCACCGGTGTGGGGGATGTCAACGGCGATGGGTATGATGATGTGTTGGTCGGTGCGCCCCGTTACATTAGCAACGGTGTGATCGACGCAGGGCGAGTCGAGTTGTATATGGGAAGCGCAGATGGTCTCGAGCTAGAGCCACGTTGGGTCCTAGATGGGGCCACGCAAGGGGGGCAGTTCGGTTACACCGTCGCCAGTGCGGGTGATGTCAACAACGACAGCTATGCCGATATATTGATTTCAGCCCCTGCACCGACGGCCAATAAAGCGGGCAAAGTGTACTTGTACTATGGTGCACCGAGTGGTTTAGATTTAACCCCAGTCACGCTGAGCGATGATGATTTGTCGAGCGATTTCGGCCTTTCTCTGGCCTCATTGGGTGACCTAAATGGGGATGGGTTTGCCGATTTCGCCATCGGTTCTCCGGGGTATGATGATCCGACAATCGGGGACAACACCGGCCGTATTTCGATCTACTTTGGCGATTCTGCTGGTGTGGATGCGGCACAAGTGGCCCAAACGCTGGTGGGAGAAGCACCACACAGCTATTTCGGGTCGGCGATCAGCATGATCGGTGATGCGAATGACACAACTGTGCCGGAATTAGCGGTCAGTGCCGGCCGTTTCGGTTTGGTTGATGCACAGGATGAAAACGGCCGTGTCTATGTCTACTATGATTTCGCCGGTGGACAACCCACAGCTGACTGGATCGTTACCGGGGTCCAAGCGACAGAAAAACTCGGTGATGGATACGGCTTAGATGGCGCAGGGGATGTCAATGGGGATAGCTTTGCCGACCTTATTATCGGGGCGACTGGGTATACGGAAAATGAAGCGGCCGAGGGGCGCATTTTGGTCTACTATGGCGGTGAAAACGGGTTGGGAGATTCAGAACGATTGCCCGATTTTCAGGTGAACGGCCAGCAAGCTGATTCTGGGTTTGGTTACAGCGTGGCCGGTTTAGGGGATGTCAATGGGGATGGTGTTGATGATATCGGTGTGGGGAGCTATCAGTTTGATCAGATCGATACGGCCGATTTAGGCTTGGTCGCTGTCTTCTTTGGGAATACGGCCGGTTTAACCACCACCCCCGATTGGATGGGGACACCCTATGCCACCACAAGCGACACACGATTCGGTTTTGTGGTCAATGGGGCCGGCGATATAGACAACGATGGGTATAGCGATTTCGTGATTGGTGAACCCCAATATTCCAATGTGGAACAGCGGGAAGGCCGCGTGGTCGTCGTTCCCGGTGCGGTATTTGATACCCAAGGTCAATTGACCTCTCCTCTTGAAAAATTCCAGGCGTTAGCGACTTCGTTTGCCACTTCTCACCACACCCCAGAGATCGGTTACCTCGGTTATCCGGTCACCCATACGATTCGGGTGACCAATACCGACCTCGTTCCGGCTACGGCGGCGGAACTGAACGTGAGTTTACCGGCCGGATCGACTTATGTCGGTGGTGGAGACAGTTTTGATGGCTCGACGATCAGTTGGCA
>WTJY01000260.1 GCA_011524645.1 Anaerolineales bacterium | reverse complement strand
AATCGACTATTTTTGAACGATTTATGCTTATCCCACCAAATTCGGCAGTATCAGCCTGTTTTATTCGTAGAATACGCCTAAAGTGATGGGGTTCTATTATAAGCGATGATTTTTCTTTCGGTGTAATTGATTTTCTTATTGATGAGGGAGGGCGTTTGCCGGTGGGATAAATCTCACGGCCGTAGTCGTGTAGTGGTCTGCGTCCTGATGTGGCTTTGGCTATTGATAAAGATATTGAGAATGTGAGTGATTCTTTTAAGCGACTGTGAAACTTGTTACACTTGGTTTTTGAGTAGAAAAAGAATGATAAGAGGCTGACATGTTTGTGTACTAGATGGTATTTATCATGGGGTCCACGAACAAGTTGTCATCAAGTTTTTTTACCCTCCAAGGGGGTTTTGCAGCGGCGAAGCCGCTGCAAAACCCCCTTTAATTGCCCCGATTTTCGTGCCGGAGGCACGAAAATCGGGGCAAATTGGATAACAAAGCATATGCTTGTTCGGAATTTTTAGTTATGTTAACTTTTCTGACAGGTTGTTCGTGCACTCTTTATCATGCATATGACTCAGGTTTTATTCAACAAAACAGATAACAGGTGATAGATGAAACTGGCAATTATTTCGGGTGGTTCACGTGGGTTAGGGGCGGCACTGGTCGCACAATGTTTGGCGGATGGGTTTACGGTTAAAGAGCTGTCTCGTAGCGGCCGGTCGGCCGAGAACGTGTCGCTTGATTTGTCACGGCCGGAAGAGGTCGCAGCAAAGGCGGAAGCTCTGTTCGCGGAATTGGCGAGCCAAGCGTGGGATGAGATTTTGCTGTTTAATAATGCGGGATTGATTAATCCGGTCGGGGTGGTGTCTGATAAATCGCTTGATGAGGTGATGACCAATATTCATGTCAACTATACGAGCGCGATTTTGTTGTTACGGTCGTTTATTGGGGCGTTTCAAACGGCTGATTGCCCGAAAACGATTGTCAATATCTCTTCTGGCGCGGCATTGAGCGGGATTTATGGTTGGTCGCTTTATTGCGGGGCGAAGGCTGGGATTGAGCATTTTGTACGGACAATTGCGATTGAGCAGGGACATCAAGAACGGCCGATTAAAACCTTGAATATAGGGCCGGGGATTATCGATACGGGGATGCAAGCGGATATTCGGGCGACTACGGCCGAAGATTTTCCCGGTGTGGATCGCTTTGTTGGGTTTAAAGAGTCGGGGGCATTGCGCAGTGCGGAAACGGTGGCGCAGGCGATTAAGAATATATTGGCGTCTGACCAAGAAAGCGGTAGTCGTCATGATATTAAGGAGTTTTTGTTGTAAGACTCGCTGTTGGGCGAGATAGCGCGGTAGATAGCGCCCTCTTTCCCGCCCCTACGTGGTCGGTTTTAATGTGACATTGTTGTAGTCAGTAAGGAATAGAAAAATGGGACAGAGTTTTTTAATTTTAGGTGCGATTGTAATGTTTGTGGGTGTTGGAGCAGGGGCGTTTGGAGCCCATGCGCTGGCGGATTTGTTGGCGGAAACCGGCCGTGAGGGGACGTTTGAAACGGCCGTGCGGTATCAAATGTATCATGGGTTGGGAATGCTGGCGGTGGCGATTTTGGCACGACAGACTCCTTCTGCGTGGCTGGACTGGTCGGGTTGGCTCTTTTTTGTGGGTGTCTTGATCTTTTCCGGAAGTTTATATTTGCTGATTTTTAGTGGGGTCCGCTGGCTTGGGGCGATTACCCCGATTGGGGGTGTGGCGTTTTTGGCTGGGTGGGTTTGCTTGTTTATGTTTGCGCTACGGGGCTAAAACCGGTCTGTCCAACACTGGGCTCTTTCAATTATTCTACCCCGTAGTCGATGTATGTTTTGTAAATTGTGTCATGTAAACGATAGGCCTTTAATTTGACAGAGGCTAGGTAGTCGCTGAAGTTTGGCTCTAGCATGTCACTCATATCGCTGTAGTGTAGGGTGGCAAACAATTGTCCTGCCTGCTGGTGCAGTCGGTGATTGCTCGATTTACCAGTCATATCGGCTAGTTTGTTGAGTGATTTTTGAATTTGATTGACAGAGAAGGCGGCCGAACGAGGGAACTCTTTGTTAAATAGGAGAAACTCAACCACCCACTGCGGCTGTAAGTCGGCGGTGTAGACCTTGCAATACCCCTCGAAGGCACTAACCGACTTTAGAGCGGCCGCATGGCGGAAGAAATGTTTGGGCATGACTTCAGCCATGACGATATCATTTGGATAGAGTGTTTCGAGTAATTTTGTTAGGGCGACTAAACGCTCTAAATAGCGGGCGATTTGAATGAAATGCCACCCTTGGCTGTGATTCATAGTGCCATCTGTAATCCCTTGAAATAGATACACTCCTTCGATTATGTCTTTGTAGAATGTATGGGGTTGATCATTCCAGATTTCATCGGGGTTGGCTTGCGTAATAGATAAATAAAGGCGATTGATTTGGGTCCACATTTCAGAACTGATGAGTTCCCTGACATTCCGCGCATTCTCCCGTGCAAATGTAATGGCTTGCACGATTGATCCGGTTTCTTCCATGTCAAAGGTCAAACGTTTAAAGAGCGTTTCCATACCTAAATCAGGGGAAGCGGTTTCTTCTAAATCTAAACTGTGAATCACTTCTGCAAGTCGTTTCGGCCGCTTTTCTTCCGGCACAGAGTCTAAAATATAGTTATGATTTACCCCGATCAAACGGGCTGTGTTTTCTACCCGCTCTAAATAGCGGCTCATCCAGTACAACGAGTCTGCAACACGAGAAAGCATATCAACCTCATTTATTTCTAATTACTGATTTAAAACCCAAGTATCTTTACTGCCACCACCTTGCGACGAGTTGACAACGAGAGAGCCTCGCTTGAGTGCTACACGGGTTAACCCCCCTGGTACAATAGTGACTTCTTTGCCAAATAAAATGTACGGCCGTAGATCAACATGGCACGGTACCAATTCACCATTTAGCAAGCAGGGGGCTGTTGACAATTTTAGTGTCGGTTGGGCGATATAGTTGCGCGGGTTTTCTTGGATCAATGTGGCGAATTTATCCCGCTCTTCCGGTGTGCTATGTGGTCCGATTAACATACCATAGCCACCCGCTTCACCGACCGCTTTGACCACGAGTTTGTCCAAATTCGCAAGCGTGTGTTTGCGGGCTTTTTCCTCTCTCAAAATATAAGTTTCAACATTGTTCAGGATTGGATCTTCACCCAAATAGTAGCGAATGATGCGTGGGACATAGGCGTAAACCGCTTTGTCATCAGCAATGCCGGTGCCGACCGCATTGGCGAGCACGACATTACCCGCTTTGTAGGCTCCAAATATACCGGGGACACCCAACAACGAATCGGCACGAAAATATTCAGGGTCAAGGAAATCATCATCGATTCGACGGTAGATGACATCGACGCGCTGTAATCCGGCCGTGGTGCGCATGTAGACTACATTGTCATGTACGACTAAGTCCTGACCTTCGACCAGCCGAATACCCATTTGTCTGGCTAGAAAGGTATGTTCAAAATAGGCTGAATTAAACCGGCCGGGCGTTAATAGCACAATGGTCGGGTTGGTATTTTCTGCCGCCAAAGAATGTAGGGTGCTTTTGAGTGCTTGCCCATAACGATCTACCGGCCGAATGCCATAATTCTGAAACAAACGGGGAAAGACAGATTTGATGATTTGCCGGTTGGTTAACATGTAGGATACACCGCTTGGCACGCGCAAATTGTCCTCTAATACGGCGAACGAGCCATCCCCTATTCGAACTAAATCACTGCCACAAATGGAAACATAAACATTGTGAGGCAAATCGATATTGATCATTTCTTTGCGGAAATGACGAGAACTCATAATGAGTTCTCGTGGTACGACTTTGTCGCGCAAAATCTTCTGTTGATGATACAAATCGTGCAAAAATAAATTGATTGCGCGTAATCGTTGTTCTAGCCCTCGTTCGATGATATCCCATTCTTTCGCGGTAATGATTCGCGGTAGTAAATCGAATGGAAAGGTTCGCTCTGTTCCCTGACGATCACCGTATACGGTGAAGGTGATGCCCTGATGTAAATATGATAAGTCTGATGCTTGCTGTCTCTTTGCTAAATCACTTTGTTCAAAGGTTTGGAGGAGATTGTGCAAATGTTGGTAGTGTTCACGCGGTTCGTGAGCACTGACGTACATCTCATCATAGAACATCGGGTTGTGGTTGGCATAAGAGCTGAAATTATGGCGGGGATTAGTCATAGTGACGCCTTGTAAATTAAAAATTCGGCTGTAGAAGAGCTACATATGGTCCAAATTGACGAGGCTGGCAACATAAGTTCAATCAACAGAAGCGGTTATAGGAAAACGGATGTGTTGTTTTGAAAGTTGGTTGATGCCGAGGTGAATTTATTTGAGACCTGTCTTCCCGAGACCCAATTTGTGAGAGGGGAGAATGTAAGAAAATGTTACTAAGATTATTTACAGTGAAAATTACCTTGTTTTGTGGAATCAGCAATGGGCAGTTTTGACGAGATTGCGTTAAATTCTCTGGATAAATTTAGTCTTGGTTGCTTGATAAAATCATGGGATGGTTAATGCTCGATATTTGCCAAAATTTTGTTTCCCCTAATTTGGCAATAATATTTGTCAGCTCGAAGCCACAATCAAACTCTAAACTAAACCCTTATTAATGGAAACCGGATATGTCTATCAAAGTTGGTATCAATCATGTCACTCACTACACTTATGATCGGCCTGTGGCTATGTCTCCACATGTTTTGCGCCTACGGCCGGCTCCGCATAGCCGTACCCCTATTCATGCCTACTCATTAAAGATTCGGCCGGAAAATCATTTTATTAACTGGCAACAAGACCCGTTTGGTAATTACTTGGCCCGTCTTGTGTTCCCTGAAAAAGCGTCTGAACTATATGTCGAAGTCGATTTGGTCGCAGATATGACTGTGATTAACTCGTTTGATTTCTTTGTAGAGGATTCTGTCGAAAACTACCCGTTTGCGTATGACAAGCAAACGAAAAAGGAGCTTTTGCCCTATTTTGAAATCAAAGATGACGGCCCCTTGTTGACCCAGTGGCTGGCTGATATCCCGCGTGAGCCGATACAGATTATCGATTTTTTGGTGATGATTAACCAAAAACTGTGGGAGACTCTTGATTACTCGATTCGGATGGAACCCGGTATTCAGAGTTGCGAAGAAACCTTTGAACGTAATCTGGGTTCTTGTCGTGACTTTGCGTGGGTTTTGGTGCAAGCTGCGCGTCACCTAGGGTTGGCGGCTCGCTTTGTGTCTGGCTATTTGGTTCAGTTAACGGCCGATCAAAAATCTCTTGATGGACCGAGCGGACCCAATAAAGATTTTACCGATTTACATGCATGGACGGAAATCTACATTCCTGGGGCTGGCTGGATCGGTCTCGATCCTACATCTGGGCTGTTTGCCGCTGAAGGGCATATCCCTCTAGCATGTACGCCAGACCCCACCAGTGCCGCACCGGTTACCGGCGCGCTCGAACCCTGTGAAGTGACTTTTCGGCATGATAACCATGTGACCCGTATATATGAAGACCCACGTGTGACTTTGCCTTACAGTGATCAGCAATGGCAAGAGATTATGGCACTAGGTGAGCAAATCGATCAGGATTTAGCGACCCATGACGTGCGCTTAACGATGGGAGGGGAGCCAACATTTGTTTCGATCGATGATATGGAAGCCCCTGAATGGAATACAGCGGCCGATGGCCCCCACAAACGCCGTTTGGCTGGTGATTTGCTACGTCGTTTGCAAAACCGTTTCGCTTCTGGTGGATTGCTCTATTATGGGCAAGGAAAATGGTATCCGGGGGAAGAGTTGCCACGCTGGCAGCTGGCTGTTTATTGGCGTCAAGATGGTGTGCCCATGTGGCGGAATACCGATTTATTGGCGCGTGTTGATACTGATTACGGCCACGGCCGAACGGATGCGGAAAAATTTCTGCGACGTTTAACACAATGGCTACACTTGCCCCAAAATTGTGTAATGGCTGCTCATGAAGATGTTTTTTATCAACTATGGCAAGAATCTCGTATTCCGATTAATTTAGATTCTGAAAAGGCGAACTTAAAAGACAGCAACGAGCGACGCCGCTTGGCCCAATTGATTGAACAAGGATTAGACGAGCCGGTTGGGTTCGTTTTGCCACTGCAATGGAATTACGCTGAGCAATGTTGGCATAGTGTTCGTTGGCCTTTGCGACGGGATCATCTTATTTTGCTGCCGGGGGATTCGGCTGTTGGTCTACGTCTGCCGCTTGAATCGTTGCCTTGGGTTGCACCGGAAGAACGACTTCCTCAATTTGAGTCAGACCCGCTGGCTTATGATCAAGACGATGCGCCATCGTTAGCCGATTTTTACGCGATGTTGGAACAACCTGACACGGGAGAATCTGTTCCACATTCATCCCCTTTTACCACGACCGTTTGGAAGGATGTGCCGCATACCGCCTTATGTATCGAACCACGCAACGGCCGTCTTTATCTTTTCCTCCCTCCCCTTAGCCACCTAGAACATTATCTGCAGTTGATCGCCGCTATTGAAAAAACTGCGGCCGAGCTACAACTTCCTGTGATTATCGAAGGGTATGAGCCGCCCACTGATTGGCGGTTGCAAAAAATGGCGGTTACGCCAGACCCCGGTGTTATCGAAGTCAATGTTCACCCAGCCCACAGCTGGCATGAGATGGTTGATATAACCACAGCACTTTACGAAGAAGCACGTCAATGTCGGCTTGGGACCGAAAAATTTATGCTGGATGGTCAGCATACCGGTACGGGGGGAGGCAATCATGTCACGTTGGGAGGGGTCACACCGGCCGATAGTCCGTTTCTGCGACGGCCTGATTTGCTACAGAGCTTTGTTACTTTTTGGCAACATCATCCTGGGTTATCTTATCTTTTCTCAGGTAAATTTATCGGGCCGACCAGCCAAGCCCCACGTGTTGATGAAGGGCGAGTTGATCGGTTGTATGAGCTTGAAATCGCGTTTAGTCAAATTCCTGATTATGAAGCAGGGAAATATATGCCGCCGTGGTTGGTTGATCGCGTTTTGCGAAATCAGTTGGTTGACTTAACTGGGAATACTCATCGTGCTGAATTTTGTATTGATAAGCTGTATTCGCCAGATCGGGCCAGTGGTCGTCTGGGATTGGTTGAATTTCGAGCGTTTGAAATGCCGCCACATGCTCAAATGAGCTTGACGCAGATGTTATTGGTGCGGTCATTGGTGAGTTTGTTTTGGCAACGGCCGTATCGCCATAAATTGGTTCGCTGGGGAACAGAGCTTCATGACCGCTTTTTATTGCCCCATTATGTGATGGCCGATTTGTACGATGTAATCGATACACTACAAGCGTTTGGATACCCCTTTGACAAAAACTGGCTTGATCCATTTTATGAGTTTCGATTCCCACGTTGTGGGACCGTCATGGTGGGTGATATTGAGCTTGAGTTGCGGACCGCCATTGAGCCTTGGCATGTCTTGGGGGAAGAAGCAACCAATTTGGGGACGGCCCGCTTTGTCGATTCTTCTGTAGAGCGTTTGCAAGTGAAGACCCGTGGTTTGAATAACTCACGCTATACGATTAGCTGCAATGGTTATCAACTGCCGCTCCAGAATACAGGGGTTGTGGGTGAATATGTGTCTGGGGTGCGTTATCAAGCATGGCAACCCCCATCGGCACTTCATCCTACGATCGGGATTCAAGCGCCATTGGTGTTTGATGTTGTTGATACATGGCATCAACGCTCGGTCGGTGGTTGTACCTATCATGTGGTGCATCCGGGCGGCCGGAATTATGATGTATTCCCAGTTAATGCCAACGTTGCTGAGTCTCGCCGCGTGAGCCGTTTTTGGGAGTTTGGTCATACGCCACTGAGCGAAACGCTTACATTTGGGGCGACACCACCTCCGGCGACACGGCTGTTTGTGCCGGAAAGTGAATCGACGGCCGATTTGCCCCAGCAGCCGGTCGAATTGCGTAGTGGTGAATTTCCGTATACGCTAGATTTACGCCGTTTTGGCTCATAAAATAGAATCGCTTTTGTCGTGTATACATGAACCATTCAGCACGATCTGATGTTTCAAGGTGTCTGTGACGGTTATGAACTCCTTCTTTGCAAACTATATTAAACAAGCAACCATATATGATGAACTGACCCTTGGAGGTGACCAAGTTCAGCCCCATTGGCGCGGTCTTGTGGATCATTTAGCCATGATAAGCGACCAAGATCGTCATCGTATTCAACATGATATTCGCCATCAACGCTCGGTCGGTGGTTGTACCTATCATGTGGTGCATCCGGGCGGCCGGAATTATGATGTATTCCCAGTTAATGCCAACGTTGCTGAGTCTCGCCGCGTGAGCCGTTTTTGGGAGTTTGGTCATACGCCACTGAGCGAAACGCTTACATTTGGGGCGACACCACCTCCGGCGACACGGCTGTTTGTGCCGGAAAGTGAATCGACGGCCGATTTGCCCCAGCAGCCGGTCGAATTGCGTAGTGGTGAATTTCCGTATACGCTAGATTTACGCCGTTTTGGCTCATAAAATAGAATCGCTTTTGTCGTGTATACATGAACCATTCAGCACGATCTGATGTTTCAAGGTGTCTGTGACGGTTATGAACTCCTTCTTTGCAAACTATATTAAACAAGCAACCATATATGATGAACTGACCCTTGGAGGTGACCAAGTTCAGCCCCATTGGCGCGGTCTTGTGGATCATTTAGCCATGATAAGCGACCAAGATCGTCATCGTATTCAACATGATATTCGCCAATTGCTCCAAGAAAATGGGGTAACCTACAATATTCATGGTGATATGGAGAGCAAGCCACGGCCGTGGCGTTTAGATGCGGTTCCTATGATTATTGGCCAAAATGATTGGGCTGAAATTGAAGCGGGCGTGGCACAAAGAGCCCACTTGCTCAATTTAATTTTGGCGGATATTTATGGCGAGCAGAAGCTTATTAAAAAAGGTCTTTTGCCGTGGGGGTTGGTTTACAGCCACAGCGGTTTTTTACGGCCGATCGCCGGTATATCCTATCCCCATAATCTTTTAACCCTCTATGCGGCCGATCTCGGCCGTGGTCCAGATGGTCGGATGTGGGTTCTTGGAGATCGTACACAAGCGCCATCTGGTACCGGCTACGCACTTGAAAATCGCATGGTGACTTCCCGCGTGATGTCCCATATGTTTAAAGAGGGTAGGATTCGGCGGCTATCTAACTTTTTTCGCCATATGCGTAAAACGCTTTATCGTATGGCTCAGACCCGTACCGATGCGGCTCAAGTAGCGATTCTTACCCCCGGTCCATTTAATGAAACTTACT
Organism: Anaerolineales bacterium; assembly: GCA_011524645.1. Classification (GTDB taxonomy): domain Bacteria; phylum Chloroflexota; class Anaerolineae; order Promineifilales; family Promineifilaceae; genus WTJY01. Next base: position 3,189 of record WTJY01000260.1, on the reverse strand, counting down.
TTGAACATGCTTACTTGGCTAGTTACCTTGGTTTTCTGCTGGTGCAAGGGCATGATTTAACGGTCCGTGACGGCCTTGTGTGGCTTAAAACGATCAACGGATTGCAGCCAGTAGATGTCTTGTTGCGGCGGGTTGACGATGCATTTTGTGATCCACTCGAGCTACTTGATTATTCCCAGCTTGGGATTTCCGGTTTGGTGGAGGCTGTGAGGCGGCAAAATGTGTTTGTGGCGAACTCGCTGGGGAGTGGGGTTTTAGAGAACCCTGGGTTGATGCCATTTATGCCCGCCTTGGCTAACTATTTTCTTGGTGAAGATTTAATCTTGCCTTCGGCTGCGACATGGTGGTGTGGGCAGCCCAAAGAATTGAACTATGTGTTGACCCACATCAATAAGCTCATTATCAAGCATATTTCTCGCACGGCCGATACAGATACGATTTTCGGTCATGATTTGAGCCGGTCGCAAACTGAAGCATTACGCGAGCGCATTAAATCGAATCCGACCCATTTTGTAGGGCAAGAACAAGTTAGTTTTTCCACTGTTCCTTCGCTTGTCGAAGACGAACTGGAGCCTCGGTATACGATTTTGCGCAGTTTTGCGGTTGCGAAAACATCGCCTGATCAGCCTGATTCGGCCGCTGGCGGTTATGAGGTGATGCCCGGCGGCTTGACACGTAGCTCGATCAAACAAGGGTATTTTAACGTCTCTGCTTATGCGGGTGGGATTAGCCGTGATACGTGGGTTTTGTCGGATGAAACGGAACGGCATAAGACGCTTTGGCTACATTCAGAGCAGCTACTTAATTCGATCAAACAAAGCCTTACTGTCTCTAGTCGTGAGGCGGAAAATCTTTTTTGGGTTGGTCGATATGCTGAACGAATTGAAGCGACGGCTCGATTGCTTCGGACTATTTTAGATCTCTATTTTCATGTGTTACCGGCTCATGATGAGGCGGAGATTCTTTCCTTTGAAAAGCTATTACAAGCTTTAACCCATCTCACGCTGACTTACCCTGGATTTGTTGGCGGTCCAGATATTCCGGCCGATACGACCAAAGAGATGTTGGCACAACCAGAGGCTGAACTTCTATCTGTCATGCTTGATCCGGATCGTGTTGGGTCGCTTGTTTTTAATCTACAAGCTTTGACCAACGCCGCTTATGCGGTTCGGAATCAATGGTCTGTTGAAGTATGGCCGGTTATTGATACGATGGGGCAACGGTGGTTTGAAATGAGTAAAGAGCAGGATGAATTTAGCTTGCAGCAAATTCGTGAACAACTGAACAAGTTGATTATGCGCCTCCGCTCATTTTCTGGCTATTTGAATGAAAGTATGACCCGTGGTTTTGGCTGGTTCTTTATCGACATGGGGGTCCGCTTGGAGCGATCTCAGCTTTTGATTTCACTGGTGCGCGCTACTTTTTCGGCCGTTTCGAGTGAAGAAACGGAAGCGGCTTTGCTGGAAGACCTACTGACGACGACTGACAATATCATCACTTATCGACGACGTTATCGCTCTTACTTGCATTTGCAGCTGGTGCTAGAACAGATACTGCTTGATCCTGATTGCCCACGCTCTCTAATTTTTCAACTTGAGCGACTGCAAGCGAATCTGAAAGAGCTACCTAGGGAATCTGTTAGTTACCGATTGAGCCGTGAAGAGCAAGATATTTTAGCGGCGATTACCGCTCTGCGGGTTGGTGATATTTCTGAGTTAGTGGCCCGTTCGGCTGAAGATGGGGCTGAGGCATCAAGCGATCGGCCGATTCAGGTGCGCAAGCAGCTTGATGAACTACTTGGTGTCGTGAGTGCCAAGCTTAGCAACATCTCGATGATTGTTAGCAAATATTATTTCACCCATGCGGAAGTGCATCAACCGCTGATTAATTTGCCTGCTGATATTGATCAGTAGACTGGGAATCTGGACTGATGATTCGATTTACGATTACCCATACGACAGAATACAAATATACCAGCCCTGCGAGTCTGAGTTATAACGAGGCCCGTATGGTGCCGCGTAGCTTTTCGACCCCTCTTTTCAACCAAAATTGTTTGACGCATCAGGTTAGTACGGCACCGATTTGGCGTGATCATAGTTTGCGTCAGGATTATTTTGGCAATTCAGTTCTCTATTTTACAGTGCGAGAGCCGCACAGTGAAATGGGGATTACGATTTCGAGTGAGGTTAAAGTCACACCCTCTGCTGACAATCCGCAAGACAGATCAAGCTATGAGAACTGGGCGTTAAATAGCCCTTCATGGGAAATGGTCGCGGATCGCTTAAAAACGGATTCGTCGAGTGAATTGCTGGCGGCTCGAGAATTTACAATTGATTCCCCTCTTGCTTCCGCATTTGGTGGGGCGTATGAGTATAGTGCTCGTGCTTTTACCCCTAAGCGGCCGATTTTGGCGGCAACACGCGATCTGATGCAACAGATATTTGAAGAGTTTGAATACAAGCCGGGAGCGACTAGTATTTACACATCGATCGGGCAGGTTTACGCGACAAAAAGCGGTGTCTGTCAGGATTTCGCCCATTTTATGCTGGCTTGCCTGCGGTCACGCGGTCTAGCGGCGCGTTATATGAGTGGTTATATCGAGACATTGCCACGGCCGGGACAAGAAAAGTTGCAAGGTGCAGATGCTTCCCATGCATGGGTGTCTGTTTATGTGCCTGAGATGGGATGGGTTGATTTTGATCCGACCAATGATCTTATTCCCCATGTGCAACATATTACCCTCGCTTGGGGGCGCGATTTTACAGATGTAACCCCCTTAAAAGGGATATTTTTTGGTGGTGGGGAACATAAACTTGTTGTGGCTGTGGATGTGCGGCGCAGTCAATAAGTTGCGTCTGATCAAGTCGCTTTAATAGAGTTCTTCCCAGACCGATTTGTATGCGCCGGTTTGTTCGAAGTAGGTGATGAGGTCTTGATAGAAGGGGTGAGCGGTGATGGTGGCACTGTCGCCGATGACGAGCAAGTGGCGGCGGGCGCGGGTGAGCGCCACATTGATACGGCGGGTGTCGGTGAGAAAGCCGATTTCTCCGTCGGGGTTGGAGCGGACGAGCGAGATGAGGATCACTTCTTTTTCGCGTCCTTGGAAGCCGTCAACGGTGCTGATTTCGATTTCTTCGGCCGGTATTAACTCGCGCAAATGGCGGGCCTGACCACCATAGGGGGTAATAA
>WTJY01000103.1 GCA_011524645.1 Anaerolineales bacterium | reverse complement strand
GATCGACTTATGTCGGTGGTGGAGACAGTTTTGATGGCTCGACGATCAGTTGGCAACTCGCCCGGCTTGATCCGGGCGAAGGGGCCTCTGTGGAGCTTGTGATTCAGAGTGACACCACTATGGACGAGAGCGTGTATTCACTGATTATCGACAATGCGACGCTGGGAGTGACCAGCTACCCGTTGAGCGGTGTGCCACTGGTGGAAACCTCACTAACTTGGGAAGATTCTGAGAATCAGAATCAGGCACAATTCGGTTACAACACCGCCAGCGCGGGGGATGTCAATGGGGATGGCTTTGATGACATTCTCGTGGGAAGTTTCCTCTATGATGTCCCTGAGACAACGCTAGCCAATGCTGGCCGCGTAGCGCTTTATTACGGCTCACCGTACGGTTTAGAAACGGAGCCTCGTTGGGAAGCAACAGGCTCAGAGACTGGTGGATGGTTCGGGTTTAGTGTCAGCGGGGCTGGAGACTTGAACAATGATGGCTACGCTGATGTCATCATTGGTCAAAGACAAAAGAGCGACAACGGCCGTTATGCGCGGATCTATATTTATTATGGTGCAGAGGACGGCTTGGGGGACAGTCCCACCATTATCAATGATGGACAAGTCAACTCCAATTTCGGTCACGCTGTAGCTCCGGCGGGTGATATTGACCAAGACGGATTCGATGATGTTCTGATTGGTGCGCCAAACTATGATGATGCGATTATCGGGGTGGATACCGGCCGTATCTATGTTTACTATGGCTCAAGTAGCGGGCTGGATTTGACGCGAGAACCATGGACCGCCACCGGAGACCAAGCGGAAATTGACTTTGGCCATTCACTTAGCGCGGCCGGAGACATCGATGGTAATGGGTATATCGATATTGTGACCAGTGCGTTTGGCTATACAGTTGGGGATTTGACTTGGGCAGGTAAAGCGTATGTCTTTTATAACTCAGAGACAGGGCTGAGCGATACGGCCGATTGGACATTTACAAGTACACAAAACCAAGAACAGATCGGTGCCGGATTTGGCGTTGCTGGGGCGGGTGACGTGAATAATGATGGGTATGACGATGTCTTAATTGGTGGGCAAAATTATACTGATGATCAGATTGGTGAAGGTCGTGTGATGGCGTTCTATGGATCGGCCGCGGGTCTTGGTTTGTCTGAGCGTCTACCTGATTGGCAAATTGAAGGACAAATGGCTTATGCCGCATTGGGCTGGAGCGTTGCCGGATTGGGAGATGTCAATGGGGACAATATCGATGATATCGGTGTTAGTGGGGATGAATATTCCCAATATGGTGACGTACGAGCTGGGCGAACCGCAATCTTCTTCGGTTCCACCGAAGGGTTGGCGCATACCCCTGACTGGAATATGGTGCGTGATGCGGATCAAGATGACAACCGTTTTGGTCATCGCATTATCTCGGCTGCTGATGTCAATGGGGATGGATTGAAAGATGTTTTGGTGGGGGAACCCCGTTATGGTGAATCTGGGCGGGTGACCGCCTATTTAGGTGCGACGATCATCAATACACCCGCGATCGCTCGGTCGATTGACATTACAGATGTCACACCGAGCCAAGGCTACACCAATGAGCTGATTACATTGGGTGTTCAAGTGACCAGTACAAACTTGATTTCGGCTACCAATGTGCTTGTTACCGCGACCTTGCCCGCCAACGTAACCTATATCAATGGTGGGACATTGGCGGATGGGCGTGTTTCATGGACGATTCCGGAAATCGGTCCAGGGCAATTTGAAATTGTGACCTTTACAGTTATCGCTGACACCCCCATGATGATAGTAGGGACTGATTATGATGTGCTGTTGGCGACTTCTGAGCGAACCACGATTGTGACCGGTACACGCCCAGATACAGAAGTGATCGATGCACCAACGCCTACGCCAACACCAACACCGATACCGGAACCACCGACAGTTGATTTCTCGGCCGATGTGACGGTAGGGCAAGCTCCGCTCGCGGTTACGTTCACCAGCGATGCACCTGATGTGACTGCGTTTAATTGGGACTTTGGTGATGGCACACTGTCATCTGATCCAAACCCCACTCATATTTACAACCAGCCGGGAATCTATTCCGTTTCCCTATCTGGAACTAACGCGAATGGCACAACCACACGCACGAGAACTGATTACATTGTGATCAACGAAGTGGTAACGCAAGAAAACGTCCTGACAATCACACCGCTTTCATCTTCTCCAGCCGTGGGGTCTTCATTCCAAGCGGTCGTTGAGTTGTTGAATTTGACAGCCCCATTGAATGGGGTGCAGTTTGATCTCTCTTTCGATGAAAGCAAACTATATGTCAATAATGTCTACGTGGGCGAGTCGTTTGATACGGCGACGAGCGATACCTATTGCCCCGCATGGACCGAGCCAGAAGCTGGTACGATTCGGATTGGCTGTGTAGGGGTTGGCCCACAGACAGGAGCAACGGCCGACAGCGTTGTGGCAACAATCGAATTCACTGTTTTGGATGCAGGGAACAGTGATTTGACCTTGGCGACCGTCTATGGGGCAGATACGGCCGTCCCTGCAAATCAAGTGAGTCTCAACACGCTCAACAGCGATGTTAACTTAACAACTGCGAGTATCGTGCCCCTTGTTGTGGCGCAAAGCAACAACGGCAATGACAATAACATCGGTTCAGGTAATGGCCGAAGTCTAAACTTAGCACAGGTGGCCCAAAATGATACGCTTGATAGTGGGCGTGTTGTCCTGTTCTTGATGGGCTTAATCGGGTTACTGTTTACCCTCTGGATGTCTCGAAATGGGCAGTTAAACTATGCGTGGCGTGTGTGGGTCAGCTTGTTTATGGTGGGACAGATGCTCTTTGCGGCCGTTTCCCCCATATTGGCTTACCATTCAACCACACCTGCACATGTTCATGAAGCCCATGCCGAGGATGTCAGTGACTTCCCCAGCCGTGAGATGGATCGTACGGCCGAAAATATGGTGCGAACCGGTTCGGCTCGGGTTGTGGGGAACAGCAATTGCTATGAAACAGACACCCAATGTGATGAAGATGTAGACGAAATGGATGTACGTGATCTCGGAGAGTCTTGGGACTGCACATCCGATTTAGATTGTTATCCGGTTACAAAAGACCTCAATGCGGATGGCAAGATCGATATTATAGATTTAGCATGGATTGCGAATGATCATGATATTGATCCGCCAGTTGTCGAAATTTTAACGCCGACTGAAGACACAACCGTGTCTAGCAACACCATCCAGGTCACCGGCACACTGGATGATGAACATCAGATCAGCGAAGTAATGGTTAATGGCGTTGTCGCAACAATCAATGGCGACAATAGTTACAATGCAACCATTCCGGTAGAAAAAACACAAACCGTCATCAATGTCATTGCGACCGATGCGATCGGGCAATCTCAGATCGAAACGACGATGATGTTTGCGGACTTGGGTGGCCCTGCGATTCGTATTCAAGAACCGGCCGATCGTCGAGCCGTTTATACAACACAGCCACAGATCGATGTGATCTATTCTGATTTCTATTCGGACTTAAATTTGGCTTCTTTCTCAGCAGAACTTGAAACGGTCAATGGGGCGATTATCGATGTAACTGGGATGTTGTCGGTCGGGACAGAGCAAGCCACAGGGGTGCTTAGCACACCGTTGCTAGAAAATAGTGCATATACCTTGACAACGCGAATTGCTGACATGGTTGGCCACACGAGCAAAACACAAATCTCATTCTTTGTGGCCGAATCGGGTATTACGCCGCCCGTTGTGCCAGAAGACGGAGCTTGGATTACCGGTTCCGTCTTTAAGTCTGACACCTGTGATGAATATGTGTTGGGCTGTGAAGGGCTTGCTGGGGCCAAAGTCACCATGTGGCAGGTTGATCCAACCGACTTGGCCCAGTCCCGTGCGGATCGTGCGATTGAGTATGAAAATTATAGCGAGGCCCGAGGTAGCTTCCCTGCAGGTGATGAGTCTGTCACCGATG
>WTJY01000272.1 GCA_011524645.1 Anaerolineales bacterium | reverse complement strand
GGCTTGATTTCTTTAGGTAAAAAGATGTAAAAATCGGGGTCTTCGAGCTATACTTGCATTTTGTGTTCTTACCCTAATTAGTTTTTGCGTACGTGTAAATGTGTACAAAGTGTGACGCTAGACTTACTCATTAGCAACAGGTAATTTATCCCATGCATATTTTGATTACAGGTGGCAATGGTCAATTGGGCCAAGCTTTACAGACGGTTTTAGTCGAAGATGAGGTAACTGCGGTTGATCGTGATGACCTAGATATTAGTGATAAAGCACAACTCTTTGCGGTGATTGAACAAGCTAAACCGGACATTGTGATTAATTGTGCCGCCTATACCAACGTTGATGGATGCGTAAGTGATCCGGAATTGGCGTATTGTGTGAATGGCTTCGGCCCGCAAAATCTGGCATTGGCTTGTCAGGCGCAGGATATTCCACTGGTTCAAGTCAGTACCAATGAAGTGTTTGACGGGCGAGATACAGAACCTTATGCTGAATGGACGCCACCTTCACCGCCCAATGCATACGGCCGGTCAAAAGCGGCCGGAGAATTTAATGTGCGTTCGATTTGGGGGAAATCCTATATTGTGCGGACCGCTTGGCTATATTCTCCCACCGGCCGGAATTTTATCCATGCGATTTTGCGGCGTGCTCGTAACAGTGGCAAAATTCGCGTTGTCACCGACGAAATCGGGAATCCCACATACACTCACGACCTTGCTCTCGCGATTAGCCAATTGATTCGTACCGGTCAATATGGGACCTATCACTTTGTGAATCAAGGGGCTTGTTCCCGCTGGGAATTTGCGAATGAAATTTGCCGTTTGGCCGGTTTGGACCACGTCCAAAATGATCCGATTCTCGGTAGCGAATTTAAGCGAGCATCGACCCCGCCCCCATATGGTCAGTTAGCCAATATCGCGGGGGGAGCGATCGGAATCACGCTCCGGCCGTGGCAAGAAGCATTGGCAGAGTGCCTTGACCAAATGGAAGACAAATGATGAGTGACGAATGAGGTCCGCCATGCGCCGCGCTTTTCAATCCAAAACCCAAAATCCAAAATCCAAAACCCCAAATCTAAAATTACCCCCCTTTTATGTTTGTATCGATAATCATTCCTCACTGGAACGGCCGACATCATCTCGATGATTGTTTTAATTCGCTTCGTCGCCAGACATTTACCGAATTTGAAACGATTTTGGTTGATAACGGGTCGAGTGATGGCTCTCAGGACTATACACGGACCCATTTCCCAGAAGTGCGTTTGCTAGAGCTGGGCCACAATACCGGATTTACCGGTGCATGTAATGCCGGATACGATATCGCTCAAGGGGATATCATTGTCTTATTGAATAATGATACGGAAGTCGCGGAGAATTGGTTGGAAGAGCTGACGGCGACTTTCGCTATCGACCCGCAAATCGGTAGTGTGATCGGCAAAATATTACTTTTTGATGACCGCGATACTTTTCACACGGCCGGTGATCTTTATCGGCTTGATGGGACACCCGCTAATCGTGGGGTGTGGCAAAAGGACACCGGCCAATACGACCGGCCGGAGCGGGTATTTAGTGGCTGTGGCGCGGCGGTTGCCTATCGGCGCGATGTGCTAGATGAGGTCGGGTTTCTCGATAATACGCTCTATTTTTCATGTGAAGATGTTGATTTAGGTTGGCGTATTAATTTAGCGGGGTACAAAGTTTGGTACCAACCAACGGCCGTGATTTATCACAAACTGAAAGCGTCTGGCGGTAGTGGGGCGACCAGTAGCTATTACGACGGCCGTAATTTTCTATATTTGATTTGGAAGAATTATCCGATCTCGTTGCTACGCAAACACTGGCCCAAAATTTGGTCAGCCCAATGGCGAATCGGCCGTGAAGCGGTGCGTCATTGGCGTGGCGAGGCGGCACGCGCGCGACTGCGAGGCCAGCTAGCCGGACTGTTCGGCTTCTTTAAGCTCCTGCCCCAACGTCGCCGTATTCAAGCTACCCGACGGATCACCGACGACGAGCTAACGGCTCTCCTTTCTCCACCTCAAGACAGTTGACGATCAATACCCCCCCATGTATCATCCCCCGCTAGCTTATCAACGAAACGATTCGCAAATTTAGACAGACAATCATCCATAAACTTAGATAGCACCTGGCTAAAATCTAAAATCTAAAATTCAAAATCTAAAATCCTATATGTCTTTATCAGACAATAACAATCTTTCATCTCAACCTCTATTAACTATCGTCATTCCCTCATACAACGAGGCCAAACGGTTGCCGCGTACCATTCCACAAGTGGCCCACTTTGTTGATAGCCAAGATGAAGAAATCGAAGTGATTATTGTGAACAACAATAGTCGTGACGAAACGCGGCAAATCGCTGATGAGTTTGCGGCTAAATTCCCTTATGTGCGGGTGATTGATGAGCCACGTCAGGGGAAAGGGGCGGCCGTGAGAACCGGCTTGCTTGCCGGCCGTGGTGCCTATCTCTTTATTGCTGATGCCGATTTATCGATGCCGATCGCTGAAGTGGTTAAATTTTTGCCCCCTCAAGCGGATGCTTATGATGTGGCGATTGGGAGTCGCGAAGCACCGGGCGCGGTACGCTATGATGAGCCGGAGTATCGGCATATTATGGGGCGCGTGTTTAATTTTATCGTTCGTTTGCTGGCTGTTCCGGGATTTCATGACACGCAAGCCGGATTTAAAGCGTTTCGGCGCGAGGCAGCTCGTGATATTGCGCAACGACAAACGATTGACGGTTGGGCGTTTGATGTCGAGGTGTTGTTTATCGCCTTGCGCCATAACTACAAAGTGATCGAAATCCCGATTGAATGGCATTACCGGCCGAATAGCCGGATTAATCCACTTAAAGATTCGTTCGATATGTTTGTTGAGGTCTGGAATATTCGCCGTAAAGGGATGCGCGGCGTGTATGATGATTAGAGGATATGGCCGATTTATCGTTTGAACAGCCGCTTGCCACTCAGGGGTATCGGCATATTGCAGGGCTTGATGAAGCGGGTCGAGGGGCTTTGGCTGGGCCTGTTTCGGCGGCGGCCGTTGTTTTGCCGTTAGAAGACACATCTGCACTCGAAAAGTTATCTGTTGTCAACGATTCAAAAAAGATTAGTGCTAAAAAGCGGGATGAATTTGATTTGCTGGTGCGAGAATATGCGTTTGCATTCGGTGTGTCGCTGGTGCCTGCGGCCGTGGTTGATCGAGATGGAATTATTTCGGCGACCAAACAAGCGATGCGAGAATCGTTGGCTCAATTATCGGTTCCGGCCGACTATTTGCTGATCGACGGCCGGATTCGTTTGGCTTCTTTGCCCACACCCCAACAAAGTATTGTCCGTGGGGACAGCAAGAGCCTCTCTATCGCCTGTGCCTCGATTTTGGCTAAGGTTGCGCGTGACCGCTGGATGCTGGCACAACACGACCGTTATCCCGAATATGCTTTTGCTCAGCACAAAGGGTACGGAACGGCCCAACATGTGCAGGCGATCACCGAACATGGCCCGTGCGAGATTCACCGGATGTCATTTGCACCGATGAGAGATACGCTTGTTTAGTGAAGTATGAAGTATGAGATATGAGGTATGAAGTATGAAATGGTTCGCGCTCTCAATTTCGCCACGAATGCTTTCCGCCTTCTAATTTCCGCCTTCCGCTTTTTATCTATCTCGGATCTGTTACGCGTCCGGCAAATAGTACAAGACCGGTCTGCATTTCACGGATATGCAAAGATAAACGGCCTATCTGCTCTAAAGATCGGAATCGGTTCCGCTTCTTGTGCAGGGGCAGACATCGCCATGCTCATGGTAACGGCCGTTACCGCTGCGGCCTCAGTGCCGGTTTCTGTCACTTCGATAAATCCCTTGTGAATCACAGTCTCAATGTAAAACTGATCGGGATGATCGGTTATACCGGAAAAATCGGCCGTTCCATTATCCTTAAAAGGACAGACCATGCCTAAACTTTGTAACGTGCCATTTAGACCATAGTCGGTA
>WTJY01000339.1 GCA_011524645.1 Anaerolineales bacterium | reverse complement strand
GTAGCGTGATGAGGGTGATGATTGAAATGATGTTGGCTGTGGTGCGGAGTGGGGTTGTGCCGAATGTGAGGGCAAGGGTGTGATTGCCTGCGGGGATGTCAATCGTTATGAGACCGTGGGGTTGGCTGGCTGTGATTGGGATTTCGGTGCCGTTGAGTGTGGCTTGCCAGCCGGGGAAGTAAAATTGCTGGTAGGTCAGGGTTGCGTCTTGATCGGCCGTAATCGAATAGATTGCATCCATCGGATTGCTGTTTTCCCAAACGGCCGTGACACTTTCTAGAGGTACGAGACGGTCCGGCTCGTTGGTGCTGGTAAGTGCGGCTTGTAAATCTGTTGTATTTGGCAATTCGGTGACATCGATCGGGAGAAATTCACCTAACGTCGTGGTCCCAACCAAAAATGGGGGTACTTCTGCGCGACTAATATCGCTTTGGACAAGCAGCTCCGGTGTCGGTTCGGTTGAAGGATAAAGCCAAGGGATGGTGGCGCAAGTCAGGATGAAGGCGAAGAGAATGAGGGGAATTTGTCCGATTTGGTTGGCTGAAAAGCGGTTTAGGATAGGGGATTGGTTTAATCGAGAACCGGATAGATTTAGATCGGCATGGTTGGCGACGATGCCAGCGAGAACGGCCGTGGCCAAGCTAATCAGACCGAGCATACGCCACGGGTAGAGGGTAAATTTGAGTAGTGGAATGATTTCCCATGCCAGCCAAGAGCTGGGGGTGATGAGCCATGTGCCTAAAATGACGAGCATGCCCCAACCGAATAATTTGCGGCGTTCTGATCGGGTCAATCGTGACCAGCGCCATAGCATGACGATACTGATACACGCGAGCGCAACGATTGGCAAGGAGCGGACGACCGGGGGATTTACGCGGGCGGAGTCGGCAGGAGTCACCGGCCAGCGGAGTAGCTCGGCAAAGGGCAAAAAGTTGGTTTCGTAGGTGTATCCTTGGCTGATGCTGAGTTGCGCTCGAGTTAAATCGATTTCGAGTAGGGCGGGCAAGCTAAAAAAGGCGGTGAGTAAGCCTCCGAGGAATAAGGCGGTGACGGCTGGAACAAGACGCCAAAATACGCCCTGTATCGTCGTCTCCCCATCCCAAACCCGCCAAAGCAACCATAGCCCCAAGAGAAATGAGATTTGTAACGTCACGGGGTGATGGCTAAGGATCATGCCCGCATAGAGGAATGCTGTAAGCAGGAAGGGGAGAAAGGCAAAGGGCAAAAGGAGAAAGGAAAAAGGGGCTTTCTCTCTTCTCTCATCTCTCTTCTCTCTCCCCTCTTCGGTGAGTTTGTAGAGGGCCAAGACGAGCCAAGGAAGTAGGGCGAGGGCTTGGGTTTCGGGGGGGGAGCCGCGTACGATGGCATCGTAGAGCATGTAGGGGCTGTAGGTGTAGACGATGGCGGTGACCCAACCGGCCGCTGGGGTACGGCCGAGGTAGCGGCCGAGACGATAGGCACCGGTGGCGGCGATGAGCAAGTGAATATAGACCGCGATGCGGTAAGCTGTGGTGAGTGGAAAGCCTAGCCATGAGATTAGGACGATGAGCCAATGGGATAAGCTGGGGAAATAGTTAAAGACGGGGTAGCCATAGCCGTGGACGAGGTGAGGGCTCCAACGGGGCCAGAGTTGGCCGGTGAGTTCGGCCGTTCTGGCTAGCGCGAATGACCGGTGCAAATGGGGGAATAGGTCATTGGTTCGGGGAACCCCATCTCCAAGAGAGTTGAAATAGGGCATGGCCGGAATGAGGGCTAAGAGTAGAAGTGCCAAGGCGGTGCTTAACCGTTGGCGCGATATTTTTTGTTGCCACAACTTTTGCATAAGGGAATTTTACTGCATCTATCCCGAAAGGGGATAATTGAGATCGAATGAAAAAAGTAGACCTGCCCCCTAAAATTAGCTATAATTTGGTCTGTAGTCCCGCTTTGTGCGGGGCTTTTTGTTTCCATATGGCTTTACACTAATCAACAAATTGTTTTAAATCGCCTAGACAAAACAGCACGGTCATAACGTAAATGGCGTATCTTATAAGTCTTTAGAATTTTTTGAATAATCTAAGCTTTATACAAACTGTTTTTGCTCCTCTCTCCCAACGGGAGAGGGGTCGGGGGAGAGGGTAAATCCCCTCCCCCACACCCTCCTCATAGGGGGGAGCAATAAGTTGCGTCGCATGTTTGGGTGTTAAACAATGTCTTAGGACTACAGAAAACGGGATTTCAGAACCAAACGAACCAAATTATACGGAGAACGCGATGAGCGATATTACTTATGTAACCCCAGAAGGGTTAGAAAAATTAAAAGCAGAACTTGATTATCTTATTAACGAAAAACGGCCGGAAATTTCCGACAAGCTCCATAAAGCGATCGCTGAAGGGGACTTGAAAGAAAATGCCAATTACCATGATGCGAAAGAGCAACAAGCCTTCATGGAAGGGCGGATTAAAGAGTTGCAAGCTTCTTTGCGTAATGTGCGTGTGATCGAAGCGAACCAAGCGCCAACCGGTATTGTACGTGTGGGGAGCACCGTGGTGATCGCGGAAGTCGATTACGAAGACGAAGAAGAGGAGTACCGTATTGTGGGGGCGCGTGAAGCGGACCCAAGCAATGGATTGATTTCAAATGAATCACCGATTGGACAAGCTTTACTGGGGAAAAAGCGAGGTGCAGTCGTGACTGTGCTCACCCCTGGTGGGGAAGTTGACTTTAAGGTGTTGAAAGTTAAGTAATCGATTTGTGGCGGGTGGTTTGTTTTTGATTGATAAATGACTCGCCCTATTTCTTGACAAGTGAGCTTATGGGGTCACAATTAAGGATTCAAGTTGGCTAGACGATCGCGGCTTCGGCCGAGGAAAGTCCGCACTCCATAGAGCACGGTGCCGGCTAACGGCCGGGCGGGGCGACCCGATGGCAAGTGCAACAGAGAGATAATTGCCCACTTGTTTGTAAGTGGGTGAGGGTGAAAGGGTGGTGTAAGAGACCACCAGCAAGGGCAGAGATGTCTTTGGCTAGGTAAACCCCACCGGGAGCAAGGTTAAGCAGAGTGGTTCAAACGAAGTTTGCAGTGTCGCTCGCGCTGTTATCACTCGGGTAAACTGCTTGAGACGGTCGGTAACGGCCGTCCTAGATAGATGATCGTCACCCTTCGGGGATACAAAATGCGGCTTATCGGCCGACTTGAGTTATAAAAAAGCGCAGAAATCCTGCGCTTTTTTGTTTTGTGGGATTGCAATTCTTCGCCATTTTTAGAGGTCAACTGAGTTTATTCCTTTGGCGAAGGATTGGGATTAAGTTTGGAATTTATTATGAATAGGTTGCTCAGTTTTATGGGAAGCTGGTTGGGATCAACTTCCCTAGGGCGATGGTTGGGGCGAAAAATCGATCTGGTGCTAAATAGTTTTGTGGTCAAAGCGCTTATGAAGCTATTGCGCCGCATGGTCGTTATCGCTTTTGCGGTTGTCATGATTTGGATGATTGGGATGTTCATGATGGAGGTTGTGGGGGCTGCTGTTTATCCATTGTGGGAAAAAACGGCCGGAATAGTAACCACGAATAGCGGTATAGTGTATCGTTCTCGAAATGATTACTATAGTAATTTCACCTACACATATACTGTAGAAGGGACACAATACACCAGTCAGCGGATTTGGTTTTTTGAAATGTTTGGCACCTCCAAAGCCAATTTGGAACGAATTGTTGATGCTTATCCAAAAGGAAGTGAGATCGATGTTTGGCATAGCCCCATTTTACCGAATCAGGCGGTAATCGAAGGTGAGCTTCATTTGATTGAATGGATTGGTTATCTTTTGCTCATTTTGTGTGTTGTTGTACCAGGAATGTTGATGCTGAGTGCTATATTGGCTGGGCTTTGGTCCTATGATTCTTCACCAAATCAATAACTGATTGAAGTATAGCAATACCTTCGCCATTTTTAGATCGCTGTGACAAATAATGGCTCTTCGCTAAATAGTGTGCTTGCCACTTGAAAAAAATCGGTTAACTCGTAT
>WTJY01000127.1:3267-4006 GCA_011524645.1 Anaerolineales bacterium | reverse complement strand
GTTACGCGCTTTGCGCGCACTGTCTAGCTCCCGCCGCTTTTGGCTTACTTCTTTTTCGAGCCGTTTTCGTTCGGTACGAAAATGGTCCCGTTTCTCTTCAATATCGGTCACTTTTTGCTGGGCTGACGTAATGACACCGGTCAAGCTGGTGCGCTTTTCGACGATGATTCGTCGTTCGCTGTCATCATGTTCGGCCGTGTTTTGTTCGGACCATTGTTCACGAAGCTGGCTTAATTGCCCTTCTTGCTTGGCGATTGCGGCTCTTGCTTGGCGCTGTTCTTGTTCCAATTGGTGGACCGCTTTTTCACGCTTTTTGATTTCTGTTTGTCGGGCGAGGAAACTTTTTTCAAATGTTCTTAATTCAGCTTGCTGTGCTTCTAAGTCGATTTGTGCTTCTTGTAGTGTGCGAACGGCCGTTTCCAGCTCCGTTTTGGCCTGTATGTGCTGTTCTTCAAGATGGGGCAATTCTTCAGATGTTTCTTTTAGTTGGCGTTCGAGTGAGGTGCGTCGCTCTTGCAGAATCGCGACTTGACGGCCGTGATTGACGAGGCGGTCACGGATTTGATCTCGTTTGGTTGTCCCCTCGGTTTGTTGCTCGTTAAATTGGTGCAGTGCCGCTTTTAGTTCGTCAATTTCTGTCTGTTTGGTGAGGAAGGCGGCCCGTTCTTTTTGCCATGCTTTTTCGGCCGTTGCGCTTTCTTGCCGCTGGCGGCGAAGCGCGCTTTTGCTGTCTTGGCCT
>WTJY01000127.1:0-3257 GCA_011524645.1 Anaerolineales bacterium | reverse complement strand
AAGTTCGGTTTGGCCGGCTTCCCATTGATACCCGTACCAAATTCGGAGTAGGTAACGCAAATCTGTGTCAACTTGGGCATAGTTCTGCGCTCGATTCGCCTGCCGTTTGAGCGAGCGCAGACGCGGCCGTAGTTCGCTTAAAATGTCATGAATGCGTTCTAGATTACGCCGCGTATCTTTGAGTTTGCGTAGGGTGCTGCTTCGCTTGCTTTTGTAGTGGCTAATACCGGCCGCTTCTTCAAATAGGATGCGCCGTTCGTCCGATTTAAGCGAGAGTGCTTTGTCGATTAGCCCTTGACCGATAATGGTGTAGGTGTTTTCGGCTAGCCCGGCACGGGCGAGCAAATCATTGACATCCATGAGCCGGACTTTTTGTCCGTTGAGTAGATATTCGTTTTCGCCGGTGCGGTAGGCGCGGCGACAGATTTCGATTTCTGCATAGTCCAGCGGGAGCCAGCCGTCACTGTTGTCGAGAGTCAGTGTGGCTTGGGCCATGCCGGAACGTGCCCGCTTTTTGCTACCGGCAAAGATCATGTCGGTGGTCCGTTTGCCACGTAATGAACTATAGCTTTGCTCCCCGAGAACCCAGCGGATGGCATCGGCGATATTGCTTTTGCCGCTGCCATTGGGGCCGACGACGGCCGTGATTCCATCATCAAAAATAAATTCTGTTTTGCTGGCAAAGGTTTTATACCCTTGCAGATTGAGTTTTTTGAGTTTCATGGAATTTGGAAGGAGTCTTGCAGTTGTTTAGGCGTCAATAAAATTTTTTTCGATTGAATTTGGTATTTTAACAGGTGTATTCCCCTTTTTCATCTGTGTTTGAAAACTTGGTGGCGAGACGGCCGTGAAATATTGCCCACAAAAACACATCCTGTACAATTGCCCCGCTAAATTTACGCTTAATGGACAATACATGAATTATAAAAAGCATATCGTGAGTTGGGCTTGTTTTGCGCTGGTTTTTCTCTTTGGTTGGCGCAACTATCAAATCTTTACCCACATTCCCGCTTATGGAGATGCACTTGAAGTTGTTTGGGGAATTTCTTGGTACCCATACGCAATTGAACAAGCTAATTCCCCCTTTTTGTATCCCTATATTTTTCATCCCGAAGGATGGCAGGTTGGAATTTTAGCCCACACACCTCTTTTGTTTTTGCTTGCTCAGCCATTTCACTGGTTGGGCGGAAAAGTTTTCGCTTACAATGTTCTCGCCATCATACCATTTCTTATTTCATATATTGGGGTATTGCGTTTTTCCAGACATTACACCAAGTCGCACTTTGTTCAAATCGTTCTTGCACTGGCTTTCACATTTGTAGAAATGCGCAGTAGTCGTGTTTATGGCCATTTACATATTTTATGGGCGACCAGTTTTCTTCCGTTGGCTGCAGATCAGATTCTTTTATGGCGAGATTGTGAAGAAGAATCTCTTTGGCATAAACATGTTTGGCTGAGTGGATTATATGCCGGTTTGACGGTTGCTTTTTCGCTCTATTCCCTATTTTTAACCCCCTTCTTGTTTTTGCTACTAGAACGGAAATTGTTACGCTGGCCCAAGGTGCTTTTGCAAGGGCTCGGGGTTATCACTGTGACACTACTAATCGCCTCGACTGCGATTGTTCCTTATTTGTTTGCGATTCAGGCGGAACCAACCACGCCTCCTGGTATCCACCAGCTTGTCTTTTGGAGTGCCAATATCAATGGGCTTTTCATCCCTAGTGTGAATCACCCCATTTCATTCTTCCAAGATGTAGGCCGCTTTTTCATGCAAACAAGCACGGGGGGGGAAGCTAGATCTGCGAATTTGGGATTAAGCACATTGCCTCTGTTGCTGGTGGGACTTTATGGTTTGCGAAAACAGCGATCTGCGTATGCGATTGTTTTGATTTTCTTAATCCCTTTTACGCTTAGTTTAGGCCCGCTCCTGAAAATTAGTAGCGATCTTGCGCAGTGGGCTCCTATGGCACCGATTAATGAAACATTGTGGTCGTGGGCGCATCAATTTAAACCGGACACGTTTGATACTGAGGTGATTCCACCTACTTTTAAAGAAGCGATTCCTCTGCCTGGGTATTTTTTCTATGCTTTTGTTCCTTTTGCTGAAAGCGCGCGGACGGTCGCTCGGTTTTCTATGCTTACCCTGCTTGGCTGTATCGGTTTAATTGGGGTTGCCTCTGACTACTTGCCTTCGTGGCTGAAATATACATTATTGGTCTTGCTTGCGGTCGAAATGTTGCCGAATCCATTTGCCGGTGTGTATTTGCCTACGGATAACTTCCATCCGGCCCATCAGTGGCTGATGGAAAATGGGGCTGAGGACGAGGCGATCGTAGACTTTCGCGGCCGACTTTATCATGGACCATTGCCACTTTATATGTCTTTAGAATTAGAACGGCCGACAGCTGCATCCATTGGCTCTTTTCACACTCCGGCCAGTTTGCTCTTGTTGCAACAAACAACTGACTTTGTCAATAAGGATGCTGCGCATATGGCAAGGCTTTTCAGAAGCTATGACATTGAATATTTGGTCATTCATCAAGATCGCGATGCTGGGAAAAATACGTGGCTCCATATCCAAGATTATCCAGATATTTTCCCCACAATCGGCTGTTTCTCACCAGATGAATCACATGAATCACCGTGGGCGTATGATATTTGTATCGCGCGTATTGCGGAGCACCCGACAATCGCAAATGTGTATCCTAACTATGGCTTTTCGGAACCGTTTGAGCTGTGGGGGGTATGGACCATAGAGCCTCAGCCCCGTTTCGAGTTTGTAGCCACCTCGTCAACCTCACAAGTTGTGGTGTTAGAGGCGTTTCCACACTGTGTCGAGGATCAAAATCAATCGTTACGGTTGTTTGCTGGCGACGAACTTCTTTATGAGTACGATTGGTCTGATTGTGAACCGGTATATGCCGAGGTTATTGTTCCTGCAGAGTTTGTAGAAGTTGGCTGGAATGAGCTACGCTTTGACTTCGCTTATGCGCTGAATCCCGTCGAGCTAGGGACATCTAATGATCCGCGCACGTTGTCTGTGGCGTTTAATCAATTACAGGTTAAGCCGATTGATTAAACTTAGATTGCGTTGAAGAAATCAAATTAAGCGATCTACCATAGGGGTAAGACATCTACCGTACCCCCCGCAGAACAAAGTGCATGGTCGGGCGGCCGATTCTCTTTACATCCTGTTCTGCTCTGGGTGCACGAACAACCTGTCAGAAAAGTTAACATAACTAAAAATTCTGAACAAG
>WTJY01000006.1:9821-12661 GCA_011524645.1 Anaerolineales bacterium | reverse complement strand
GTTGCAGGGGCAAACCCGCTTTAAAGTGCTCTCTGGTAGCTATTTGGCCGAAATGTTTGTGCGCCTGATTGTCGGTGTTGGTTTTGTCGCCTTGGGTTGGTCAGTGAATGGGGCGGTGGGGGGACTTACGCTTTCGTTTGTGGCGACGTGGTTGGTGGCACTGGCGGCTCGGAAAGGGTTGCCTAAACCGGCCGCGCTTAGTTCGGAACAACAGAAGGTGATTTTGTTATTTGCGGGGCCGGTTATTGTGGCCCATGTTAGTCAAATTTTGATCAATAACAGCGATATTTTGGTTGTGAAGCGGTTTTTTACTCCCGACGAAGCGGGGCTTTATGCCGCCTTGGCTTTGATCGGCCGGATCGTCTTTTTCGCCACTTGGTCGGTCGTTACCGTGCTATTTCCCATTGTGGCCCAAAAGCATGAAAAAGGAGAACCTCATCGCCATCTGCTTTATATCTCTCTGGGGCTGGTGTTGGTGGTGTCCGGTTCTATTGTGGCGACTACCTTGTTAATTCCGCAATTTATCGTGCAGGTTTTGTTTGGCGGGGCATATGTTTCGATTGCACCGTTGTTATGGCGTTATGCTGTGGCGACATCGATTTATGCTTTGGCGAATGTGGTCATTACGTATCGACTTTCGATCGGCCATGGATTCGGATCGACGATTGCGGTTTGTGCCGGTATCGCCCAAGTTGTTTTGCTATGGCTGTTTCATGCCACATTACAGCAGGTGGTCATGGTGCAAATCGGTTTGATGGGTGGGTTGCTTTTGGCTCTATTGATTTGGGATGCCAATTTAGCATTACGAGATGAAGACGATGTTTGGCCTCGTGACTGGCAATTGCCCGAGTGGGGCGTTAGAGCTGGAGAATAAGAATATGAATGAACCTTACTTTACAACTCGTGTGGTGGGAAATGTACAGATTATCGAGTTATTCGGCCGTTTCGATGCACATCAAGTGGCCCCCGTAAAATCTTGGTTGCGGGAAACCTGTGATAGTGGGGCCAACTTGATTTTGTTTAACTTAAAAGGGGTCAATTTTATCGATACCCGTGCGCTGTCACTGCTGGTGACCGGTATGAAATGGTGTCAAGAAGCGAATGGTGCTTTGCGGTTATGTGGTTTGCAACAACCGGTGCAGATTATCTTTGAAATGACCCATCTCAATCGCGCATTTGATATCTCTGCCCATGAGGCGGAAGCATTGAATTCATTTCAGGCTTCTCCTGCTTTTCCTACTTTTCCTACTTTTCCTACGGAGGATTGAGCGATGATTTCTGTACAAGAGCTGTCCTATGAGAAGCAAGTGCTGGCTCAGTTTGGGGAGTTGCCCAATTTGCGTCAATTTATTTTGACGACTGTGGCGGATGTTTTTCTGACGAGGTCGGCTGACGCTGATGCTGAATTGGTTGGCGAAGACATTGCGCTGGCGGCGCATGAAGTGTGTGCCAATATTATCGACCATGCTTACGGTGGTGAGGTCGAAGAGCTGATTTCAGCTACATTGACGGTCAAACTGTCAGAGCGGCAAATCGATGTCCAATTGCAAGATCACGGCCGTGGGTATGATCCTCAAAAACTAGATTGGCCCCCATCGGAAAGTTGGCGTTTGGTTGAAAATGAGCCCTCCCCGTTTTTTGTGCTGGAGCAGGTTCCTGAACCGGATATTTTTCAAGAGCGCGGCCGTGGTGTTTATTTGTTGACCTTGTTGCTGGATTCTGTGACTTATCATCCGCAACATGATGTTAATTATTGGCATTTAAGCAAGAAATTTTGATTTTAATAACTGAGCGAGAAGAAAAGGGAGGTATAAGAAATGGCCGATATATTGATTGTGGATGACAACCCGATTATGCATCGAACTTTGTCTGTCATTATGCGGAAGATCGGGCATCAGGCGATTGTGGCCCACGGTGGTGAGCAAGCTTTAACTATTTTAGCGTCTACTCCGGTTAGGTTGGCGATTATCGATATGAATATGCCGGGGATGGGTGGCTTGGAATTGCTCGAAAAGATCCGTGCTTCGGAGTCTGGAAACCGGTTGCCCGTGGTGTTTTTGACTGGTAGTGGCCAAAAAAGTGACCAGCAATCGGCATTGGCTCTGGGAGCGGATGGCTTTTTGAACAAACCGGTTAGTTCGCATCAATTGCGTGATTTGATTAATCAACTTTTAGATAGGGGTGAATAAACGATGAAAGGAATGATTTTTACCGAATTTTTGGAAATGGTAGAAAGTAAATTTGGCGAGGATATGGCCGATGATATTATCGAAGATAAACCGCTTGAGTCGGGTGGGGCATATACGGCCGTAGGGACCTATGACTATAGCGAATTGGTCCAATTGATCGTCAATTTGAGTGAACGTACCGAAGTGCCAATACCCGATTTAATTAAAGCGTTTGGTTCTTATGCGTTCTCCCGTTTTACGGTTGCCTACGCTTATTTTTTTACAGATGTCTCCAACCTGTTCGATTTTATGCAGAATTTGCACGGGTATATTCATGTCGAAGTGCATAAACTTTACCCAGAAGCGGAACTGCCCTATATTGATTGCCAATTTTTGGCACCGAACCAATTGCAGGTAGACTATCAATCAGAACGGCCGTTTGCCGATTTTGCGGAAGGGTTGATGACCGGTGCTATTGAATATTTTGCAGAACCGATCACGCTTAAACGAAAAGAAGGGCCCGATCTTAATAGCCATAAGGCGAGCTTTGTTTTGACCAAAGCGATCACATCCTAGTGGGTAAAACCTGTGTGATCACCGTACAATCACCGTACAATCACACGTAATTATTCACCGCACCATTTGTGGCTCGGTGAGGACACCGGCCACAGC
>WTJY01000006.1:0-9721 GCA_011524645.1 Anaerolineales bacterium | reverse complement strand
GGTTACAATCACACAGTGACACCTCGATTGAAAATGAAAACGCTTGGGATTTTGCGAAGCGTTTTCGCCATTCTTTAAATTATGTCTACGGATGAAGTTGAACGTTTGAAACGGCGCTTAAAGCGTGAGCGATCTGCACGAAAACAGGCGGAACAGCTCTTGGAAGAAAAGAGTCTTGCCTTGTTTGTCTCGAACCAGGATTTGCGTAAAGCGCATGATGAATTAGAGAAGCGGGTTCAGGATAGAACCCAAGCGTTGCTCGAGAGTGAAGAGAAGTTCCGCCGGTTTATTGAGGTAGCCACTGACGTGATCTACCAAACTGATGTCAGGGGCTTTTTTACCTATGCCAATCCGGTGGCGATGAAAGTGTTGCGTTTGACTGGGGCTGAGGAGATCGTTGGCCGTCATTATAGCGAACTGGTCCACCCAGAAGATCGGACCCTTTTAGCAGAGCTGTACCAAGAGCAATTGCAAAACAAGGTTAAAGGGACCTATCAAGAATTTCGCTTGAATCGGGGGAACCACCAACGGCCGGTTTGGATCGGCCAGAATGTTCAACTAATTTTTGCAGATGATAAAGTGGTCGGCTTTCAGGCCGTGGCACGGGATATTACCGATCTTAAAAGCATTCAAAGTCAGCTGAAACAGCAGCGAGATTTTGCTGAGCAGATTTTGAATAGTATGGGGCAGGGGCTCACACTTACCAATCAGGAAAGCCGGTTTATCTATGTCAATCCTGCATTTGCCAATATGTTGGGGTACACGGCCGAAGAATTGATGAACCAATCGTTGATCGATTATATTCACCCCGATGACATTGAGAGTTTATACAATGCGCGGATTCAATTGGTTCATGAGGCACCACCCTCTTATGAAATCCATTTTATCGCCAAAGACAAGGCCACTGTTCCCGTCCTGGTAACCGGCGTGCCTCGTTGGCACAATAACGAACCGATCGGGTTTATCGACACCATTGTTGATTTAACAGAGCGCAAAGAGATGGAGCAAGCGTTGCGCGAAGCGCGAGATCAGGCGCTGGAAGCTTCGCGGATGCAATCATCATTTTTGGCCAATATGAGCCATGAAATTCGGACCCCGCTTAATGGTGTCTTGGGGATGGCGGAGCTGCTGGGGGAGACTGAACTAGATGAAGAGCAACGGGAATTTATCGACATTATCAATACGAGTAGTGTCGCTTTGTTGTCGATTATCAATGATATTCTCGACTTTTCGAAGATTACCAAAGGTAAAATCGACCTAGAAAATCGCTCTTTCGACTTACGGGAGACGGTCGAAGCTTCTTTAGACGTTCTGGCCTCGAATGCGGGGCAAAAAGGGTTAGAGTTGGCCTATGTCATGGCTTCCGATGTGCCTCACCTTATCGTGGGGGACGAGGCACGACTGCGGCAGATTTTTATTAACCTGCTCAGTAACGCGGTTAAATTTACATCGAAAGGTGAGGTCGTTTTGCTGGTGACCAAAGTGATGAGCCCTGAAGGACGGCCGCAGATTCAGTTCGCTGTACGGGATACCGGGATCGGGATTTCTCAAGAGGCGCAAGAGCGTTTGTTCCAAGCGTTTTATCAGGCTGATTTTTCGACCACAAGAAACTATGGGGGGACCGGTTTGGGGTTGGCGATCTGTAAAGAGTTGGCCCATTTGATGGGGGGGCGGATTTGGCTAGAGAGTGAAGTTGGCTTTGGCAGTACCTTTTACTTTACGATCGATCTACAGATGACCCCCAATTATGTCCATCAACGGCCGGCACTGGTCCCCGAGCTGATCGGTAAACAGCTTTTGATTGTGGAGAGTCATGGCACTAATCGGGAAATTTTGCGTAGCCAAGCCAAAAAGCTTGGTATGACAGCCCATTTGGCTGATTCACATGAAGCTGCGCTCCGTTTGTTGCAAAATAATTTGACATTTGATTTCGCTATTTTGGCGCTGTCGCCACACGAATTGGTGGAAGGGGGGCTGGCTGATGAGATTCGCCGACGGCCGCAATACCATACACTGCCTCTCGTTTGGCTCTCATTTATGGGAAATAGATTGCCCGATTCGACAAAGGATCGGTTTATTCATCAAATGAATAAACCGATCAAAGCGAGCTCTTTACGCCAAGTCGCTTTGGCTGTCTTGGAGGAAGTCGAAGCACAGCAACGTCGTTTAGCGGAAGCCCCTCGGGTGGCCTCTGATCAAGCGATTCAAATCTTGCTGGCAGAAGACAATGTGGTCAATCAAAAGGTGATTAAAAATGTTTTGTCTCATCTTGGGTACGATGCGGACATTGTGTTTAACGGCCGTCAGGTGATCGATGCGTTGGAAAACCGCTATTACGATTTAATTTTGATGGATATTCAAATGCCGGAAATCGATGGGATACAGGCGACCGAACTGATTCGTGAGCGCTTTCCGGCCGATCACCAGCCGTTTATTGTGGCGGTTACCGCGAGTGCGATTCAGGGGGATCGTGAGCGCTTTATCGCGGCCGGAATGAATGAGTATTTGAGCAAACCGATACGGATGGTGCAACTGTCCCAATTGTTACAGGATTTTGAAGGGGAAAGGCTAAAAGGGGAAGGCTGAGGGCGGAAGGCGGAAATGATTCGCGCCTAAACTCTGAACGCGAATTATTTCAACCTTCATAGTTCATAGTTTATACTTCATACTTTGCACAAAGACCCGAAGGGGGTTGATTTCAACCGATCCCCTTCGGGTCTTTGTATTAGATTGTTTAGCGAATAACCAATGGGATGAACTGCATATACGTGGTGCCGATGATGTCTAAATCGCCATCGATTTGACTGTATATGATTTCGCCCATGACATCGTCATCCAAATTGATGACGACCGGGCTGCCTTTGACCGAGGCACCGACGGATTGTGGCCAGCCGGTCACGGCCGTGCCGTCCATTTCCCACACGTAGATCGATCCGTCATCAGAACCGCTGACGATTTCATCTGTCCCATCCCCATTGACATCACCCAATGTTGGTGAGGCGAAGACATCGGCACCGGTTGTTTGGGGCCAGTTGGTGACTGTGCTGCCATCGGCATGCCAGGCCCACACGGAATCATCATCAGAACCGACTACGATTTCTAAATCACCGCTTCCGTCCATGTTGGCTAATAACGCTGATGAGCGAATCGACCAGTCGGTGGCTTGCTTCCAGATTAAGTCACCCGCTTCATCGAGCAAATAGAGGTAGCCGTCACCGGAGCCGATGGCGATTTCGAGTCCGTTGATCGTGGCATCGATATCGGCGATCGCTGGGGTCGCCATGATGACATCTCGGGTTTGGTAACGCCACAGTTGGGTCCCCTCGGCGGTAAAGGCGTAAACCGCACCGTCATAAGAGCCGACAACGATTTCTAGGTCGCCGTTGCCATCTAGATCGGCGATGACTGGGGAGCTGTTGATCACTTGGCTGTCGAAGCTGTCGAGCACACTGCCGATTGAACGTTCCCAGAATAGGGTGCCGTCTTGGTTAAAGATATAGAGACGGCCGTTTGATCCGGCAACCGCGATTTCCGGTGCGCTATCTCCGGCGATATCGGCGACGGCCGGTGTAGAGAGGACGCGGAATTGAGTGGTGCTGTCTCCACCGACTTTGACCGCCCAGCCATTGACGGCCGAGCCATCATGATGGAAGGCGTAGAGGTTGCCATCTTCGCTCGGAACGAGGATTTCTAGGTCGGCCGGATTGTCGTCTAGGTCGGCGACTGCGACCGCTACTTTGACACCACCACCTACATTGCGGGTCCAAAGAAGCTGTTGGGCACTGTTACGCACCTCGACTTGATTGCTGACCAAGTTGCCGATAATTACCTCTTGGCTGCCATCCCCATCAAGGTCGGCGACGACCGGTGGGGCGAAATAGCGTGAGGTCACAGCTGTCGCCCCACTAATGACCCAGTGGCGACTGTAGCTACGATTTAAGGGGGAAAATGTCCAGAGATAAGAGGTGTCCGCGTTGTTTTCGTCGAGCCAATCCAGATTTTCAGTGCCACCGGTGGCGATATGGTTGACATAGTCGGGGTAGCCGCGCCAAATGGCACTAAATTCGATGGGCCAATCCCAGCTGACATCAAAGGTTTGGACTAACGGTAGATCGTACCCGACCATCGGGTTGCCGGGGTCGTAGGTGACGCCAACCGTTTGGCTATTGTCAAGGTGGCCAGGGATGACGAGATGGACCTCTTCACCGGTGTCGAAGACCGCGATATAGGGGTCCCATGGCGCGGGGGGCAAGTCGGCCGTGGGGTTTAATTCCGTTTGGTCGAGCAAGACGATGAGTTCCGCCCGATACCCGTGACGATAATCGGGTTCGTAGCTAAATGTATTGACATAGCTCAGGCAGTTGAAGGTATCGCTTGGGTCTGGGCAACCGGCAGTTGGGGGGGCGAAAACCTCTTTTGTATTGCTAAAGATTTCGAAATCGGCTGCTTCCGTAAAGTGATCCCGTACGGTGCGTACCGGTACCCCCTGATCGGTGTAGACGTCGATTTGATAACGGCCGGAACCATTGACCGGCAGATCGTGCCAGAAACTATGGGTAAACCCTGCACCACGGGCCAACGGGAGATAATCGACGTTGATGATGGCGACATCGTTGCTCGATGAGGCACAGACTTCGGTGTCGATTTGGACGATTAAGTCGTTGTAGTCCCAGTCTGACCAGCCGGTGTTTTTCAGGTCTTCAAAGGCGATGCTGGTGTTTTCTGGGGTACAGGTTAGTGGGCCGTAGACATCGATACTTGAGCTGTCGTCAGGATCGTTGTCTGATGTGACGCGCGCGCTGTTATCGGCTGGGATAGCGTTCCCTTGGCTATCGACACCGCTTGCGGTAATCGCTACGTTATAAGGCACTCCGGTGATTAGACTGTTGACGCGGGCTTGGAAAACGAGGGTGTGACTTTCACCGGCCGCTAATGAATCGCCGCTTAAATCCCAGCTATTCCCTGTGGGATCGACGAGCGGTGTGTTGTTGAGGGTCGCTGACCCACTCACAAAGCTCATGTTGGTGGGTATGGTCAGATGGACTCCCATTTGATCGGCACGGCCGCCCCCCACGTTTTCGATTTGAGCTGTATAGGTGACAACATCGTCTGTGACAACGGTAAAGGTTTCTGTATCTATGCTTGTGGTAAGCATTGGCGCGACAACGACCGCTGCGACGATGTTTGAGTTGATCGGATCATCGTGCTCATAGCTGAGGGTCGCTTGATTGTTGATGATGTCGCTGTTGATGGCGCTGCTGTCGGTGGGGAGTTCGGCCGTGATGACGATCACTTCTTGCGCGTTAATCCCGATTGAGCCGAACGTGGCGGAAACGGAATTGCTTGTGAATGTCCCGTTGCTGACATTGGTCACAGTCAGCCGGTCATCAATGAGGTCGGTTACCACCACATTTTGCATGATGGCAGGGATCGGCGTTTGTGGCACGGTTAAGGTATAGACGACCGTGTTGGCGAACGTTAACTCATCTTCAATGTGTTGCTCTTTGAAGATGGTCGCTTGTGGGGCGTAGAGCCGTACTTGGTCGGTCGGCCCGACGTAAGTCCGTTCGTCCGCTAACGTGTCCCCGTTGCTATCGGCCGGTGTCCCCGGTTGGGTGCTATAGCTGGTCACTTGAGCGATATTTTCAACTTCTAGGCCCGCTTCTAGGGCTGTGTCAATGTTGACCGCATATTTAATTGTCCACGTCGCATTTTGTGGCAATTGATCGAGCGTGTATGTCAAATTGCGATCGCCGTTGCTGTTGCTGTCCGTGCTGTTTTCCCCGTTGTCTGGGCTGATCGTAATCGATGCGGTATTGGCGAAGGTGAGTTCGACTGGCAACGTATCGGTCAGGACGATGTCGTAAGCGGTGCGACGGCCGGTGTTTTTGACTTGTAAGGTAAATTCTAAAATTCCACCTGCCGCCATGTAGGTGAAATTAGAGCTTTTGTCGAGCGTGAGTCGTGGCTGACGAATCTTGACATCTCCGTCCGCTTCGGGGCTACGACGGTCGATATTGTTGACGCTGTAGCCAGCATCATAGGCGGAGCCGGTATTGCTATAGCCGGTTGCATCATCATACCAGCCGATATAGGCATCGTTGTCCGCATTGGCGTTACAACAGTTGAAATAGGTTTGGTTGATGTTGTTTCCGTTTACGCCGGTGACCAAGGTGTCGAAGGTTAGGGTAAAGGTGATGTTGCTACCGGTCGTGTTGGTGATCGATGATAGGAACCAGCGTAGATCGCTTTGCCCATTGTCGAGCGGGGTGTTGCCGTGGTCTGGATCGAATGTGACCAAACCGGTGCTACTGGTGAGATTGGTTGAACCGGTGACGTAGTCAAAGCCGTTAGGCAGGTTGTTTTCTTCGACAACCGGCCAGTAGCCGCTTACTCCGTCCGGTACGGTACCGACGATGCTCCATGTAACCGTATCTCCGATTGTCGCGATGGTCGGTGACGCTGATTTTTCTATGGTAAGGCCACGGATATAAATGGTGGCGTTATCGGTGTTGTCATCGTCTGTATTTGTGGTTGTTTCGATTTGATGGCCGTTGTTGTCCGGCCGACTGTTATAGGCGACACTGGCGAGATTGGTCATCGATTGGCCTGCGATTAAGCCGCTACTGGGAATGGTGGCACTATATTGATAGGTTTGCGTTTCACCGGCCGCTAAAGATGGGACGTTCGCCCATTGAACGGTTCCCCCTGTGGCTGCGGCCGGATCGCCGCTGACGAGAGAGTAGCTACTACTTGCTGGTGAGGCTGACCCACCGCTGTTGTTAAAAATGACATCGGCCGGTAACAGATCGGTTAAGACGAGATTGTAAGCGGTCGCATCCCCGTTATTGGTCACAGAGATGGTGTAATTGACCGTGTCGTTCGCGTCTAGTCCGGTGCTTGGGCTGGCTGATTTGGTAAGAACCAAGTGTGGGGCGACATAATCGATTGTGGCCATGTCGCGCAAGCTATAGGTTTGTGCGTAGCTGTTTTGGCCGCTTAGTTTGCCGAAATTGGCTACGATCCAGCCCGCCTCAACGTTGGGTGTCGGGCCGACAAGGGCATCGATGGTGACTTGCCAGCTACTGCCTTGGGCTGTGCTACACAAACGCCATTCTAAATATTGCAAGCCGTTTAACGTTCCCACGGTTGGGGCGGTGGGTGTGCTGGTACAGGTGCCACTGTTGCTAAAGGTGCCACTTGTGAGATAGCTGTCGCTGTCGGTCACGTAGCTCATGCCGCGCGGTAAGAAGTCACGAATGACGATTTCTTTGGCATCGATATCGGCTGCAGCATCATAGTTGAGCTGGAAAGTCAGCGTATCGCCGACAAAGCCGGGGGCGTTGTCGACTAGCTGGCCGCTAATCGGGTGAATGACCTGTTTGCTAAAGGTCGGCATGCGGGTGGTCACGGTGGCCCGTGATACATCGGGGGTGATGGTGCCGCTACGGCCGTTGCTGATGTCATCAGCCCAATCCCCATAAATGGTCACTTTGTTGGTCAAGCTGTCTCCCGAGACGATCGGTTCACCGGTGTACGGGGGCTTGTCATAGGTGCTGTCTACCGTAACTTGGAAGGTGATGCTCGACTGATCGCCCGCTTCTGTTTCTGCGCTGTCCAGATGCCACGTGAGGGTCGTTTCCCCTTTATTGGGGGTATCCGCTTCAATTGAGATTGGGGCGCTAGAGGCACTATCGGCGACATAGGTCACTCCATCAGGCAAGACATCGACCACAACCCCATTGGTGATGCTGTAGTATTCTGAAACATACAGGTTGATGGTGTAATCGACTGTCGAGCCGATTCCCACGACGTTCGGATTGGCTGTTTTGCTCACCGTAAAATATTCACCGATGACCGTTACCGGTTCATCATCTTGTGGGGTTGATTCGGTGCCGTCGGCCGTGTTTGCCCCTTCGTAGATGGCTGTCGCTTCGTAGGTGAGTTCGACTTGGACATCTTCATAGATGATTGCGCCACTCATTGGGCCGGCAAATGGGCCGGCGGCGGCGGCCGTGTCGGCGGCGGTGCGGAAGCGGTAAGGAATGGCGGTGTCGAAGGTGATTTCGACCGGTTGGCTATATTCGGCCGTGGTGAGCGTGCCTAATTCCCAGCTCAAAACAAGTGATCCATCCGTCTCTAATGAAATTGTGGGCACCACGTTGCTGCTGTTTGGATTGGGGCTGATTTGAGGATTGCCCATGTAGGCTAAGCTCGGTGGCAAGATGGCGGTGACACTGACTGAATCGGTCTGACCGACATCGTTGTTCGCCACAGTTAACGTGTATGAGTAGGGCCAGTCTGCTGACCCATCGTATTCTCCGGCACCGGTCGCTTGTTCATCGGCCGTTGATTGGTTCGCTAGGGCTTCGATATCGATCGCTTGGGCGTTGGCGGTTAATTGATCGGTAACAGTGAGCCATGTGCCGCTGTTGTCGGGTACGGTGTTGAAGGCGGCCGTGACCTGATTGGTAAATTGATCGGCGATAGTCAAACTTTCGCTGATGCTGGCCCGCAGTTCAATCGATAACTCTTCGGCCGCATCTAAATCGGCGATGTTGTCCCAGAAAATTAGTGTCGTGCCGTCTTCTTGCTCTTCTATAAAAGTAGGTGCTGGGTTGGCAGTGAGATAGATCAAACCGGCCGGTAGGGTGTTGCTGATCGTTAAGTTGTACCCTTTATCGAAAACCGGTGTGATACCTGTATTGTTTAGGGTGAGATCAAAGAGGATATCACCACCCAAGAGCGGTTCTTCGGTAATCGTTTGCGTGACATTTAAACCGGCTTGGCTGTTGACCGAGCCTTGAAAAATAATGTGATCGACATGGAGGCTTTCTAAGCCGGAATCGCTTTCGAGTGAGATATGGAGAGTCGCGCTGCTGTATCCTCCAAGCGGTTGGTGTAATGTGATCCAAGACCCTTCGATGGCGAGATCATCGATATCGTTTCCTGTTGTGTTGAGGACATCGATTGTGGCGCCACCATCGACTTCGAGCCAAATGTGGATCGTATCATCGCTTTCCCAGCTGGTTTCTTGTACATAGTATTGCATGTAAAGCTCGGCATTGGTCACGGCCGAGAAATCTACGGTGTCTAGGGTGAGGGTCATCCGGCCGTCGGTGTCGCTAAACTGAAACCCTTGCGTGCCTTCTGGGTAACTTATGAGGGCATCGGTGACCCCGACATCATCCCCATCTGTGAGACCGGTGCTGTTTTGGGTGTTGGCATAAGCGGCCGTAAAGCCCAATTCGCCACCACCGGCATAAGAAACAGGTGATTGGCCGCTGTTGTTTTGCAACGTGTGATCGGTGAGCGGGTCGCCGGTATCGGTGTAGCGGGTCCCTAATCCCGGCTCTTCGAACGAGGTGTAACCGACTGTGATGACGGTTGCTTGGGCGGATGCTCGGTTTAGGCCGATGGTGAATACCGATCCCAAGAACAATACTGTGGCTAAAATGATATAAAGTGTGGTACGAGGGTGAGTATTGATCATACTTGATCTCCTTAGATAAATGGGTGAAGGAGGAAATACACGATACTGCTGTGTGCTCTAAATGCCTCTTTTGTGAACATAGCGCGGTTTGACCCGACTTGCTTAGACTAACAAACCGAGTTTGTTATGGCGTAAAGAGGGAATTAAGATGAAATAAAAATTTATTTTTATTTCCAATACCTTCGCCAAAGTAATCAACTCATTGGATTTGCTCCCCTCCTATCAGGA
>WTJY01000527.1 GCA_011524645.1 Anaerolineales bacterium | reverse complement strand
ATCGACTATTTTTGAACGATTTACGCTTATCCCACCAAATTCGGCAGTATCAGCTACGTCTTACTTCCCTCATACCGAATCAAAGCCGGTGGCGGGTCCTGCACAAACCACTGCGCCACCGTCTGCGGATCAAGATTCTCCTTACGCGGATCATTCTCTACAAAACAAGCGCCACAATGCTCACCCGTCGCGCCGTAACTCATCATCCGTAACGGCCAACTACCGCCCCCACCACACCAAATCGACTCTTTATAATGATCGAACACAATCATGTCGTACTCAATAAAGAAATCTTCTTCAGCTTTCACCAGCGGGCAATCATTAAATTTATGGACAAGCGGGACGTGTGGGCAATAAATGTGTAGACAAGACATTTCACCAAATTTCGTTTGATCAATCCAGCTCTGACATCGGCCGGGATCAGCAAGCAATTCAGTCATCGTAGGAATCTCGCGGCTCTGACATCGTTTCCGAGAAATGCCGTGGATCAGCCGTGGCGGCACAATCGCCACACAATCATTGTCATAAGCGGCCAACTCAACCAAATCAAGCGGAAACGGCTCTTCCCCCTCGCGTGGCATCCACAATGAGTTCAAATGGGCATTGCTCTGTTTCGGATTCCCCAACGGCCGTGAAAACGCCCAATTCTGCCCATGTGTATGAAACAACGTGCATTTCCCCCCCAAAAAGAACGGTTGGGTCACCACCACCGGATGCTCGATCCCTGGAATATCAACTTTCGTCAGCAAGATACGGCCGTATTGCTGACGCGCAAAGGTCGGCAATACCACCCACGCCCACGCCCCACCATCATGGGTATGGGCACGCGCCGCTTCATCCATATATTTAGCCACTTCCTGCGGATCAAACCCACTATGATAATCAATTCCCTGTAATTGTTTGTGTAGCCTACGAATATGACGCTGATCCAGTAGCTCGTACTTTTCATGCAACTCCCGCGCCGCACGTGTCACCCCATTAAACAAGCGTGCCAAAGCCAATGTCGAAGGGCAAGTCGGCGTTTGCCGTGCCCGTTGCCACTGAATAAAGAGCAAAGCGGCCGTATCATGCAACACCAGCATATGGTCACAAGCATCAGCCCGAGAGGCCTCTTTCGCTTGGCGACACACATCCAAGATGTCAAGTCCAGTCGCTTTCGCCTCCGCCAAAACCGCTTTCATCTGCTGATGAACGGTCGGCACGGCCGTTTTGGTTCCAGTATCAAAATGTTCAGAGGACAAGATTTGAAAGGGTGTTTGAATATTCATAAAGTTAAATCTCCACAGACAATCTAATGCTTATCCAACACTATAGCATATTTCCACATTGTACAGAGACAATTTTTGCAAAACAGTAAGGTCAAAGATGTTAAGGATAGGGACAGGAGACAGGGATAGGGAAGAAGCTAAACAATGTTGCTTCCCTATCCCGATCTTCTATCTCTGTCAAAGTATCATATTGACTCGCACAACAAGGTTGCAACCAAGCAGTTGACAGTCGATAATCCCCCATCAGGCAAGCCAAAGAAAAACGACAAAATAACATGAGACCCTCTTTAAATACCCTATCAACCCCTCTAATCGAAAAAATTCTCGCTGAATCAAAGCGCATTTTGGCGGAAGTCGGCTTTGAAGTCCGTGGCCCAGAGCTGCGCGAACGCCTGCTCGCCCACGGCTTGCAATTAGATGCCAACGGAGAACGAATCCTTTTCCCAGAGCATGTCGTTGACCAAGCGATCGCTGATGCGCCGAAAAAAGTCACGCTCTATAACCGTGATGGACAGCCACATGCCCATTTGCATGACCAAAACGTTCATTTTACCCCCGCGTCCAGCGGCCTCAAGATTTTGGATCATCGCACCGGACAAACCCGCTTGGCCAACACGGCCGATTTTGTCGAATACGTCCGGCTTTGTGACGGCCTAGAACACATCGCTTACCCCGCAACCGCTTTCTCTACCAATGATGACATCGAAGCACAGGTATCAGATGCGTGGCGGCTCTATCTTTGTTTGACCCACAGCAAACGGCCGGTCGTTTCTGGTGCGTTTACCGAACATGGTGTACCCCGTATGGCTGAAATGATGGCACTTTTCCGCCAAGACAAAGCGGACCTCATCGCCAAACCGATGTCGATTTTTACCATTACCGCCACCGGGAACTTCCGTTACGGCGAAGATTCCTGCCAAAACTTATTGGACTGCGCCGAGTGGGGCATTCCGGTTGAAATCGTACCGGTCACACTGATGGGATTAATCGCGCCTGTCACCTTAGTCGGGGCCACCGTCTTTCACACGGTTGATGTCTTGGCTGGGATTACGATGGCTCAGATTATTCGCCCTGGCACCCCCGTCATCTTCGGCGGCGCACCGGCCGCCTTTCATATGAAAGCAGCGACCTCACCCATGCTCGCCATTGAAGCACTCCATTTAGACATAGCTTACGCGGCCGTTGGGGACTATTTAGGGATTCCCACCCAAGCTTATATGGCTCTCAGCGACAGCAAACTGGTTGATGCCCAAGCCGGTGCCGAAACATTTGGTAGCGCCTTGCTCGCCGGTCTCGCCGGTATCAATTCCGTTTCGGGACCGGGTATGCTCGACTATGTCTTGACCTTTAGTTTGCCCAAGCTCGTTCTCGACAACGATTTATGCGGCCAAGTCTTGCATTTAACCCGTGAAATCACCCCAAAAGACGATTTACCAACGATCGATATTGTGCGGGAACTCCTAGAGGAAGATCATCTCATCACCTCTCCCCACACACTCGAACACTGGCCCAAAGAGCTTTACTTGCCGGACCCTGTAACCGACCGCTTAAACCGAGAGAACTGGGAGCAGAAAGGGGAAACAACGCTCATGGCGCGGGCCACGGCCGAGGTCGAACAACGTCTAGCCAACTATAAACCGATCATCACCGATCCGGCCGCCGATGCGGAAATGCGCCGTCTCATTCTTTCAGGGTTGAACGAGCAAACCGTTTTACCCGAAATTCCACCGGTAAAACGGAAAAAAGCGGCCACAGACGGCCGTCGTCGCAAACGGCGCAGAAACAAATAATTCGATCAATCTGTGGCACAGTGCGTAACTTGCTCCACAGGCCATCTCTCACCTATACTACCTCTTATGTCATCTAAAAAACGTGATCCGCTCGTTGGAAGCTTATTTATACTAATCGGGGTAACGATTTTGGCGGCAACCGCCGTGATTTGGTTCGCCTTGCGCGGCCGTGACCAGCTAGCGGCCGCCAATCTCCCTACACCACGACCACAAAACATCCCGTTGGCCAACCCCTCACCAACCGCAACAAGCTCAATCACAAATGAAATCACCAGCAACAGTGACGAAACGGCCGTGGCCCAAGCCACACCAACCATCCCCCTTTTACTAGATGAAATGTTGGCCACCCCGCTTCCCACCATCGACTTTCAAGATTTACCTTCAGAAGCCAGCCCTGAAGATGCGCCACAAGCCTTGCGCGTATCCCGAGCCGGACATCCCACCCGCATTTTAATCCCCAGCATCAGTGTCGATGCACCGGTCCGCGATGTCGGCTTGTCGTCACTTGATCTAGAAGGGGACATCTTTTACCAGTGGCAAGTCCCCCATAGTTACGCGGTCGGCTGGCATCATACCAGTGCCCTGCTTGGCGAAGTGGGCAACACCGTACTCAATGGGCACCACAATGTATTTGGGGAAGTTTTTCGCGACTTAGAAGAGATCGAGATTGGGGACAAAATCGTTTTGTATGACGAAGGGGAAGCCTATCTTTACACCGTCACAGTACGTGAGATTTTGCCCGAACGAGGGGAAGAACTTGAAATCCGTCAAGCAAATGCCAACTGGATCAAACGCACGACGGATGAACGAATTACACTGGTCAGCTGCTGGCCCTACTCCGATAATACCCATCGGGTCGTGGTTGTCGCTGTCCCAGAAAAGACAGGAAATGACTGATACTGCCGAATTGGGTGGGATAAGCGTAAATCATTCAAAAACAGTCGATTTACAAGGCTGTCATCCCC
>WTJY01000320.1 GCA_011524645.1 Anaerolineales bacterium | reverse complement strand
ATACGAGTTAACCGATTTTTTTCAAGTGGCAAGCACACTATTTAGCGAAGAGCCGAAATCATACAACACCAAAACACTCACATTAGATTGCGAAGATGGTAAACTAACGTTTCAGACAAAATCAACAACATTCCAGCTATGGATTTGAAGCCCTCGTGCGCTCGTTGTTGGCTTCACATTATTGAGGTCGGAGACAGTAAAATTCCAGCTATGGATTTGAAACACTTAAGATATAACATCCAACCCCTCTGGTACAATGATGCCAAGTAAAATTCCAGTTATGGATAACCAAAACGCCACTCGAAAGTGGCGTTTTTTATTGCTAGAGTTTATCCAATCCTACTCAGTCCAGCCAAAATATATCCTCAGTCCAGTGCAAAGTTTGATCTCAGTCCAGTGCAAATGTGAACGGGACAAAAAAACGCCCTTCAAAATCGGCCAACACCCCATCCATATCTATCAAAACTCGCATCAAAACACCTCCAACGTTAGTGATTAATTTGGCGATTATATGGGCGAGTCGTCAATCCGACGTGTGTTCTTTTCTTCTTCATATCAGCACCCAGCACCCTATTCAAACATAATCGCTCCAGCCACAATATTGAACTGGGAGTAATGAACCAAATCATCAAAAACAGATAGCGTTTTCACATCCGTGGGCAACGCCGCCGCCATAAGAAGCGCTCGATCTCTCGGCCGGATAACGACAGTTTTGATTCGGCTATACAAACTACTCCCACTCAATCGTCCCCGGCGGCTTACTCGTCACATCATAGGTCACCCGATTAACCCCCTTCACCTCATTCACAATTCGCTGACTCACATGGGCCAGCAAATCATAATCCAACCGAGCCCAATCGGCCGTCATAAAGTCCTCCGTCGTCACCGCCCGCAACGCCAGCACCTCTTCATACGTCCGCTGATCTCCCATGACCCCCACACTTTTCACCGGCAGCAACACCGCAAACGCCTGTGCCGTCCCATAACGCAACAAATTCCGCGCCCGCAATTCCGTCGTGAAAATATGATCCGCCTGACGCAACGTCTCTAAGCGGGGCCAAGTAATCTCACCCAAACAGCGAATCGCCAAACCGGGGCCAGGGAACGGCTGACGCCAAACGATCTCATCCGGCAGCCCCAACGCTGTGCCTAAACGGCGCACTTCATCTTTAAAGAGCCAGCGCAACGGCTCGACCAATTGAAACTGCATATCATCCGGCAAGCCCCCCACATTATGATGAGTCTTAATCGTATGCGCGGCCGATTGCTCATCGGCCGCACTTTCAATCACGTCCGGATAAATCGTCCCCTGCGCCAGAAAATCGACTTCCCCCAGCTTACGCGCTTCACGCTCAAAAATCCGAATAAACTTATTGCCGATAATCTTCCGCTTCCGCTCCGGCTCAGTCACCCCAGACAACTCACCCAAATATTCTTCAACCGCATTCACCGCAACCAGATTCATCCCCATATTGCGCTGGAATGTTTCGACAACTTGTGCCCCTTCCCCAAAGCGCAACATCCCATGATCAACGAAAATGCTGGTCAATTGATCCCCGATCGCCCGATGGATCAAAGCCCCCGCCACGGCCGAATCGACTCCGCCGCTCAGCCCCAATACCACACGGCCGTCTCCAACCTGCTTTCGAATCGCAGTAACTTGCTCTTCAATAAAGTTTTGTGGTGTCCAATCTGCCGCACAACCACAAATATCTTTAACAAAATTAGATAAAATCTGCACCCCTTGAATCGTGTGAACCACTTCTGGGTGAAATTGCACCGCATAGTAATGGCGCTCATCATCGGCCGTCGCCACAAACGGCGCATTGGTCGTATGAGCGATCGGCACAAATCCGGCTGGTAATTCCTCTACCTTGTCCCCATGGCTCATCCAAACTTGACACTGATCCGGCTCCAGTGAAACGTCTTGAAAACAAAGGATGATCGATCTGATCAAACTCGATCACCGCACGGCCATATTCCCGCTCAGTACTGCTCGCCACACGGCCGCCCAAGTTATGGGCCAACAATTGCATCCCATAGCAGATCCCCAAAATCGGCATCCCACTTTGCAAAACATAGCTGGGCAAGGTCGGTGCCCCTTCATCATAGACGCTATTCGGCCCGCCCCCCAAAATATACCCTTTCGGATTGAGCTTTTGCACCCGTTCGGCCGGTGTGCGCCATGGTAAAATCTCACAATAAACGTTCGCCTCGCGAATACGCCGTGCGATTAATTGTGTATACTGTGAACCATAATCTAGAATTACAATTGTGTCATGAGCCATAAGGTTTTTTTCGCTATCTAATCGTTGCTAAACCGAAAGAGATTGTAAGCTAGTTCTACCTAGCAAGCTACACAAAAAGCTTAAAGATTTACTCAACACCCTACACAACTCGCTACTTTTTGCTACCATCCTGCCAGCCTTACAATATTTATTGAATTTAGCCATCGATCCCATCTAGGAAATAGGAAATGAGCAACAAAAAACAAGAATCGTCTCTCATCCCATTCTTACAAGAGTACGGCCCTTACTTGGCCTTCACAGTCGCCCTAATCGCAACAGGTGGTAGCTTATTCTACAGCAACGTCATGCTCTTTGTCCCCTGTCAACTCTGCTGGATTCAGCGCATTTTTATGTATCCGATCACTATTATTTCGCTCGTCGGCATCATCAAACAAGACGACTACATTACCGACTATGTCCTCCCGCTATCAGCGTTCGGATTCTGCGTCGGCATTTACCACGTCCTTGTCCAATTCGCCCTCATTCTCCCCTTTGGTGACTGCGTCGGAGTCCCCTGTACCACATCATACGTCCGCTACTTGGGTTTCATCACCATCCCCGTCATGTCCACTACAGCATTCTTCCTCATTACCACCATCATGGGTGCCACCCGCTGGGCCAACAGTCGAGGCTAAATCAATTACCAACGATAAGACCCGATCTACTAATGGGGCATAGACACCCCCACTAGAGCAACGGCCGGTGGCCTAAAGCCATCGGCCGCTACTCTAGCGGTGAGATTTATCTCACCGGCAAAAATCGCGACATTCCGGCAGCTTACGCAGCCCATCCTCTCATTTACCATTGTCTGTTAGCAATCCCTCACTTCACCATTTTCCCCTCTTTTTCTGTCTCCCTCACCTACGGCATCGCCTCATACAATCGCACCCATTCCTCCATCTCTAACGTTTCCGCCCGCCGACGGCCGTCGACACCGGCCGCTTCGGTCCATGCGATAACCACATCTTTACCCAATCCCATGCCACGCAAATTGTTTTGTAATTGTTTTCTTTTTTGGGCAAAACCGGCCCGCACCAATTTAAAGAACCGTTTTTCGTTTGTCACCGAACGAGTCACATCCGGCCGTTTGCGCAAATCGATCCGAATCACGCTAGAGGCGATTTTCGGCCGTGGCCAAAACGCCCCCGCCGCCAAATTGGTCACAATCTTGACTTCACCAAAAAATTGCACACTATTGGCCAAAATCGACATCTTCGGCGGCCGTTCTGTCATCCGCTCCGCTACATCTTTTTGCACGGTCAGCACCATCACTTCCGGCTTAACCGGATGCTCTAACAAGTGACGTAAGATCGCTCCCGTAATATAGTAAGGAACATTGGCGACCACCTTGTAATTATCACTATGCGCAAACCAAACGGCCGGATCTTGTTCTAAAATATCTCCATGTACCAGCTCGAAATTATCTGCGCGAGCCAGCGACTGACGTAAAATCGGTACAAAGCGATTATCGAGTTCCACCGCCACAACCCGCTTGGCACGGCCAACCAATTCATAGGTCAGTGCCCCCAAACCGGGGCCGACTTCTAACACTTCATCGGCGGCCGATACCTCGGCCGTATCCGCAATTTGGCGCAAAATACGCGGTTCAAATAAAAAATTCTGCCCCAAGCTCTTTTTCGGGTCAAAACCATGCTGTTCAAGAATCTGTTTCGGATGTTCCATAGATAAAGGGATCGGGTATGAGGGGAAGAGGCTAGAAAACAATAGTCCCCCCCCCTC
>WTJY01000172.1 GCA_011524645.1 Anaerolineales bacterium | reverse complement strand
GATTTGGTGGGAGTTGATCAATTAACGATTGTCATTCCCACGAAGGTGGGAATCTAACTCTGTTTGAGCGGTGGATCCCCGCCTACGCGGGGATGACAACCCTGTAAGCGGCATAGCCGCCAGAAAACCCCTTTCATTCCGAGCCGCCGAAGGCGACGAGGGGAGTTCCCACACAAAACGACAGAACTAGAATTTCATAGTCTCTAGCCACCTTATTGAATTACACGGTTTTTGCGCGGACGGCCAATCATAGTTCTCAAAAAAATATCGGGAATGGGGACGCTTTAGCTGGAAGCTAATCTCCGAGCGTCAGCACGAATGGAAATACGCCAACTGTATCGGAATCAACAACCTCTGAACCGCAATTGGGAGACGAGAGATAGTAATATCCCATTTCATGGTCTGCAACCGCTATTTCTATGGGGGAACTCACCACAGATGTCCATTCACTAAATCCGCTGTAGGGGCTTGTTGCGCTCCGATAAATCGACACATGACACCCATTTGGCAGATCGGTAGCGGACCATGTAAATGTCAAACTGTCATCATCGGCCGTGACCTCACTGATGTCAAGAGTGCTAGTAGATGCCACTTCTTGCAGTGTCAGGACGATCTGATCACGAGAGCTATTTCCGGCCGTGTCGGTCAACCATGCGGTCACCGTATAGGTATCTGTTACGCTCGGGGTCCAACCGGTCGTGGACCAGTTCGTTTCCGTAATCGGGCCACTATAGCGAAACGTCTCAATCAGGCTATCATTTACCGTCACCGAAATCGACACAATCTCTTGACTCGCCACAGCCTCGCCTGCGATTTCGATCACACCACCTTCAAGTGTGCTTGTGAGTGACACCGTCGGGGTCAAAATACGGATCCCACCTAGATCGCTACTAACCGTTGGCGTGACCGTCTCATCAGAGCAATGTCCGGCCGCATCACAGATAGACACCGTTCCGCTACTTTCCAAACCATCTACAGTACATGTCCCACTAATTTCATAAGCTAGACCGTCATGGGGTAGGTTGGCATCGTCATAAGTGAGGGTCGTTAACTCGGGAGAGTCACAAGGGTATACGGCCGAGCCTTCATCGAGCAATATATCACTCAGCGTAAAGGTATATGTCGTCTCGCCCAGCGCCCCATACCCGCTTTGCGCACCCGCTAGTGTCACCGTGGGGGGGACATGATCGATCAACCCATGCCAGCCGGTAAAGGCATCCGCTTCATTACCGCCACCATCTTGGCCGCGCAGATGGATATACGCGAACTGCTCCATGTTGGACAATGTATACGACCAAGCTGAGCCTAATGAGTTTGCGTTGTCTAGCACGGCCGAAGACCATGTCACACGCTCTTGATCCTCGTTGATCGTCAACAAATCTGGATAGCTGACGAAATCGATCGTTTCAAGCGCGATTTCGACTTGGTTATTTCCATTTACATTGTTTTGGGCTAGCGCATAAATCTCATCACTCCCCAATGCACGATCGTAAATCAGGAGTTCGTCTAACATACCGATCAAATTGCTATCGCCATCTAACGCCGCACCACCAATCATCAATGGCCCGTCGTTGCGGGTATCGACAGCCACATCGGCGACACTGGCGCTGACTTCCCCATTCACATAGAGGGTTAACAGATCGTCTTCTCTCACCAACACCACATGATAAAGCTCATTGTCCACCAGCGAATCACCCGATACCATAAAACTGATTTCTGTCCCATCACTACGAACGATCATGAGTCTTCTGGCAAACAGAAACGTATCGCTACTGGCTACGCTGATGCTAAATGTAGATACGGGGCTAGAGCCGTCATCAAACCCCTTGGCAACCAAGGTGGCCGACGAGCTGAGTTGCGTTGTATCGACCTGCAGCCAGAAGGAGACGGTAAAGGTTTCATCAATCACGTTGATCGTCTCGCTCACAACATCGGAATCTAGCTCCCAACGAGCCGAACCATCAAACTCTAGCCCACGGCCGAACGCGCCGCTTGCTGTCGTTTGCGGGCAATTCGCGGCACAGTCAACCAGCCCTTGATTGTCACCATAGTTATAAAAAGACGTCGCGCTACTATCTTCCTCAAAATGGAACTGAAACGCGGGACCATACGGTTCATACTGATCGGTCACAACCCCGAGCAAGGTGTTGGTGTCACTAATAATTTGATCAGGGAAAAGCTGGTGAGCCATTTTGACATCCGGCTCTTGCTGATCGGTGTCAAACGTCCCGACGATAATTTCTGCACCATTCTCTTTTTCGTCTGCAACAGAAACTTTGACCGTGTATGTTCCGGCCGGTGGCAGGCCGGTCATCACATAATCGATCGTCCAAGTCCCGTTGTCTTCATTAACCGTAGCGACTTGGTTAAGCGAACCCACGGCCGCCCCCGTACTATTGTAAACGGTCACATAAAACACATCTTCGTCGATCCCACTCCCATCGACCCCAGAATCAACATCAGGGTCGTCGAACGTGCCACCAAAGGTAGCGATCCAACTAATATCGCTCGTTGGCGAAACAACGACAGAGAGCTGGGCTGAAGATGATGTAGCAGCCGTTAATCGTGTATCGGTACTCGCGGCAGAGGCGACCCGTGCCGCTTCGGCCGAAGCGGTTTCTGTACCGGTCACGGTTGGCGCGGTTAAATCAACATAGTAGTCATATGCGTTGGTAATCGTCTGATTCCCCACGCTATCAACAAGACGATAGATCACTTCATATCTCCCTTCTGTATTGGCAAAGAAGGTTGGGCAGTAAACCACGGCCGAGTCATCACACAATTCAGCGGTGTCCCACGTGTAATCACTATCGCTCGGCCCTTTGACTCCAAACTGAACCAAAGAGATTCCAGATGTCGCATCATCAGGGGTCGCGACCAAAATCACGTTGCCACTTGATAGATATTCGTAGTCGGTTTGGACACTCAGGGTCGGGTTATCATCATCGACTAGAACGCTAAACTCAGCGGTGTCCCGATACCAGCGAGCTTCCCGCAGGTAGGTTTCATAGATAAGGGTCGAGTTAAAGGCACGGCCGAGATAAACGGTAAATTCGTCTAATTCACCCTCGAAATAGAGGTGACTCCCGTTGCCCCGACGGCCGATTTCCCAATGATCTGTTGCATTATCTGGGTTCACATCACTATAGGTACCTGAGTCGCTTTGATGATCGGTATCAGTCACATCGACCCCATCAACCCAAATCGAATAGGTACCATCGCCAGTGCTATCATCATAATTCCAAGCCAGTGCCACATGGTGCCACACACTGTCGGTAATCGGCTCAGTGCTCCGCATACTCACGTTCCCGTTGCCACGGCTGGTAAAGCGAATCTGCCCTTCATTGTCGATTAAAAGAATCTTTTCACCGTCGTCGTTGTCTTCATCCCCATCCCCCTTCGACCAAATCGGGGTCCAATCCTCGACTTCCCCGACCCGTATCCACGTCATCATTGTCCAATCATCCGTTGAAAAGTCTCCCAACCCTTCAGAATCTGAAATGGTGAGGTAGCCGGTTTCATCACCAGGGAAGTAAACTGTATTGCCGATCCGGCCGTCGGTCCCCGCCACAGGGGTGGTACTGTTATAGGGTATAGCGGCCGAATAAATCAGGTCGAGCTGTTGAGAACCACTGGTGAAAGCGACTTGGGTTGCGGCCGTTTCCGCAATCGATACGATCGGTGAGCCGGAGAAGGTCACTTCGGTCCCATCGCTGTAAATGCCACGCGCCGTAATCGCATGATTATTGGTGCAGATCGGGCTACTGATATTGATCGCTTGAGCCACGGCCGATTCGAAATCATCGACAGAGCCGTAGTAGATATTCTCGCTATCAACATCGAGCGCGATGTTGTTTAAATTGGTATCTAGATTTTGTACCGTCAAGCTCTCTAAAGAAAGATCAACACATTCAACGTAAACAGGTGTGGCGATATGGCCGCGAATTTCATCGGTGAAGATAATTTCATCGGCCGCTTCATCAAAGCTAAAGCGGAGATAAGGAAGGGTGTTTTCATAGAGCGTTTTGGCCCAGCTAGCCCCCACTTGCACATCATACATCCGCAAGTCATCGATATAGCCACGAAAATGGTTTTGGGTCCCATAGTTGGCCCCCACAATCCAATTCCCCACAAAATCATTGGCCGACTCATTGCCGGTATCAAAACTCGCTACCTGTTCGCCGTTCACATAGATGCGGATCGAATCATCATCCCCAGCCCCCCCCTTATTAACCGTGGCCATAACAATATGGACCCATTCATTGATCGGCATGTCGAACTCAGCATATTGGTATTGATCAAACCCATCGATAAAAGAGACGCGCCCCATATCAACTTGAATATGATACCCATTCCCGTTACTCCCATAGTTAAAAATCGTTCCTTCAGTCCCATTAACCCAAGCGGAAATCGACTCGACTTTGGGGCGGTCGCTGCCAAACAGATCGTCATATGACCCATCATTGGTTTCGACAATGTTTCCTAAGGGATAAGCGAACAGGTAATCATCAACCCCATCGAAGTAGAGCGCACGGCCGTCGACCCCTTGGACACCAGCCACAGGACAGCTTTCGGCCAAACAGTGTAGCGGAATCTCAACCGAGGTATGGGTTGCATCTGGTGTATTCGCGGTGCTGTAAGAAACCAAGTTATCAAATTCGGTACTTCCCGGCTCATCTTCAAAGCGAAAATAGCCGGTAAACGAGGTTGAATCACCATCGGTTCCATCATTGGTATCCTGCGAATGATGATAATAACGATTGACTGTCGGATCGACTTCAAAATCA
Organism: Anaerolineales bacterium; assembly: GCA_011524645.1. Lineage (GTDB taxonomy): Bacteria > Chloroflexota > Anaerolineae > Promineifilales > Promineifilaceae > WTJY01. The sequence goes on along the minus strand of WTJY01000172.1, from coordinate 7,914 downwards.
AGCATTACATCCACCTCTTCTTCGAACGTGTGGACACTGCCACTCTCGACCACATCCGCGACGGTAGCGGTACCGCTGGGGCTAGCGGTGGTAAGCGCATCAAGCGAAAATTCGGTAAAGGGGGTGTCGATATTGATCGCCGGATAGGTGCTGTTCATCAGATAGTTCACACCGTCTTGATCAATCGCTTCATCAAAAATCACCAGTTCGTCCATCTCACCATTAAAGTAGCTACCGGTTGTACTGAAGAAATAGCCCAGCGCGGCCGAAAAGGTATCGGTCGGCACGGCCGTCACACCGCTCTCTTGCCGATCTAGTTCCCCATCGATGTAAAGTGACAGGGTATCATCTTCGCGCACGGCCGTGACATAGTGCCAGACCCCATCGTCATAGGTTGAGTCATTCGTCTTTACTTCGGTCGTATCAGATTGGGCTTGATGAAGAACTCGTATCTGGTCGGTCACACCGATATTCATCACGATCTGCGATCCATTATCATCCTTGGCAACAAAGATTGGTTGATAGCCAGATGTGTCACTCTTGTACCAAAAAGCGATGGTGTAATCAGCACGGCCGATATTAAGCTCATTATCAAAATGGAGCGCATCATTCACCCCATCGAATGAGATACCGGCACCATATTTACCACTTGTCGTCACAGAAGGGCATTCAATGGTGCTCACGACACAATCTAGCACACGCAATCCGGTCACCAAATCGAGATACCCGACATTGGTGCCGTCGTCATTCTCGATCAGCTCATCGAACTCAAACAGGGCATCAGCCCGCAATCCGCTACCGGAATTAAAGTAATCCCCTGTATAAATTCGATTAAAGAGTTCACTGTCAGAAATCGATTCATGGTAGATCACTAGATCATCGATCCGGCCGTGGAATGGCGCGGTTCCATCCAAGCTATTCCCTAAACGGCCGGGGCCATAGGTCAAATACCAGTGAGAATCATCGGTCGAATCATCGATAATTTCAGTCGCGTCTCCATTATCTCCGCCGTTGATCGTCAGACCGTCACCGGGGGAGGCGCGATAGCCGATATGGACCCACTGTCCGGTCGGAATCGCCTGATGGGAAACACCGCTATTCAAACTATCGACCGCCAAATGTAAATAGCCGGAGCTATCGAGATAGATGTCGGTCGCCCCCGGCCGTGAGCTATCCGTATCCAAAATCATCGCCGTTTCTCCACTGGTGGGTAGCTGGTCGATATATATCCAGAAGAAGATATTGTTGTAATCTTCATCTTCTTGGAACTCGTTAATTTCAGATGACAGTTTAGGCACGTAAACGACATCGTCACGACCATCAAAGGCGATGCTCGTTCCAAATGCGCCTGTGCCTCCAGCGATCGGACATGTCCCATCATCGATACAGTACATCGTGCCACCATTGGTAATGATCGCGCTCGATTTAACTTGAATTTGGCTGGGGAAATAGGCCAAACGCTGTTCCACTTCGAAGCCGAACGCATGGATCGGTTCAGGTATCTCGGGGCTGGACACGCTGGTATCGGCCGATAAAAAGCCGTTAGCATTGCGAGTCGCACTGGTGTTGGTCACGATTGCCGAGTAGTTCAATTCAGCTCCCGGATGAACAATCAAGTCATTGGTATTATACCGGCCGTCCATCACTTCGCCGATTTCAGCTTCGGTCAGCGCGTAATCGTAGACCAATAGTTCGTCAATCAAGCCGGTAAACGCATTGCTATGACCACGATAACCGACATCGTATTCCTCGAAGGCATACGGCGTCGCCCCCGCCATGTTATTGCTGCTATTCACGACTGTCCCATTGACGTAAATGGTATATGTGGTGCCATCATACGTCGTGGCAATATGATTCCAGCTATCAGATGTCACAAACCCATTCGCTTGAAGCGCATAGGTAGCCGAGCCGTTGCTATTGCTAAACGATGCCCATAAGTCAGTCTCGTTGCCGAGCAAAAGGGTGGCCGCTTTGGTCGAACTCGTATCAGGGTCTCCCATAACGAAGTAATAATTACCGGCATTACTACCCGCTTCAGGATAGATCCACACGGCCGTGGAAAACTCGGCCGACTCAAAATCTAACGTCGCCGTAATTTGATCATCAACCCCGTCGAATGAGAACGCTTGGCCATAATAGCCATCCGCTTCAAATGTGGGGCAGGCCATTTCACAACCGAAGTTGTTATCATAGCCAGAGCTGTCACTAACTACCGTATCCCCAGTCTCATCTTCAAACTGGAGAAGGAGCTGTGGCCCGGCCGTTTCTTCCAGCGAAATATCTTCAATTTCGATTAAATTATCAATATCAGACGCATCATTGGCGATTTCAGGATGGAATCCATAGAGAAATTCTTGCAAATCCCCAATCCCATCTTCGTCCAGATCATCATCCCATGGATCAGACCAAACACGAGTGATCGACTCATCGCCCGACACATCTTCGTAAAGAACCAGCCATCCTTGAACCACTTCCATATAGTCATTTAGCCCATCATTATCACTATCGGCCAGTGTGGGATCGGTGTAGTATTGCATGATTTCTTCCCAGTCATTGAGTCCATCTCCATCCCCATCGGCCGCTTCCGCATCATAGCCATATGTAATTTCATAATAGTCGCTTAGCCCGTCTCCGTCCGCATCATCTGTGGTGTCGTCAGGGTCGGTTCCGTTGTAAAGCGTATTAATAAGCCCATCACCATCATTGTCATACTGTAATGAGTCGTCTTGTTCTACTTCTGTGGTGACAGATGCGGAGGTCACGGCCGTTTGGCTGCGATTAGTCGAATATCTCGCTGTCCGTGAGAAGGTTTCGGCCGTTTGATCAGCGCTTTCATCGGCCGTGGTAAACCCATCGATCCAGCCAAAGTCAACAAATTGGGACAACGTGTTGGGGAGCACATCTAGCACAATGGCGTCAAATTGGGATGTGGCCGTATTATTAAAGTCATAGACCTTACAGTCGATTGCACCTAGCCAACATCCTTCTCCAGTCAAATGAGATCGCTCTATAAAATAAGTATCAGGGCTAGTCACATTTTTCCCGAGTCCAAAATCTGTCAGAGGAATCTCATGTGTCAACGTTCGCGTCAATCGTATACGCCGGTCCAAAGAGATAGCATCGGGGTGGTTTGCTAGATAGGTCGCGACATCAGTGACCACAGTTGAGCCAGCTAAGTTCACCCACTCATCAATATTATCCCCATCATTCAAGGTCACATGGTCAAGTGCGGTTTCATCTTCAGAAAGATCGTAATCAAAGGCGTTACGTGCAATATCGGTCGTTGTCGTATAGGTAAAACCAAAAATATTTTGCGTTTCGGTTTGCGCCCAACCACCGTCTAACGTATTGGTAACCGTCATTGTCATCAACATCGTATTAGATGAAACATACCCCAGACTAGAGTCAGCTAAATTCATCTCGAAATCTGTCAATAAACGATCATCCTCGTCTAGATTGTTAGCATGCATGTCAAAATGATAGAGTACCCCAGCCAGCCATTCGCTCACAGCGTTCGATACCCCGCTTGGCACTTCATCCCAAATAAAGTTGAGAATCAGCAAAAGCGTATCGATAAACTCGATAAATAGCGTGGCGAATGTACCAGCTGGCACGAAGAGCCCAATGATCGCAAAAATGATCTCCACAATGATTGTTGCAATGAGATATGCAACGACAGCCAATACCTGAAATCCCTTTGGTGAATGTCCAAGCGCATACATCGAAGCACCAAATGAGATCAGAGCGGCAAAGACGCCCGCTAACAAACCATACCCCGCATGGCTACGGTGGTGAGAAACCAATTTAGTTTTGATCCCGCTTAATTTTTTCGCATCGTGGAATACACCACTAATTAGCTTAATTAGTTTTATCTTCCCAATTAAAGCCAGTGTCTCTTGTAAAACAAGTGCCACACTGGCGATGCCGATCATGACCAAACCGATAGTAGCCACGACTGTACCGGCCGTGCTGCTCGCCTCATTGATCGCCAGCGAAATAAGCGCGACGGCCGCCCCAACGAGGAACAGCCTCATAGAGTTTTTCATCGCTTTTAGTTTTGAATCTTTTAATATATTAGTCAATTTTTTACTGTCGTAGAGCTGGAATGTTTTGGTGGGCAAAGTCTTGTTAGTGCCTCCCGCGCGCACTTTTTCGACCTGATCAAATATGTCTACGCTATACATAAACTTCATATAGCTCCCAAAAGTAGCTTTAAAGTTCCTCTTCTTAAACAGGGGATTAAGTGCTTTTACCTTGATAAAGTCAGCCAAGATTCTGAAAGCCGCACTATTCACTCGCCCCGCACCTGATGTTTCTGAGGCGGAATACACAGCTTGGGCAGCGTCGGAAAATGTCTGAGCGTCACTTTCTGAATCAAATTCTTCGTTATCAATCACCAAGCCATCAGACTCAACGGTACCAGCCGTCCCTGTGGCCAGCATTACATAGTAATTTTGAAACCAGAGCAGCTCCCCTTCGACTTCATCGGCCGCCTCATCACTGTCATCGGCCAGCGCAAAATAGTCATCATTTTCCTGTAAATAGTCAACCAGATATTCCAAATAGGTTTCTTGGTCCGCTTCTTCCCAAACGGCCGAATCTTCATTATAGGCATAGGTTTTTAGCATATACCCCGCCATCATGCTGGTGACTTCCTCGCTAAAGTCAAAGGTCCAAGCCCCATCACCACCATCTGCAGCGTTGCCTAAAGATAGAGAACGATTGGTGTTTTCATAAGCGATGAGTACCGTAGCATAAGTGAGATCATCCACATAGGGGGTAAATTCACTGTCCAAGATACCGCCGGTCACCGTAATCGCTTCATAAGCCAGATAATCCCAGTAGAGATAGCTATTCGGACCGGTCATATCAACATAGTTGTAGTTGATCCCGTCATCCTCATCAGTTCCCCAAACATCTAAGTAAGAGGATAAATTAGCGAGAGTGACATCCCGTTCTCCATCCCCAACACAGTTTCCGTCCCCATCGGCCGTATCACAATCAAGCCCAGCCGCAAACGTATTACCGATATTCCAAGCGTAAAGCCAGAGCTGGTCTTCGGTACCGTACGCCTCATCTTCGGCCGGATTTTCATACAGTTGGGCAATATCAACACCATGCTCTTCTGTCACGGTAAGACCGGTGAGCAGCCATGATTCATCCCAATAGGTATGAATCGTGCTAAAACTTTCTTCGCGGGTACAATCCGCCCCCTCTTCATTCTCTGTATCGCCATCACCGTCTTCATCAACATCCGCCACACAGCTATCAGTCAACATTTGTACCATCCAAATTAGCCGAACTTGGTGCGCCATCCCCCAGTCAACCACGCCGTTTGTCCCTTGTGTCGGCTGATAATAAAGCTTGGTCCCAAAAGCGGTCGCATGATCACCGGACTCGCTATACGCAGTCGAAAGGGGGAGATACATAATCAAATCGCCAGACGTTTCATCAACATCACTGACACTCACTGAATAGCTCTCTAGCTCGGTCTCATCGAGCCATTGACCGATTGTAATGCCCAGCGTACGGTCAATACCGGTGTACGTATCATTCACAGGTAGATTGGCATAATGTCCATCCGTATAAGGGGCGGTCACTTCGATCATCGGCGTAATACGAACATCGCCATAACTCGCGAAGGCATCTGTGCTGGCTGCATCCTCATTCGTTGTCGTGGCGAACGTCGTGGTTAAACCGCGTGTGATTTGCCCCTCGTAATCCCCTTCTGGCCAGTCAAGCACCAAACCGGAATAGGTGAGTTGGTTTTCATCGGTCGGCCGGAATTGGATCTCCACCACGACCGGTTTATCGATCTCTAGCCCATTCAGTGTGAGCGCGAGTGGATTATCTTGGTCATAGACCACTTCTCCGGCCGTATCAGGATCGATATCATCGATGTCAAGCACCTCATCATTGTCGTTGTCTGTATCAAACAAGTCAGGTGATCCATCCCCATCCGTATCGGGACAAATCCCGTTTTCATCGAAATCCTCATTCTCAGCATTCCACACAAAACACTCCAACGCATCAGAACGGCCGTCGTTATTGCTATCCGCTTCGAGCGGGTCCAAATACCAGACTTGCTCGTTATAAGTAAAACCGGTCACTTCTAACAAATCAGAAATGTGATCCCCATCCGTATCATCGTCATCGGGCAAAGTCCCCAACTCTTCAATCTCTACTTCATCACTTAGCCCGTCCCCATCACTATCACTCGGGTCGGTCACCCCGTCACAATCCTCCTCAGCACTGTATTCGCTCGTCCCAACCTGATAGGGACAAGAATCCCACAGTGCTTCAGTTTCTTCGTCTACCCCATCCCCGTCATCGGCCGCCGAGACGGTCGCAATCGGCACAGCGTCAGGCACAAGACCTGATTGATAGGCATCTTGTATCCTCTGTCCCAATTCTTGCGGATTGATGTGTGGATTCCAATCATTAGCAAAATAGGATTCTCGTGCCGTTTGCTGGGTTTCATGCTTCTCTTGCTCGGCCGCCTGCTCTTGCGACTCAGCCACCTGCTCTTCGTAATAAGCTCGCACTTCACCCGCCTGAATCAAGGGGGGCAACACCATCCCACAAATAATAACTGAGGCCAATGTAGTGTGAAACACTTTAGTATGCACCGTACGCCATACAAATAGAGCCACCAAGATCAATAACCCGACAGCTAGAATCGCCCAGCCTAATTTGCTTGCATTTTCAGGCTGAGCAACAACGGCCGCTGTTTCAACCACAGTCTGAAAGGGGGCAGACATCAATGAGGATGTCATTGCTGTATCGGCATAGACGTAGCTATAAAAATCGCTCGTAATCGTAGCCACAATCGGCCCCGCATCATCTGTCGCAGGTGTATTCAGATCAAGTGTTAAACGGGCGATATTCCCATTTTGATCTAACCAAACTTGACCATTTCCCGTCATCTCCCGTAATTGCTCATCGACCCCCGGTTCCAATCCGGCCGGAAGTTCACCCTGTTCAGCGATGATTTGCGCGTTGCGTCGTTCAACGTAAGCCGCAAAAGCACCACTATTGAGATCGAAGGCAAAAGTCTCAAACTGTAAGGTCACGCCAGCAATCGTACGGGTTTCTAGGCCGATCGCTTGTACATTTTTCATCCCCGCCAAAAAGCTAAAAGGATCGCCACCCGGCGCAAATGTGCCCCCCACGTCACCAACTTCTTCCCAAGCACTCGTAGCGCTTTGGCGGATATAGGACTTCCCATTTTCAATCAACATATCCGCACCACGATCTGGATCAAAAGTGGCATCGGGCCAAATGGTCGTTTCCATCCGGCCGGTGTCCAAAGTAAAACTTCCCTCAAGCCCCATCGTCTCTTCCATCGGCGGCCGTCCCGCATTGGCAATACTCGGTTTCGGATAAGCGGTTTGATCCACCAAAGTCCGAAACTCATAGCTCACCATCTGCGCCACATCGGCCCAAGCCGCTTCGATTTTCGCCTGCGCTTCATTGTCATGTAGCGCAGTTTGCGCGGCCGTTGGGCTACTCCCACCAATCCAAAGCAAAGCTGTACCGATCAGCACAAAAGGATAGACCCACAATCCCCATTTAATTTGTCGTTTTGTACGGCGACGAGAAGAAACAAAAAACATGGTTAAAACACCTCAACTACATAAATAGATAGACACAGCACATTGTCTCAAAAGCGATCTGCTGTTTTTCTCCCCTCCTACGAGGAGGGGCGGGGGAGGTTGATTTTATAAATTTCCCTCTCCCCTCCCCTCTCCCAACGAGAGAGGGGGCAAAACAGACAAATTGCAAAAATGCAGAAGATTTCCGAGACGATGCAATAGGTTTTGCCTCAATCCGATTTTCGGGAGCAGCATAAAACCGCCTCTGATACTGCCGAATTTGGTGGGATAAGCGTAAATCGTTCAAAAATAGTCGATT
>WTJY01000307.1 GCA_011524645.1 Anaerolineales bacterium | reverse complement strand
GCCGCCAAAACGCCCCCTTTAAATGTCCTGATTTTTCGGCCGAAGGGCGAAAAATCAGGACAAGAGTTTAGGAATTCGTCGTTAGCTCGGGCATTTTTAAGGGGTGTCCGGTAGAGAAATTCAAGGAACAAATTTACCTTCAAAGCAAATTATTTGTCAAAGAGGTGTGAAAATGGTGAAGGTATTGATCATGCTCTATATTTTCAGGCGGTGAGCGTAAAACAGTTCATGTTACGCGCTGCTGAGGGCGAGGACGTAGCACGCTACGTCCCTTAAAATACGCCATGACCGCGTAACATCAGTTAATAATTTACTCTGGCCATTTGGGTGTAAGTAAAACTGAATAGTAGCCTTAAATTCCTGCTAAATCTGCAAGCCCCCCATTTGCTTCTCCGGTACACTAGAACGATGCAAAAACTTGTTGTTGCCCAAAATTTACGTAAAGATTTCGGCTCGAAAACGGCCGTAGCCAACGTCTCTTTTGACGTTCGTGCTGGTGAAGTGTTTGGCTTGCTTGGCCCCAACGGGGCGGGAAAAACGACGACGATTCGGATGTTGTTGAATATATTTCAGCCGGATGCGGGGAAAATTTCTGTCTTAGGTGGCTCTTTGACACGAGAAAAATCTGATCGGATCGGCTATATGCCGGAAGAGCGAGGGCTGTATCCCAATATGCGGGTGTTGAACTGCTTGGTTTATCTGGGGACCCTAAAAGGGATGAAACGACGTGAGGCGCGTGCGCGTGCTGAACATTACCTAGAGCGGCTTGGTTTGGCGGATCAGGCGAAAACAAAGATCGATGCGCTGAGTCGGGGGATGACCCAAAAAGTGCAGGTCATTGCGGCCGTTTTGCATGACCCAGACCTGCTAATTATTGATGAACCATTCGCCAATCTCGACCCGATTAATGCCCAATTGGTGCGAGAAATTATTTTAGAGATGCGTGATGCGGGTAAGGCGGTCATTATGACCAGTCACCTGATGTCGTTGGTTGAGGCGTTGTGTGATCGTATTGCGCTGATTCATCATGGTGAAGTGGTTTTATTGGGAACGGTAGCCGATGTGCGCCGCCAATTTGCGCGTAATGTGGTGCGAATTAGCGGGAGCGGCCGTTTGGACGAAAATTTGGACGGGGTGACTTATGTTGAACAGCTGACCGCTAGCGAATGGCAGCTATTTGTGGAACCCGATTTCCCGCCACAAGATGTCGTATCTCAATTGGTGCAAACGGCCGATTTTACCCTTGATCGCTTTGAAGTTGATATGCCTAGCTTGGATGAAGTGTTTGTCCAAGTGGTCAAAGGGGACGCGGTCGAATCGGCCGTTGTAACCAGCGAGTGTTAAACAGATGTATCGTATTCTTCTCGTTTTTATCCAAGCCTATTGGGGCAATGTGACTCGGCGTAGCTATTTGATGTTGACCTTTGGGATGCCTCTGATGTTTGTGTTGATTCCCGCCGTTGTGGGTGGGGTGGGCGCACTCGTGATTCGGAGTGCATTACCGCCAGACGATCCACGGCCGATCGCGATTGTCGATTTAACCGCCGATAAAAACTTTTCCGATGTTGAACTGTTTGGGGATGATCCTGCTTCGCTGTTGCCGTTTGAGAGCGAAGCGGCCGCGCTGGCAGCTCTCGCCGCTGAAGAAGTCCAGAGCTACTACATTATTCCGGCCGATTATTTAGACGGAGGGGTCATAAAAGCGGACTATCTCGCCCAGCCGAGCATGACCCTCCGGCTGAATTTTGAATCTTGGATGCGACAACAAGTGCGTGCCTTGATCACCGAGGAAGGGGCGTTTAATCGCTACTTGCGTGGGAGCGATATTACCCATCTCGATTTAATGGGGAATGAGGCTTATGATGAAGATAACCGGTTTGAATGGGGAGCGGTGTTTGTGGCGATCTATTTTTCACGGGTGATCGGTATTTTTACGGCCGGTTATATGTACAACAGCATCGCAGAAGAGGCGCGTAATCGGACGATGGAAATTTTGTTGACCAGCGTGTCGCCGGTGCAATTTGTGACCGGTAAGCTATTTGGGCTGATTGCGGTGGGGTTAACCCAAGTCGCTGTTTGGGCGGGAATCCCGCTGCTCGGATTTGGGATTTATGCGGCGTATCAGGGGGATAACCTATTTGAAGGGTTGGCTGATTGGGAACCGTTGCTCTTGGTTTTTAGCTTGCTGTTGGGAGCTTATTTGCTTGATCAACTGTTTGCGGCGGCGGCCGGTATTTTGCGCGTGAGTGGCGGGGCTGGCCCGCAACTTTTGGGGGTGGTCAATTGGCTGACGATGTTGGCGCTGGCTTATGCGGCAACATTTGTGCCGTTGAATCCCGATACATCTGCGGCGGTTACCACCAGTCTTTTCCCACTTACCTCGCCGATTGTGATGTTGACCCGCGTGGTCGCGAGCGATGTGCCGACATGGCAGATCGTGTTGAGCCAGATTTTGCTGTGGGGCTCTATCTTCTTATTGTTGCTGTGGTTAGGGTGGCTGATGCGCCGCAATATGTTGGCCAATGCGCCCCGCTTTGCCCTTTTCAAATGGATGTGGAGCCGTTTGCGTTTCAGCCGCACCGCGATGACCGAAGGAGGAGCAGAATGAACTGGACCAAAACATGGTCGGTTGCGTGGGACGAGATCGGCCACAATGTACGTCAGTCCGCGTTTTATATCTCTTTGGTCTTGACCTTGGTGTTGTTTGTTGCAGCGGCCGCGTTGCCCCGTTTGCAAGCGACCGCTTCTAATTTGCCCGGCCGAGATTTGCTACAAGAGACCACTTTTTCTGAGGCGGAAACATTTTCAGAACCGGTTGGGTATGTTGATTTGGCTGGCGTGATACAGGAATTGACGGAAGATGAAGCCCCGTTTTTCTTGCCATTTGCGGATCGCGAGGCGGCTGAAGAGGGAATCGCGGTGGGGGAAATTAGCGGTTATTACTTGATTCCGGCCGACTATATCGAAATGGGGCAAGTGCGCCACTATAGCCTCGATCCCCAGTTGCTTGACAACAATGATGGTTTGGTAAGCGATATTCTGCGCCGCAATATGTTGATCCCTGTCGGCCCAGAAGGGTTTCGCGAGCGGGTGACCGATTCGGTTGCGATTGAATGGGTCAATGATCCGCCAGCAACATTTCGCTTTGTTCCGGCCGATTTAGATCGCGATTTATTGACGACAGCGGCCGTGGTCGCAGGGATTTTCGCTTATATGCTCAATGCGGGTGGCTTTTTGCTATTGGGGGCGTTGCAGCGAGAAACAGATAATCGGGTGCTCGAATTGATTTTGACCAGCGTGTCACCAGAAGAATTTATCGGTGGAAAGCTGATCGGTTTAACACTGCTGGCGTTTGTACAGCTTTTGGTTTCGATTGTGGCCGGATGGTTTGTTTACCAAATCGATCAGGTGGGAACGGGGCTGTCAACCATCTTTATTTTGGTGGCGATCCCCTATTTGGTGCTCGGGTATTTTGTGTATGGGAGTGTTATGGTCGGCGTGGCGGCGATTTTGCCCAATTTGGGGGACAGTATGCAGCTCCAATTTGTGTTTCGCTTGCTCTATTTGTCACCGGTTGTGGGGGCGGTCTTTATTTTGCCCAACCCGCATAGCCTGACCTCGATTTGGTTGACAATGATCCCGATTACGTCACCCTTGTTGATGCCTTTTCGGGTATTGTTAACCGATGTCCCGGCCGGTCAATTGGTGAGCAGTTTACTTATTTTGCTGGCTTGGATGGTGGGGATGTTTGTGTTGAGCACTCGCTTGTTTCGCGCCAATGCGATGCTGACCGGCCGGTCTCCTTCATTTAAGATGTTTGTACAGGCGATGATCGGCCGGTAGCGATTGTGCCTTAAAACAGAAAAAACCAGAGGGCGAGAGCGAGAAGAATCGTTGCTGCTCCGACGAGAAAGGGCCAGTTGTGTCGCCATAAATATTGCCGATTTTTCTGCCGCAGGGTGTTGTCGCCGGAATTGAGATGCGGGAAGGGGGTGTCTGGCACCGGCTGGCCGAGAAATTCGCACAGCGGTTCCCACCCGTCCGATACT
>WTJY01000062.1 GCA_011524645.1 Anaerolineales bacterium | reverse complement strand
GCCTTGTAAATCGACTGTTTTTGAATGATTTACGCTTATCCCACCAAATTCGGCAATATCAGCAAAAAACTTATGCGTTTATCCGTAGATGTCGGCGGCACCTTCGTCGATTTTGTCAAATTTAATGACCAGACCGGTGAAATCACGATTGAAAAAGTGCCATCCGCCGGAAAGCTTGCCGATCAATTTATAACCGGTGTCAGCTTGCTCAATCTCGATTTACAAGATGTGTCCACCATCGTGCATGGCACCACACTTGTTATTAACACCATCGTGCAAGAGCGGGGGGCCAAAGTCGGACTCATTACAACTGAAGGGTTTCGTGATGTGCTCGAACTCGGCCGAGGCAATCGGCCGGAAATCTATAACCTGTTCTACAAACAGCCCAAACCGCTTGTCCCCCGTTATTTACGCCACGAAGTCACAGAGCGGCTCGATTGGCAAGGGGAAATTCTCACCCCGCTTGACGAACAGCAAGCGCGCCAAGCGGTCAAAACATTAAAGCAAGAAGGGGTCGAAGCGATCGCCATCTGCTTTTTGCATGGCTACGCCAATCCGATCCACGAACAGCGCATGAAGCAAATCGCGCAAGACGTTTATCCAGAGGGGTTGGTCTGTATTTCGAGTGACATCGTACGGGAATTTCGCGAATTTGAGCGGACTTCGACCACGGTAATTAATGCCTATACCCAACCACAGGTTGACCGATATTTAACCGAGCTAGAAGCTCGCTTAACGGCCGAAAAATACAGCGGGTCACTCAATATCATGCAATCCTCAGGCGGTATCACCAGCGCGACCAACGCCAAAACCGCACCGGTCCGCATGATTCAATCCGGCCCGGCCGGTGGTGTGATCGGCGCGGTCGGTTTAGGGGCCACCATCGGCACAACCGATCTCGTCTCGGCCGATATCGGCGGCACCACATTTGATGTGGCGCTTATTGTCGATGGGCAAGCACTCGAAAAAAGCAGCGAAAAAATCAACAAACGGCCGATCTTACAACCATCTATCGACATCGTGTCCATCGGTGCGGGTGGTGGCTCAATCGCTTGGATCGATGCCGAAGGGGGGCTGCGTATCGGGCCACACAGCGCCCAAGCCCACCCGGGGCCGGTCAGCTTCGGGCTAGGTGGCACCGAGCCAACCGTCACCGATGCCCAAGTCGTTTTGGGCTATCTCGACCCCGACTACTATTTGGGGGAACGCATGAAGCTGGACAAAGAAGGGGCGACCGCCGCGATCAAAGAAAAAATCGCCGATCCGCTCGGGTTATCGGTGCTGGCAGCGGCCGATGGCATTATCCGGCTCACCAATATGAACATGGCCCTCGCCATGCGCCAAATGACCATTGAACGGGGTTACGACCCGCGCGAATTTTCGTTTGTCTGTTTTGGTGGTGGTGGCGGTCTCTTCGTCGCGGCTCTATTTGAAGAGCTAGAAATGAAAGAAGCGATTGTCCCCCCCAACCCCGCCATCTTTTCCGCATGGGGCTTGCTCAATGCCGATTATCGGGAAGATTTTAACCAAACAATGGTCTTACCCCTGTCTCGCATGTCCGGTACAGCGTTAGCGGCCGCCTATGCCAAAATCCAAAGCGACGACCAAACGAAGCCGAACGATTCAGCACAAAAAACCACGATCCAGCGTTTCGCCGATTGCCGGTATCAAGGGCAAGAGCACACCGTTACCGTCCCTGTTCTCGACAGCGATTTAACGGCCGATGACTTAACGCCGCTCAAAAAACGTTTCGACGAAGTCCATCAACATGCTTATGCCCACAGCTTGCCCGATCATTCGGCCGAAATCGTCAATCTCCGCTTGCGTGTGTTGGGTGTCACCCCCAAACCACAGCTCAAAAAGATTCCGGCCGCAACCGATTCAGTAGACAACGCCCAAAAAGGGAGCCGAACCGTCTATTTCTCCAGCGGACCGGCCGTTTGTCCAGTATATGACCGCGCCCAACTTCAAGACGGTCACACCTTTACCGGCCCCGCCATTGTTGAAGAATGGACCAGCACGATTTTGATCCGGCCGAGCCAAACGGCAAAAGTTGACCATATCGGCAATTTAATAGTGAGATAGGCGGGCTTAGCCAAAAATGAGTCGCATATTCCACGAAAAAGATGGTAGATTAGAGGCTCTACGCTTAGAGAAAAGCCCTCCTAACAAAGGCTTCAGTGCTGACACGCCAACGGAAACGAGCGCGCAACTTAAGCAACTGAAGGGCAGACATTTAGACTTCACGTTCGACCCAAATTAAGGCATAATAGAACACATGACTTATTATTCTAAGGTGTTTGAAAAAATCCCCCTTGATACTGATGATGTGGCACAGGCATTGTTAGATATCGAGCATAAAACCCGTAGTAACCCTCTAAAATGGACAGGCCAATTTTCTCCACAATTAGTCAACGTTCTTATAAACAAATATGGTTGTAAATCATCCCGAATATTTGATCCATTTCTAGGTAGTGGAACGGTATTGCTTGAAGCTGGGCGTGTTGGGATTACAGCATGTGGTTCAGAGTTAAATCCTGCGGCCGTAATTTTAGCGAGAACTTACGAGTTTATAAACGTTGGGCCTGCGAAACGAAAAAAAATCATTGGTTCATTTAGTTCAAGACTAGAAAAAGCATTTCCTATGAAGTGGAATAATTATGAGGATGCAACTACGGTAGATTCTGCTCACAAAATCATGTCTAGCTTAAAAATACTACGAGAGCAATTAGACGATTATCTTTCAATTGTTCTTATTGAAGCATTGATAATCTTAATTGATTTTCATAAGGTCGAAAGCCTATCAGAAAACAAGGTGTTAAAAACTTGGAACAAGCTAAAACGGCATATTTTAAATCTACCTTCGACCCTTAATCAAATTGCTGTTTATCATGCGGATGCAAGGAACACACCAATTGCCAGCTCGACAATTGACTTTGTGCTTTCCTCGCCACCATATATCAATGTTTTCAACTATCATCAACAATATCGTCGCTCCGCAGAAGCACTTGATTGGGAATTGTTGAGTATTGCAAAATCAGAGTTTGGCTCGAATAGGAAGCATCGAGGTAATAGATTTTTTACCGTAACACAGTATTGCATTGATATCGCTCATACATTAAGTGAAATAATCCGAATCACTAACGATAACTCGCGATGTATTTTTGTTTTAGGTCGAGAATCAAATGTTTGCGGAACCCCATTTTACAATGGCGCAATCTTTCTAGCGCTAGCTAGTAGATTGGGCTTTCAATCACCGATGAGACAAGAACGTAAATTTAAGAATCGATTCGGCAAACACATAGTTGAAGACATTATTCATCTACATCCTCCTACAAGGCAGGTAGTGCAATTTGAATTGCTCGATTCTGTTGCAAAAGAAGTTTCTCTTAAAACTTTACAAGACAGCTTAGATATTGTGCCACAAAAGTCTCTCCGCTTCCTAGAACAAGCTATCCGAAACGTGGACAACATCAATCCTTCACCTGTATTCACAATGTCGAGCCAATCAAGAAATGGAGTAAAGAACTATGCTCTTTAAGCTACCCCGCACTCACGGTGATAAGTTGAGAGCTCTATTAGATAATGCAAAATTGCCATCAAGCGATCATCCCAGAGTCAATGCTGCGATTCAAATGTATGATCAGTGGCTTGTAGATCTAGCAAGTGTAGGCGGAACTAAGACTGAAATTATCTCTCAACAAGTAAGCTTGCTTAATGAGTACAAAAGATACATTGAGCTAGATTTGGTCTTTGATAGCCCTAATGACTTTTTATACCGTCAAAAGGGACAAATCAAACTCGATAACACAATAATCGAAGAGTTCTTACCGATTCTTGTTACAAGTGTGCTATCTAGAGAACTTCAAGATAAAAACCTGAGCTTTGGCCCCACAAAGTGCTTTTCAGGTCTTCGGTTTGAATCTAGCTTGACAGAGGAAGTGGATGGCGGGGGAATGACATTGCGCGCAAAAGATCATGACTTCGCAATAACACGAGAACTATTTATCCGAACATCTCATCAAAAGAATTTTTCTAATAGTATAACCAAGC
>WTJY01000007.1 GCA_011524645.1 Anaerolineales bacterium | reverse complement strand
GTTCGATATGGGTAAAGCCCATCTCTTTGACATAGGGGATCAGGGTTTCGGCGAGTTGGCGATAGGTGAGCCAATGCTCGCCGTTTTCACCGGTGCGTTGCCATGACCCTAAGTGCACTTCGTAGATGCTGATGGGGGCATCTTTGCTTTGGAGTTGGGGGCGACGGCCGAGCCATTCACTGTCTTGCCACTCGTAGTTGTCGATATCCCAGACGATCGATGCGGTGTTGGGGCGGGTTTCGTGAAAGTAACCGAACGGGTCAGATTTTTTCGACATATACCCTTTGTAGTGGGTTTTTACTTCATATTTGTAGAGGGTTCCTTGTCCGATATGGGGGAGAAACATTTCCCAGAGGCCGGTTTCATGGTGTTTACGCATGACATGGCGACGGCCGTCCCAATCGTTAAAGGTGCCGACGACACTCACGCGGGCGGCATTGGGTGCCCAGACGGCGAAATGGGTGCCAGAAATGCCATCGACGGTAGTGAGATGGGCTCCCTGTTTTTCATAGTTGATGCGATCTTGGGTGGCGATTGAGTGGTTGAAACGATAGGGGTCTTCGATAGTCTGTGTTTTTCCGTCAAGGTGCTGGAGCTTAATTTGATAGGTGATGGGAAAGGATGCATCGATGGTGGCTTCGTAGAGACCGTCGTTGATGTGTGTCATGGGGATGGTGTTGTTTTGGTAAACAACGGCGACGGAGGTGACGTGTGGTTGGAAGGTGCGGATGATGATTTTGTCCTGATCTTGGGGGTGGGCACCTAAGATCGCATAAGGGTCGGCGTGATAACCTTGGGTAATGGCGTGGATTTGCTTGGTTGATAGGGATGGGTTTTCGTTGTTAGACATGGGGTTTTTTGTTGTTTTTGGATGTTAAACTAGTAGGTAGCATCTTTTGAATGCGCTGATTATTGTGATGTTTTAGCTTTGGCTTACGCTGGCTAAAGTTTTGGTGCGGCACTATGGGGGTGTGGCGAGTTGTGGTGGAGTTGTGCCGCGAGGTTTGATTGTTCGGTAAATGGGATGCAGGTGATCGTTTTGATTATAAGAAAGTTGTTGGCGATTGGGTAGGGATGGGATTGCACGAAAATTGGTGTGTGTGTGTGGCTGTTTTGTATAGTTTGGATTGGGTTGGCTCAAAAAATCGCTTTGCTATACTTGGATTATGAATTTACGACCTACTCAGCAAGCGATTTTAGGATATACCCAAACTGGGGGACGGATGGCGGTTGCGGCCGTGCCGGGGAGCGGTAAGACATTTACCTTGACGTTGTTGGCGGCGCAGTTAATTGCGGATGGCCAAATCGGAAATGGGCAACAAGTGTTGATTGTGACCTATCTCAATACGAGTGTTGATAATTTTAAGGCGCGGATTCGGGAGCGGTTGGCTGAATTCGGGTTGAATCCGGATGTGGGCTATGATGTGCGGACACTGCATAGTTTGGGGCTGGAGATTGTGCGTTTTGTCAATGGGGGGGAGGCCGGTAACGAACTCATTGTTTTAGATGAGGCACAGGCGGATCGC
Organism: Anaerolineales bacterium; assembly: GCA_011524645.1. Taxonomy (GTDB): domain Bacteria; phylum Chloroflexota; class Anaerolineae; order Promineifilales; family Promineifilaceae; genus WTJY01. The sequence continues at coordinate 2,539 of WTJY01000007.1, read as the reverse complement.
TTTTTGAATTTAGCGATTGATAATTGGCGGGATGCGTATCCGTTGGCATGGAATAGCTTTTTGCCGAGCGAAGGGGCAACGCCTCAGGCGCAGGCGCGTTGGCGACGAACGGTAGAAAAGACGGCTAAGGCGTTTATTCGGACCGCTAAAAATGAGCGGTATCGGCCGGATGTGGTGCTGAGTAAGTTAGAAGAATTAGAAAAACGACTGGCTGAGGAGGCGGATGAAGCGTTGACAGAGCGGTTTTCACGGCCGTTTTTACGGATGTTGGCGGGCGTTTATGCCAATTATCAGGCGATTGTGACGCGGCAGGGGGCGCTTGACTTTAATGATTTGATCGGCCAAGCGGCCGATTTAATGGCGACCCGACCTGATTTAGCGGCTGTTTTGCGCCAGCGTTGGCCGTATGTGTTGGAAGACGAGGCGCAGGACAGTGTGCCCTTGCAAGAAACTTTATTGGGGGCGTTGACCGGTGAAGGGGGGAACTGGGTGCGGGTGGGTGATCCGAATCAGGCGATCACGAGCACGTTCACAGCGGCACATCCGCGCTTTTTGACTGACTTTTTGCAACAGCCGGATGTGGTGGCGCAACCGTTACCCCATAGTGGCCGGTGTGCGCCGAAGATTTTAACGGCCGCGAATGAGCTGGTGCGCTGGACGAGTGAAAAACATGTGGTGCCGGAGGTGCGGGCCAATGCGTTTTTGCCCCAAGAGATGTTGCCTACACCGGCCGGTGATGCGCAACCGAATCCGCCTGATCGTGAATCTCGGATCGTGGTGAAGGTGTATAGCCATCGCGAAGATGAAGAGCTGCCGGATGTGGCCCGTTTGGCTCATATTTATACGCAGAGACGGCCGGAGCAGACGGTGGCGATTTTGGTGCCGACCAATGATTTGGGGCATAAGATTTCGGAGCGTTTAGATCAATTAGAAGCGAGCTATGACAATTTGTTGCGCGGGGGGACACGAGAACGGGAAATCGCTTCGGTGATCCATGCGATGATTGCCCTACTCGGTGATCCGCTTAAAGGAAAGCATTTGCGGGATGCGTATATGGCGCTGGTTGAAATTGGACATCCGGCGGCCGATGTGCCCGAGGCGCAGTTAGATCGATTTGAACCGATGTTGCGCAGTGTGGTACAGGCGGAGAAGTTGCTTTATCCGGCTCCAAACAGTGAAGATTTGCAAGAGTCGCTGCCGCGCGGGGTGGTGAAGCGACAAGATTTCGAGTATATCGGCCGGTTTGTGCAGTTTTTGCAACGGATTTTTCCGCTACGCTTGTTGCCGATTGATGACTTGGTGATTGCGCTGAGTGATGAGTTGTTCGCGTATGATGACAATGATATTAATGAAACTGATTTGGCGATCGCTTATCAGATCGCTAATTTGCTCCGAGGCTGGTATGACATGAACCCGACGTGGCGGTTGCCGGAATTGGCGACTGAGCTGGCTGATATCGCGAACGGCCGTCGTCATTTGAGTGTGGTCCGGCCGGAAGAAGGTGGGTATGAACCGCAGCCGGCACGAATCACGTTGACGACACAGCATGGCTCAAAAGGGTTGGAGTGGGACGGTGTTTTTCTGGTTGGGATTGATGGGATGTGGGTGCCGGGGGATCTCGATGCCTATTTCTTGGGGGTCGATGATCAGCTGGGGGGGGATCCAACGGCCGAGTTGACGGCTCAGCTTAAAGCGTTGATGACCGGCGGGGATGGGAGTTACCCCGGCCGGACGCCGACAGAGTCGGCCCATATTGAGGTGATTTGTGAACGATTGCGCTTGTTTTATGTGGGGATCACACGGGCTAAGCGCTTTTTGCAAATTAGCCGCAGTCGTAAAACGCGCACTTATCGCCAAGAGCGAGATAGTGTTCCGGCAACGGCGCTGGGGACGATGTATCGGTATGTGAAGTCGATTGGGGATGGTTAAAGGGAAAAGGGAAAAGGAGAAAGGCAAAAGAGAGGTGGCGTTGTTTGTTATTCGTTATTAGGTAAAGGTGTTGTTGTGATGCATGTGTAGAGAGGGGAGTAAGAGTGGAGGATGTTTAAAAACGAAAAGCTCCCATCTGGGAGCTTTTTGGTGGTGAAACGTTTTCGGCGTTGGACTTACTTGGTTTCTTTGTACATGACGTGTTTACGAACCATTGGATCGTATTTGCGGAGTTCGAGACGTTGTGGGTCGTTCCGACGATTTTTGGTGGTTACGTATTGGTGACCGCTTTCTGTGCTTTTCAATTTAACGAGAATACGCGCGCCTTTTTTCTTGGCCATGATTTTTCCTCTTATGTTTATTTCTAGTGATTAGTGGTTGTGTTAAAAGTTGGATGTAGGTGTGTGGTGTCTTGAGGACACAACAGTTCAGGAGTTTAGCGGTTTTGGGGTGGGAATGCAAGTTTTTTCGGGGGTGTTTTTTTTGACAAACGGCCGTTTGTGGCTATAATTTGATCCGCTTACCGGCCGGAAGCCCGCCTCCATAGCTCAATTGGCAGAGCAACGGACTCTTAATCCGCAGGTTCGAGGTTCGAGTCCTCGTGGGGGCA
>WTJY01000120.1 GCA_011524645.1 Anaerolineales bacterium | reverse complement strand
CGCGAAACAACAATAACAACCCAAACCGTTTTTACTGAAAAGCCGGCCCACCTTCCAGGGTGCACGAACAACCTGTCAGAAAAGTTAACATAACTAAAAATTCCGAACAAGCATATGCTTTGTTATCCAATTTGCCCCGATTTTCGTGCCTCCGGCACGAAAATCGGGGCAATTAAAGGGGGTTTTGCAGCGGCTTCGCCGCTGCAAAACCCCCTTGGAGGGTAAAAAAATTTTGATGACAACTTGTTCGTGCACCCCACCATCTAAACAAGGTTGAATGCAAACAAACTTCATGGTAACCTCATCAATTGCATACAACTGCAATAAACACGTGTAACGTGTTAACAAATCTGACTTAAAACCAAACAAAACAACACAAATAGCAAAACATGTTTAAGAATCTTATGCGCCTCTTTGTAGGCGATCCGAACAAAAAAGTTATCGACCAGCTCAAACCAACCGTAGATGCGGTTGCAGATCAAGAAGCTGCCTATGAAAAAATGAGTAATGACGAGCTACGTCAAGTCACGGCCGATCTGCGCGCTCGTGTCAACACGATCGAAGATGATGACGAATTAGAAGAAACGCTCATGAGCATTACCCCTGAAGCATATGCTCTCGTCCGTGAAGCATCTCGCCGCACAACAGGTTTGCGACACTACGATGTACAGATCATGGGTGGTACATTGCTCAATCGTGGGGAAATTGTAGAAATGCGCACCGGTGAAGGGAAAACCCTTGTCGCCACTTTGCCTCTCTTTCTAAATGCGCTCACCGGTCGAGGTGTCCACCTTATCACCGTCAATGAATACCTGGTTCGACGCGATGGGGGCTGGATGGGTCAAATTTTCCATTTTCTCGGCCTAACGGTTGGCTGTATCGGACCACAGCGTTTTTCAGCCCTTTACGATGCGGATTATGTGAACCCCGGAGCGGAGCTAGAAGATGATCGTCTGGTCCATTGGCGCCCCTGTACCCGCAAAGAAGCGTATGATGCCGACATTACTTATGGTACCAGCAGTGAATTCGGCTTTGACTATTTGCGTGACAATATGGTCCGCGAACCGGAAAAATTGGTCCAACGAGAGCTTAATTTCGCCGTTATCGATGAGGTTGACAACGTCTTAATCGACGAAGCACGCACTCCATTAATCATTTCGGGGCCGGTTGACCGTGACACCAAAGAGTATGTGCGCTTCGCTCAATTCGTGCGCAACCTTAAACGAAACACGGCCGATGAAGAAGATGAGCCAAATGGTCACTATGACATCGATGAAAAAAGCCGCTCAATTACCCTGACCGATATGGGGACGATGGAAATCGAGAAGCGTATTCCAGAAATCGATACCGATGCGGGAGACAGTTTATATGACCCTCGCTTCTATCAGCTGACCTACTATGTGGACAATGCGATGAAAGCGCAGTATATGTTCCACAACAACAAAGAGTACACCGTCCACCAAGGCGAGGTAATGATTATCAATGAGTCAACGGGCCGTATGATGGCCGGTCGTCGCTACTCAGATGGGTTACATGAAGCGATCGAAGCGAAAGAAGGGGTCCAAGTTAAGCGGGAATCGGTCACAGTGGCCACCATTACGATCCAAAACTATTTCCGCCTCTATCGCAAACTGGGGGGGATGACCGGTACAGCGATGACCGACGCGGAAGAGTTTCAAGAAATCTATGACGTTGAAGTCACCCCACTCCCGACCAATGTTCAATACATGGTTAATTACAGTGACCTCGGTTTAGAAACCCATAAAGAAGAGTTCGAAAATTCAGATCGCATCGCCTATCATCATCCAGGCGAGTCACGAGCAAGCTACTTTAAGCGAACCGATTTTCCTGATCAAGTTTATGCATCTGAAGAGTTAAAAGACAAAGCGATTATCGATGAAGTCATCCGTGTCCATGAATCGGGTCGGCCGGTGCTCGTCGGGACTACCTCGGTTGAGCACTCTGAAAAAATCCACGCGATGCTCCGCAAATCGGGTGTTAAACACAACGTTCTCAATGCGAAAATGCACCAATCAGAGGCGCTTACCGTTGCCCAAGCGGGCAAACGCGGTGCGGTGACCATTTCGACCAATATGGCCGGTCGTGGGACCGACATTTTGCTCGGTGGAAACCCAGAAGGGTTAGCCGCTGAAATGGTCGAACGAGATCTATTTAGTCGGCAGCTTCTAACCCAGCTCGCCGACCGCCTTGTCACTGACGAAAAGAAAGCGCGAGAGCTGGCTAAGAGCCATCCACAATTAGATGAAGCGCTGGTTGAGCGTATGCTTGCGGTTCGTGCAGAATTTGAAACGGCCGCACAAGAGATCGACAAAAGCAACATTCTCATCTACCTGACCCAATATTTCCAAACAGAGCATGACCTGAGCCAAGATATCGCCCGAGATATGGTGCGCTATGTCCAGCTAAAAGCGAGTGACAAAGCGCGTGACTATATGAAAGGGTTAAACCATGACACGATTTTGGTCGATGAAGCGGATCACTTGCTCGATCTTTACGGCCGTTACCAAAAAGCACGCCAAGAAGATAAATTTATGATCGAATTCTTGGCAGAACAGGTCTTCGAACAACATTACAACGGCCGAGCCGCACTCGTCCGCGCAGTACTCGCAAAGGAAAAAGAAGAAGCTTTTGAGATTGTTAAGCAAGTCCCCGCCCTACCCACCACACTCATTGACAAAATCGAAGAGATTATGGCGACCGCAACCCACGAACGTGAACAGGTTTGGGATTTAGGCGGGCTCCATGTGGTCGGTTCTGAGCGACATGAATCACGCCGCATCGACAATCAGTTACGTGGTCGTGCCGGCCGTCAGGGTGACCCCGGCTCTTCTCGCTTCTTCCTCTCTCTTGAAGATGATCTCATGAAGCGATTCGGTGGTGAGCGGCTCAAAAGCTTTATGAACCGCAATATCCCAGATGATCTCCCGATCGAAAGCTCAGTTCTGGACCGCATTATCGCCAGTTCCCAAGAACGGATCGAAGGGTATAACTTCGACTCGCGTAAAAACGTCTTGGAATATGACGATGTCATGTCGAAACAAAGAGACTCGATCTATATAGAGCGGCGTCAAGTCTTGTTGGGCGAAGAAGATGTCAATGAGAGAATCGAAGACTCTTTCAATGTCATTATCGATGAGTTGGTCGACAACTATCTCGACAACTATACCGGCTTCATTACCGAGCAAATCGATCGTGCTATTCTCGATTTTAGCGCGGAAGCGACCGGCGATATCAACCTGCGTGGTGTCTTGGCCCGTTTACGCGCCTTCCTCCCTGTGCATGAACTGGACCGTGACGAACTCGAAGAAGCGGATGAAGAGGAACTGAAAGGGCTCTTGCTAGACTTGGCCTATAAAGGGGCGGAAGAAGGTAACAATCTCTATCAACTCTTACGAGCGATGGGGCAACTTGTGCCACTACTCCCCGGTGTTCCCCATGTCGCCAACACGTTACTCGCACGGCGTGGCAACCATTTGGCCTTGCGTGAAAAGCTCCGGGTCGATTTCATCAAGCAAGTCCGTAAAACGTTCGATGAGTTCTTGGCTGAATATATCGAAGAAAATGACCGAGAAACGATTTGGAACAAAGCTGAAAGCGAAATTCGTAGCGCCTTTGATCATTTCCAAGTGCAACGAATCAACCGTGAAGCGCTTCGTGGGCAACAGCTTATCTTCCAAACAACGGTCCGCCAAACGATGCAGAATTTGCTTATTGAAAGCTTGAAAACGCTAGACAGTGAGCAACTGGGGGACGCGCTCCATGATCATATCATCGCCAAGCGGGATCAATGGCGCCAAGTGATCGGAGATACCGAGTTTAATGAGTTCCAACGTGTCTTGATCTTGTCAGCGATTGACCGTGAATGGCGAGACTATCTCACGGCAGCAGATGACTTGCGCCGTGAAATCGGCCTAGAAGCGGCCGGCCGCCAACGGGACCCCAAGCAAGAATACAAAAAACGGTCGTTCGAAATGTTCTCTGATATGAAAAACAATATCGAGCGAGAAATCGGCGAAACTTACTTCCGACGCATCGGCGAACATCAATCATATATACGCCGTCAAGCGGCACAAGAAGAGAAATTCCGTGCTTTGCACCAAAGCTCTAGCGTCACGCCGCAAAAACAAAAAGCGCGTAAGCCGAGCCGTAAAAGTGCCAAAATCGCCGAGAAGCGACAACAAGCCGCTGTCCAAGCGAAAAAATCACCGAAACAAAAGAAAAAGAAAACGATCCGCAAAAAGAAACGTTAAACAACGGCCGTAGTTTATTTCCTGCCATATTTCACCGCACAATGAGCCGGAAATTTGATGCCGTTTACCAAAAATAGAAATGGTAAACGGCCTAGGCGTTCTAATGTTATCCCATGAGCCAGATATCTACGGGGATAAAATCGATGGTAACTGTTCACTCCCCCTAGCTGTGGCCGGTGTCCTCACCGAGCCACAAACGGTGCGGTAAGTCAAAACTACTGCGGGAGGTGAATAATTACAATCGATGATACATAGCAAGATCGGCCGCTCCGTATTTTTAGAAACGAAACAGATGGCGTACTTTCGGCCGTTTGGCTAAGTGGGGCCGAAAATGACCGGCCGATGCAACCGATCACCCACTAGTATGACTTCTTGTTCAATTGGTCGGACTGTGAAATCTATCAACCCAAAATCATATGAGAACTTGGCTACTCCCGCTCCTAAAAGGAGCATGCCCGCACTGTAAACGAGCTCCGATCTTCCATTCCATATTTGGCATGAATGAAGATTGTGGTGCTTGTGGTATCCACTTCGAACGAGAAAGCGGCTACTTCTCCATGTCGATATTTATCGCGTATGTCATGGCCGCCGTGATTTCAATCCCCGTGATGGTATTCGTTTACCTCTACCAACTCCCCTCTCATTGGTACTATTTAGCCCCCAGCATACTTATCGTGCTATTTATTCCCGCGTTATTTCGCTACAGTCGTATCATTTGGCTCTATCTTGACGAATGGCTCGACCCACGGGACACCCCGATCTAATTTATATGCACCGCTGGCCCCAGAAGCATCAGACTCATTTTATCACTGTCTTTGTTTTGCTTGGGCTTTTATGGGCTGCCTCGCAAACAGGCGACCACACCCATTCAGCATATAGCCAAACAGAATCTTATTGGGAATATGATGCGCCCGGCCGGATCAACAATGTACAAACGGCCGACATTAATCGTGACGGATTCGAAGAACTCTTACTCATTAGCGGGCAAAGCGATTTTTTAGTCTTGGGAGCCGACGGCGATCTATTGTGGAAGGTTAACACAGATGGGGAACCGATTATCGCGCAAGCGATCTTGCATACCGCCAAAAACAGCCAAAACGGCCGACAAGTCATCATAGGAACCCGCAATCAATTACAATGGTATAATGTAGCAGGTATCCCCGCCGGACGCATTGACCTCGTTTCCGCACCAATCCACATCGCAGCCTTTGATCACGATTTTGATGGTGTTGACAGCATTTTGATAGCCAGCCGTAATGGGCGCTTACAGCTATATGACAGCATCACCGGTGGGCTAATCTGGAACTATGTCGATGAAAATCCGCCAAATATCCGCAACGCACGACCGCAACTCATTACTGGCGATTTCGACAATGACGGCTCACCGGAAATCATCTTTGGCTATCGGTCTCAAGCTGGATTAGACCGGTTGGTACATGTTAGCAATATGGGGCACTCTGTTTGGTCTCAAACATTTACCGATCTAATCACGCATGTTACACGGGGTGAATTTACGATTCCTCAAATCATTATTGCGACCAATGGTGGAGAAATCTATGCACTAGAGGGGAGTCAGGGGATAGAGCTTTGGCAAGCATCACTTGATCAGTCAGCCTCTCACATCATCTCCGTTGAAAACAACGGCACTCCCAGTTTGATCGTAGCCACAACATCTGGAGAGTTGCTAAACTTTAATCGAAACGGGCAATCTTTACGTACAATCAGCTTTAATTCAGAGTCAGCGTATCGCATTACCGCATTACATCCAACGCCATCAACACGCTCAGAACAACAAATCAGCCTCCCTCAATTTAGTCTTCATGCGATCGGCGTGACAGACAGTGCCACGCCAGAAACTGTCATTCTTGACCAAGACGGCCGATCTCTCAAACGCATATCAACACCATATGACAACACGCTCTCCCATTTGGTTGACTTAAATCGGGATGGGCATTTCGAATTTCTGCGCATCTCATTTGGTAATATCACCCTCCAAGACAGCGAACTGACGCTATTAGGACAATCATACCAAGTCACCTGGCGTGCCCGACTCCCCACCGTCCCCATACAATCGGTTCGGCTCTCTCAGAGCGATATATCCACGGCCGATATCGCCGTTGCGGGAGAGGACGGCCGTCTATATATCCTTGATGGTGATACGGGAGACATCGCTTGGCAAAGTGAAATCTTAGGAGAAATTTTACAAATCCACCCGATACGCACAGCCGACAACAAAACCGGTATTTGGGTGACCTATCAGCGTGAACAAGAGCCGGGAACGACACAGATGATCGTCTTTGCGGCCGACGGCTCATTCCTATGGGACAACGCAGACGAAGTGATCCTCGAAGCCACAACCTATTTAACCAAAGCGGACCTTAATCAGTCCTCGCCAACAGAATTGATCTTTGGCACGACAGCTGGTCACCTTTATGCGTATTCACTCTCGGGACAGTTGATATGGCATTTAGAGCTTGCATCCCCCATCAAAGGGATCTATCCGGTCGATCAAGGCAAAACCACAGGTCTCCAAGTCATTAGTGAAAACGGATTATTTCGCATCGGACATAAAGGAGAGATCGAAGAATATCAGCCGGTCAGCAAAGCGATCATAGCCAGTCACAGGCCAACGCCCAACACTTTGTTTTTGGCATTTGATGATCAAACAACACAACAATTAGACATATCTTGGCAACTCCTAACAGAGCAAGAAAGCACAACCCCGACAGCATGGCTGCCCCTGAGCTTTGCTGCCGATCAGCAACTCGACAGTCTAAACGAGCGCTTGGTCGAAAGTGGTGAAATTACCGCCAACCTCATTCTTGCACAGACCGAAACCAACGACAGTCAACTTATTGTCGGGACCGAGCGCGGCCGTGTCCAGGTTTGGAACCACCAAGCATTACTCCTACGTGAACACAGACTAGGAAGTCGCGTCACATCGTTGACCAGTAGTAGCGAAATCACGGCCGATACGCTTGTCGTAGGCACTGAAAACGGTGTTGTCCAACGCTTAGATCGTCAAGCCAATCGTCCCCCACTGCTCGTCAGCCCTGAAGTACGCCTCAACAATGAGCAATATGGGATTAGCCTAAACATCATCGATCTGGATCAAGATCGCGTTGTTGTCAGTCTATTAGGATATGATCAAAATTTAGAAGAGTGGCGCAAGCTCGGAGAACAAATTAGCCCATCGGGCAACGACCGTCTCTTTTGGGTTACGCCCCCTTTACCACAAATCATCCGCTATCGATTTAGTTTCGATGATGGCACATTTATCGGTTTGGTCAGCCCAGACCCAGCCCTCTTCCCCCCCATGCCAGCCGCTCAAGCGAGCAATCTATTTTTCCGTGTTAGTCTAATTGTTTTGGGATGCAGCGTTTTGTTCTTATGGCGCTACACACCACGTTATCGAGCACGTCAAAAATCCAAAGCGTATCAGCGGCTGATCGAAATTCCCCAAGAAACCTTGGCCCAAGTCGAAACGCTCTATATTAAAACGATCCGCAGACCGGCCGACTTGCTGGAGTATGCACGTCAAGCACGGGCCACAAAACATACGCTCATGGCCCAATTGCTCGAAGGGCTATATCTATTTCAAAGCAAGCAAGAAAGCGGTCTGCAGATATTACAGTACACACTCAAAGAAGCGGCCGAACGATCTTTATGGGGCCACGCAGAATCATGGCATCAAACGATCAATCACGCCTTACGCTTGTCAGCAGTGGCGTCCCCTAACGAGTTGGCCCAGTTACACCAAGAAGTAATCGCACTTGCAAATATCGATTCATCAGATCAAACAACGGCCGTGTTTACGCCATTACAACGGCCGTTTACCAGCTTGCAAGAAGCGGATAGACAGCCCCATGCCCCGAATCGATTGCCTTACTTTTATGAATCTTTGGTTCTAATCGAGCAGGCCCAATTAGAAATTGATCGACAACCGGCAGGGCTTTTTCGCGACATTGCGGCCGCTTTGCTCAGCCGTTGGCGGGGCGTTGTAAAATTATGGGTCGATGATTGGCGTGGCCGACCTTGGCTACAAATTAGTCTCAAGACAAAGCGTATCGTAGCCCGTGAAGCGGTCCCCATCGTACTCGAAATCGAGAACCTAGGACAAGCCCCAGCAGAGCAAGTGCGCGTCACGGTGCAAGAGAGTAGCAACTTTTCCGTCATCAATGCGGAGCAAGTGATCGCAGTCGTTGGCGCAGGGCGAACCGTCCCAGTTTCAATCCAAATTTCACTCCATAACACCGACTCATTCCGGCTTATTTTCAACTTTGGCTATGAAGACAATCAAGGGGTTTTCCACACGTTCGACTTTGCCGACATGGTTCACTTCTTGGGGCAAGAAAAGCCCTTTCGGCCGATTCCCAACCCCTACGCACCCGGCACACCACTCCGCGCCGGTAGCGACTTATTTGTCGGCCGTGAAGCATTGATGCAAGATGTTGTCGAACAAGTTTCTAATCAAAAACAGGCGATTTTAGTGATTGTCGGGCAGCGACGAACCGGAAAAACATCCACTTTATTGCATTTAGACAGCATCATGCCGGATCAAATCTTACCGGTCTATGTTGATGGTCAATCCTTGGGCACAATCCCCGGTTTGGGTGCCTTTTTCCACGATATTTCATGGCTCATTAGCGATGCGATATTGGCGCGCTATGACAAAGAACTTGAGGTTCCTGATTTAGATCATTGGGACAAAGAAGGGCTTCATCTCTTCCAGCGGCACTTTTTACCGCAAGTACAGCAAGAACTGCCGGTAGACGGCCGTGTTCTGCTTGTTTTCGACGAATTTGAAGTATTTGAAAGCCTTGTCCGAGATGGCATTCTGCCAGCCACCTTCTTTCCGGTGCTACGCCACCTGATGCAACATAGCACACAGCTAAACTTTGTTTTTGCCGGAACCCACCGTCTCGAAGAAATCGCCAGTGAATATTGGTCTGTGTTATTCAATTTGGCCCTACATCGCCAAATCAATTATTTACAAGAGGAAGCCGCAGAAGCGTTAATCACACGGCCGATTGCGGGATATTTACTCTATGACGATCTCGCCTTAGATCGGATCTGGCGGGCCACATCTGGACATCCCTACTTCTTACAGTTGGTGTGTTATACGATGGTCGCCTATGCCAACCAAACAAAAACTCAATACATCACGATCTCTGATGTGAATGCCAGCCTAAAAGAAATGCTCCAATTAGGGGAAGTTCATTTTGTCTATATTTGGCGCGAAGCTGACCTGACAGAGCAAACATTTCTCGTCGCGATCGCCCACATCCATCCATCGGGTGAACCGATCGATCTTTTCCCCTTGATAGAACAACTGCGTGAATATGATTTCGTTTTTACGATTGCAGAGGCTCGCGATGCATTCCGTCGCTTAGAGCATCGGGGGATCGTACAAGAATTACGTCATAGCGGCCGCTTACTCTATACGATGCGCATCGATTTAATCCGTCTTTGGGTCAGAGAAAATCGAAGCTTGGCATACTTAAGGGAAGTCAAAGCGAGACAATCGTCTAAAAAAGAGCCTCCACACACCCCTAATCAACTTTAGTCGCAAGTAATTTTTCGATTTTGGCTAACAGTGTTGGCACAAAAACCGGCTTACGCAAGTAAATAAACGGCCGATAACTAATGTCAGCTTCAATATCAGTCTCAGGGTATCCAGAGAGCAACACCACGGGCAAAGATACAGGCAAAAGGGATAGCCGTTCAAGGACCTCAAAACCGGACATGTGAGGCATCGCCACATCTAATAAAAGTAAATCAGCCTGTTCCCCGCCCTGTTCGAGGTAATAAAGCAGGTCAATACCAGAAGCAAACTCGACAACATCATACCCATTTAAACGCAAAAATTCAGCGCAGGAATACCGCAAGACATCCTCATCGTCCGTAATTAAAATCTGATACCCCATCTGTTATCGTCTCTTCAAAACTTAGCCTTTTTTCCTATACAGCAAACCAACCGACCCGACTATCATTGAGTGATCGGTTGATGTTTATGCGAAACAATCAGCAACCCATAATATCTCAATCTCATGATTTTAGTTACTGATAATAACATAGCACTCGGCCAAAAGGTCAATAAGATTTTGGTCACTCAACATGCTGATGTGGTTCGATTTGAGTCCTCCAACGCCTTGATGCGATGGTTAGACAGCGCTTCCCCCCCACCTAAAAGGGTCAAGATCGTCATACTCGGCCTGCTCATGCCAGAAGTGAAAAATGGGACGCTCTGTCACTTTTTACGCGAGCATCCACTCACGGCCAATGCGTCTCTAATTCTCACAAGCCCTCAAGACAGCATCGATCATCGAGTCAAAGCCCATCTTTTCGGAGCCAGCGATTTTATCTTTCATCCCATTCTCGCCAATGATTTATTGATTCGCGTCGCAGTACAAATCGAGTTGCAGCAGTTCAATGAACAGGCGAAAACAAATAAAAACAAGCGGCCACAAGCGAAACCTGATGAAAAGGGAACGCCTGAATCGCTCGATCAGATGGCCCAAATCTTAGGTTCATCCCAAGAACGACTCTTGCAAAGTGAAAAAATGGCGGCCACCGGCCGTCTCGTCGCTTCTTTAGCGCACGAAATCAACAACCCACTCCAAGCGATTCACAGTTCATTGCAACTCGCAACCCATTTCAAACTCCCGCCCGAAAAACAGGCGGAATATCTCGGGATGGCCAATCACGAAGTAGAGCGGGTCATCACACTGGTCACGCGAATCTTAGATTTCGCCCGCCCTTCAACCGCCAAACCGGCCGAGGCCGATATCAATGCGGTGCTCGAACAAGTGATGGAGTTGACTCACAAACACACGATGCACGGCAAATGGCAAATCACCACCGATCTAGCTACAAACCTCCCCAAAGCCCACATTATTCCCGATCAAATCGCACAGGTTTTTCTTAATATCATTCTAAACAGTTTCGATGCGATGCCCCAAGGTGGGCAACTAATCATCGAAACAGGTGCTCGGCCCGATATGATTTTAATCTCGTTCCACGATCAAGGGATCGGCATGACCGCCGAGACTCAAAAACACCTCTTCGAGCCGTTCTACTCAACAAAAGCGAACGCTTCAGGTTTGGGGCTGACCATTAGCTATGGCATTATAGAACGCCACAATGGGCAAATTCAGATCGAAACAGTCTTAAATGAGGGAACTATCGTTCACATTTTACTTCCTTGCTTATCCCACAATATCTATGATTGATTTATCTCCACCAGCAACCCCAACCGCCGTTTTAGTCGTAGATGACGAACGGACAACCCGCCTCGCGATCACAGAAGCACTATGCCAAATCGGCTTCCTCGCCGAAGCAGCCAGATCAGGCGAAGAAGCGGTGCAAAGATTTCAAGAAAAAATATGGCCGGTCGTTATTCTAGACCTAGAAATGCCCGGTATCAAAGGGGTAGACATCTTAAACATGGCAGAATCAATCGCGCCACAAACCGCTTTTATCATCCTCACCGCTCACGCCTCAACCGACACCGCAATCACCGCCTTACGCAATGGTGCCGTCGATTACTTACGCAAACCAAGCTCTCTCCACACCATTATTGCGGCGGTCAGCAAAGCCGCGAAAAAGAAAGAAGAACAATTACGCCACGATCAGGCGATGGCCCTACTCCAGCAGGCGATGCAAACACTAAATTCTTCAACAACTAAGACATTAGCTCCGTCTCCCCCCTCGCGGCACTCAGTCGCAAGCTCGCTTATTCAAGTCGGCCAGCTCCATATTGACCCAGACAAGCAACATGCACAATACAAAAACAAGTCGCTCGAATTAACACCAATTGAATTTAGCCTGCTCCACCATTTAGCCTTACACCCTGATACGGTCCAAAGCTTTACCCAATTAGGGATCGCATCCCATCAAGTTGAAATGGATGAACTAGAAGCGCGCGCATTACTCAGAACCCATATGTATCGACTCGCGCGAAAGCTAGATAAAAAAGAAAAAACCCCCATACAAAGCGTTTGGGGGCGGGGTTTCGTCTTAAATTCAACTTAAATCTCAGCCATCGGCAGGAGCTGTTACGGCCACAGCTGAGCCAAGTCGGTCAACAGCAACATGTTTTCACCGAGCTGATTGATTTCTAAGGAGGCGGGAGCTTCATATATTTGGCTCAATCCCTGCATAAACAAATAATCCCAACTGTGTTCAATTGACTGAGACAAGGGGTTAATATCTCGGTCTGGTAGATCACTAATCGAGAAACAGAGGAATTAGGGGCGGGTACAAGTACTTGAATCACCAAGAAGAGGGAGTCCAAAATTGTACAGTTGAAGAAGGGGAAAGTTTATCTCGCACCTATACCGCGAGCCCCATTCCAATTCCACCGGTTCTGACATGCCACCATCACACATCAGGTCAAAAACCTTTTGCATCCTGCGCTGAAATAATTTGCCAGCACAATTAGATACGTGTCGCTCTAATCAATCCGAATATTGTGACTGATTGTGTCATGGTTAAAAATCGATGTCGATTTCGGCCGTATAAGTTTTGTAAAAGAGATTTGTGATCAATCACAAATC
>WTJY01000077.1 GCA_011524645.1 Anaerolineales bacterium | reverse complement strand
GTATCCATACCTAACCTTAAAATTTAGGTTAGAATAAACGGAAAAATTTTTACTCACATTTTTCAGGAATCAGACATGCTTCACAAATCAAATATGCAACGATCTCTTTGGGACGGCTCAATTTTACTCTTTCTGTTGGCCGTTTTCTTATTTGCAGCCCCATCACTAAGTGGACCACTACTGGGACAAGAAGAGTTTGAAATTTCACCGCTTGAGGAAGGAGAATTCGCACTCTACACCGATGTAT
The DNA here is from genome assembly GCA_011524645.1 of Anaerolineales bacterium. Taxonomy (GTDB): domain Bacteria; phylum Chloroflexota; class Anaerolineae; order Promineifilales; family Promineifilaceae; genus WTJY01. Next base: position 3,847 of record WTJY01000077.1, on the reverse strand, counting down.
ATGAAACCGCGCCCGGCCATGTGTGCCGCTTACCGGCCGGCGAATATACCGAAGATCACAGTCGCCACAACATACAGCGTCTAACCCCAGAAGAACTCGCCAGACTTCCCCAAACCGCGAACATCACAGTCAATTATTCCGGCAACTGGACCGCAGAAGCGCGTGCCGCCTTCGAATATGCTGTCCAAATCTGGGAAGCGACCATCACCTCACCGGTAACCATTGTGGTCGATGCAGAGTTTAGTTCAACGCTCGGTAGCGGGGTTCTTGGAGGCGCAGGACCGCTCGATTATGCACGTAACTTTCCCAACGCCCCAATCGCCAACACATGGTATCCCATCGCACTAGCCAATTCGATGGCCGGTTCAGATCTCTCCCCATCAAAATCCGATATCGATTCAGCCTTTAGCAGCACCTTTAATTGGTATTATGGCACTGATGGCCAAACACCCAGTAACCAAATCGACTTTGTTTCTGTTGTTCTACACGAAATCGGTCATGGCCTAGGCTTCACAGGTTCATTTAATTCGGATGGCGTACGCGGCTACTGGGGTGGCAACTCTCCTTTCCCAGAAATCTACGATCGCTATATAGAAAATGGCTCCGGTGCGGTCCTGATCAACAGCTTTAGCAGTGGCTCGGTCGCCTTACAAAACCAAATCACCAGCGACAGCATATACTTCGATGGCCCCAAAATCCGTGAATACAACAACGGGGATCGTGCATCGATCTATGCCCCATCGAACTGGAGCGGCGGATCAAGTATGGCCCATGTAGGTGAAGTCTATAACGGAACAGGCGATGCTCTAATGACCTATTCTCTCAATTTCGGCGAAGCGGAACATGACCCCGGGCCGGTTGTACTCGGCATTTTTGCCGATATGGGATGGCAAGTCACCGCGTTACAGGTGTCCCCAACAGGGAACAATGCCGGCTTAATCTTAGAAGCGGGAACAACCCAGCTCGATGCGTTCGACTTATGGGCACTCGCCGAAGATGATGGTGCCGACAGTGCCATTACCTTTAGTTTAAGCAACGCATCTAATGGGGTCATCACGGCAACCTTGTTCGAAAACCGCTATCTTGATGTCGCCACCAGTGGCACAGGGGAATTAACAGTCACCGTCAACATGACCGATGCAGACAACAATACCGGCTCGTTTGAGATAAAAATCATCTCGACAAATACGCTCAACCGTGGCTATTTGCCCTTCACTGCAAAGTAAACTACAGTACGCTTTCTGGCCATCAAACTATATCTAGTTGGTGGCCTTAACTATCATTTTTGTCAAACCTAGCGAGTGCTCACCAGCACTTTAGAACACCCATATGAACGAAACGACTTCTAACAACGGCCGTGACCGAATCACAGCCGCCTTTGCCCAAGCAAAAACCAAACAAACAGCGGCTCTCATGCCCTATATGACCCTCGGGTATCCCGATATGGCGACCAGCGCGGCCGTCATTGAAGCGATCGCCCCCCATGCCGACCTCATTGAACTCGGAGTGCCTTTTAGCGATCCCATTGCCGATGGACCAACGATTCAAGAAAGCACCCAAATCGCACTAGACAACGGGGCCAGCATGACGAAATGCTTGCAAACGGTTCAGGGTCTGCGCGACAAAGGGGTCGATACCCCAGCGATGATGATGGGATACTACAACCCGATCTTAGCTTATGGGCAAGAAGCATTTGTCAAAGATGCTGCGGCCGCAGGGATAGACGGCTTTATCGTTCCCGACCTGCCCATCGAAGAGGCGGACGAACTTGCAGAGCTAGCGGAAAAACATGGGGTCGCACTCATCTATTTCTTGGCCCCAACCAGTAATCCGGAACGGATCGCACTAACGGCCCAAAAAGCCAACGGCTTTATCTACTTGGTCAGTATCACCGGTATCACGGGAACAAAAGAAGCTGACGCATCTGACCTATCAGGGTTAGTCGAAACGATCCGCAACTCAACAGATGTCCCAGTCGCCATCGGCTTTGGCATCAATACCCCAGAAAAGGCTCGCAACATGAGCGAAATTTCCGACGGTGTGATCGTCGGGAGTGCTTTAGTCAAAACGGTCGGCCAAGCACCTACCGGTGAAGCGGCCAGCAAAGCGGCCGAGTTTGTCCAAACGTTGCAATCAGGGCTACAAAAGTGACTATTTTCTAGAGCAAATCAATCCCCACTCACTTCTAACTAAGGATTGCGTCCATGCAAAAAGAAGAACTCAAATCGCTCCCCGGCAAAATTACTTGGCTTTATAGCCTAGGGGATATCGCCACCAGTGCCCCCTTATCGTTTATCGCCTTTTTCCAGCTTATCTTCTTAACAGATGTGGCCGGTTTACGGCCGGATCTCGCCGGTTATGCGGTCCTCATCGGGAAAATATGGGATGGTTTTAACGATCCGATTTTCGGCTATGTTTCTGAGCGAATCAAGCACAAAATGGGGCGTCGCCGAGTCGTTTTGCTTTGGGCGGCCGTGCCGTTCGGCATTAGCTTCTTTCTCCAGTTTATTTCAATCGGCTGGGATTCACAGCTCTCTATGATGCTCTTCTATGCAGGCACCATTATCGTGTTTGATACGATCTACACCACGATCCATATCAGCTATAACGCCCTCACGCCAGCCATTACCAGTGACTATGATCTACAAAGTACGCTAAACGGCTACCGTATGGCTTACTCGATTTTCGGCACGCTGATTTCAATCATTATCGCCACCCTTATCGGGAAAGTCGTCGTCGATCCACGCACCCGTTATCAACTACTCGGGGCCATGATCGGGGCGATGGCGGTCCTACCGATTTTTGTGGTATATGCGGTCACCGAAGAATACGATAGCCCAGAAGCACCAGAGACAGATGAAAAAGTCACGTTAAGAGAATCGATCAGCTCCGCACTCAGTAGCAAGCCGTTCCGTTATCTCATTTTGCTCTATCTGTTCAGCTGGACCACAGCCAGTTTAGTCGCCAGTGTTCTCGTGTTTTTCGCCAACTACTACTTGCAATTGCCGGAACAAGCGAACTATTTCGTGTTGGTTTCCCAGACATCAGCCATTCTATTTATCCCCTTTTGGGTTTGGATGGCCCAAAAATTTGATAAACGTCGCTCGTTTATCTGGGGTTCGATCAGTTGGGCGATCATCATGGTTTTTCTCGCTATGGCTCAGCCGAGTCAAGTTGTCTTAGTCTATATCTTGGCCACTCTTTCCGGCGCAGGGATCGCCACCGCCTATTTCTTACCGTGGGCTATGATCCCCGATATCGTCGACTATGATGAGCTGATGAATGGGCAACGGCGCGAGGGGATTTTCTATGCGTTTATTTCATTCTTCCAAAAGCTGGGCACCGGTTTAGCGATTTGGGCCTTTGGTGTATCTCTGGCCGCGTTCGGCTACATCAGCCCAGAAGCGGGTTCTACTATTTTGCCAGTCCAGCCGGAATCGGCCGTTACCGCAATCCGGCTCGCCATGGGCTTGGTCCCCGCTATTTTACTCACCTTTGCGATTATCTTCGCCTATTTTTATCCGATCGATCGCACCATGTTCGAAGATATTCGTCGCAAGTTAACGATAAAAAATAGCATCGGCAAAGAACCGGCCGCCACAGACTAAATTAGTAACCATCATCAATCGCACAATTGTGAAAGGGGTACAGATGCGCCACATCCCTTCCAGGCAGTACATAAAACAAAAAAAGATGCTCTCCTATCAAAATAGGTTTGTTGGCGCACTCAATGTGAGGCTCTGATGCTTTCCCTTTACACACCCTAGTCTCAACTTTGCGTCTCAACTTAGATGAGAGGCTTGCGTTTTCTCTATCCCTTTTGCCCAAGCTATAGAGTGTACACCCT
>WTJY01000157.1 GCA_011524645.1 Anaerolineales bacterium | reverse complement strand
TGCCCATACAACCCCTTCTTCCTACCGCCTCACCCACCGAAACTCCTCTCCCCAGCCCGACCTCCATACCGTCTCATCCCATGACCATTGATACGATGCGCCAGCGGGATTACCCAGGTAGCGACATCACGTTTATTGAGCATTTAGACCCCGGTGTCAACTATGACCGCTATATCGTCTCGTATGAGTCAGAAGGGCATACCGTTTTTGCGCTGATGACAATTCCACAGGGGGATATGCCACGAACCGGCTGGCCGGTGATCGTGTTTAATCATGGGTATATCGCACCGGATCAGTATCGCACGGCCGAACGGTATGTGTATTACGTCGATGCGTTGGCCCAAGCGGGATATATCGTGTTTAACTCCGATTTTCGCGGGCATGGGGATTCTGAAGGACAAGCGATTATCGCTTATCGTGATCCGGGGTACACGACCGATGTGTTAAATGCGGTTTCGACGATGAAAGGGTATGAGCTATCTGATCCCGATCGGATCGGCATGTGGGGCCATTCAATGGGGGGCTTTATTACGTTGCGTGCGATGGTAATCGGGAATGATGACATTAAAGCGGGGGTGATGTGGGGTGGGGTGGTGACTTCTTATCCCGATACCTATCGTTTGTGGTGGCAGCCGCGCTGGGAAGAGGTTTTAGAGACCAATCCGGGTCGGGCGTCACAGTGGACCCGCTGGCTGAATGAATTTGGAGATATTGAGGAAGATGTTGAGTTTTGGGCGTCGATTTCGGCCAATACCTATGTGGCTGATCTGTCGGGACCGATTCAGTTGCATCATAGTACGACTGATGAAGTGGTGCCGGTTGAGCTATCGGAAGTGCTACATGAGGAGGTGACGGCCGTGGGGCTGTCGAGCGAGCTGTTTTTATATGAGGGAGATGATCATGATATCGATGCGAATTTCGATACGGCGATGGCGCGGTCGATCGCATTTTTTGATGTGCATGTGAAGGGGGACGAGTAAGAATCTAAAGATAGGTGAGATTGGATTAAAACAATAACCTACCTCTTATAGACACTGATCTGTTAGCTGGCTATTATTTAGCCGGCTAACTATTTACTGGCTGATTTTTTGTCACACAAAGACTGATTATGAAAAACGAACAAACCCTTAAACCTGATTTCTCCCGATTTCCCCATGAAGCCCTTTTTTTTCATGCGATGAAAATGCACCGAAAACTAGCATCTCGTGTATTTGAAGAACATGGGTTTCATCGTGGTCAGCCCCCTCTAATGATGGCCCTGAGCCATGAAGACGGCCGGACCCATTCCCAGCTAGCCGATCTTATGGAGGTCACCCCCGCAACGATTAGCAATATGGTGAAACGGATGGAAAAAGCCGGTTTTGTGATCCGACGGCCGGACCCCGAAGACGAACGGCGTAAACGGGTCTGGTTAACCGATTTAGGGCGGAGCAAAGTCGCAGACCTGCGTGACACGATTGCTGAAATGGAACAAATCACCTTTGCCCAATTCACGGCCGAAGAAAGCGCCCAATTCAGCCACCTCATGGAAAAAATTATCGGTAATTTGACGACAGCACTGGGAGGATGCTGTTAGCGAAGAGAGAAGAGAGAAAGAGAAGAGAGAAGAGAGAAAGAGACGCTTCGCTTAGAGAAAGAATGGGGCTAGCGAATTTGGGTTAGAACCGCAGACCCATCTTGCTCTTACTTTTACTCTTGCTCTTAATTCTGCTCTCCAATATGTAGGAACTATGGAAACACTTAAAAGACTTATTCTAAAGCTCAAGCCGTACCGCATGGATGTGATGCTGGCCTTTATGGCGTTGGTGGTGGGCACGGCGGCCGAAGTGTTGATCGCGCCCCAGATTCAACGGGTTGTTGATGATGGGATTATCGCGAACGACATGTCGGTCATTACCCGATCTTCGCTCATTATGTTGGGGCTCTCCTTAATCGGTATGGTGGCTGGGTATACCAATGCTTATTACGGGGTGAAAATCTCCGAATATTTTATCGCTGATTTACGTGAAGAGGCTTATCGAAAGATACAAACCTTTTCATTTAAGAATTTAGACACATTGCAAACTGGGGAGTTGCTGGTGCGAATGACCAGCGACTTGAATGCGATCAAAACGGCCGTGATGATGACGGTTCGTATGCTATTGCGTGCCCCGTTTATGTTGATCGGCGCACTGGCCGTTTTAATCTTTATCAGCCCTCGCATGTCGATCTTGCTGCTGGTCATTTTGCCGTTAACGAGCGGTTTTGTGTATTGGTTTGGGGCCAAAACCCAGCCACTCTACAAAAAAGTGCAAGAGCGTTTAGATGTGGTCAATACGATCTTGCAGGAAAATATCGCTGGGGTGCGGGTTGTCAAAGCGTTTGTGCGGGCCGATCATGAGAACGATCGATTTGCGGTGGCCAATGAAAATTATGCCAGCAAACAGATCGAAGTCAATATGATCACGGCCGTGATGTTCCCCACCATGATGACCATCATTAACTTCGCCACGGCCGGTGTTCTGTGGCTGGGCGGCACGCTGGCGGTCAATACCGATTTTGTAACGACCGGTGAGATTGTCTCTTTTGTCAACTTACTGATGATGGTCATTTTCCCCGTCCTGATGTTAGGTTTCGGCTTGCCTATGGTTTATGCGGCGATCGCGTCCGGCGAACGTATTTTCGAAGTGATCGACATGGATGCAGACGTTGTGGACCGGCCGGACGCTGTCACGCTCAAGCGGGATGCAGTTGAAGGGCACGTGGTCTTTGATGATGTCTCCTTTGATTACGATGGGGAGGTCGAAAAAGATGCGGTCTTGAAACATATCTCGTTTGAAGCGCATCCCGGCGAAACGGTCGCTATTCTGGGGGCAACCGGCTCCGGCAAGAGTAGCTTGATTAGTTTGATCGCCCGTTTATACGACGTGACCGAAGGGGAGATTCGTTTAGACGGCCGGAATATCCAAGATGTCACGCAGGCCAGCTTGCGTCAGCAAATCGGATTTGCGTTGCAAGAAGCGATCCTGTTTACCGGCTCGATTCGGGACAATATTCGCTACGGCCGACCCGATGCCAGTGATGAAGAAGTGATCGCGGCCGCCAAAGCTGCCCAAGCGCATGACTTTATCATGACCAAAGAAGATGGCTATGATGGCAAAGTTGAACAGCGTGGTAAGAACTTCTCCGGCGGGCAGAAACAGCGGTTGGCGATCGCCCGCGCGCTTTGTGTGAAACCGGCCATCTTGATTCTAGATGACTCAACCAGTGCGGTTGATGTCGAAACGGAAACATTGATTCAGGGGGCTTTGGCCGAATTGATGCATGACAGTACCGTGTTTATCGTTGCCCAGCGGATTTCGACCGTTTTAACGGCCGATAAAATCCTTGTTCTTGATCAAGGGAAAATCGCGGCCACCGGCAATCATGCCGAACTGCTCGAAAGCAGCCCGATTTACAAAGAAATTTTCGATTCACAGCTCGGTTCAGGTGTCCGAGTTAGCGCAGATCAGGAGGTGCTCCATGGGTAGACGTATGGCAACTGTGGACGATGTGGCTGGCGTAGCCGGCCGCAGTACCAGCGGCGCGATTCGCCGTCTGCTGGAATATATGCGACCCTACCGGGCACAGCTCATCTTGGTTTTCGTCAGCGTGGTGGTGTATAGCGTCTGTTATGTACTTGGCCCCTATTTGTTGGGTGTGGCGATTGACGAATACATTATCGAAGAAGATTTGGTCGGCTTGGCCCAAATCATCGGTTGGATGGCCCTTGTCTATGTTGGCTTGTGGGTGTCGGGCATTACCTCCGGCCGAGTGATGGCGTGGGTCGCTCAACGGACCTTGCAACGGATGCGCAAAGATCTATTTGCTCAAATGCAAAAGCTGTCACTTAACTACTATGACCAAAACTCAACCGGTGACCTGATGAGCCGCCTGACTAACGATATGGATGCGCTTAATCAGCTGCTGTCGGTCAACTTGGTCGCGTTTATGCGCAGTTTTGGCACCTTGGTCGGCATGATCATCGGTATGTTTGCCACCAGCGTCTCTCTTTCGTTCGCCGCACTAATCGTTTTGCCGATCATGTTCGGCATCATGTTTACGGTGATGAAGGGGT
>WTJY01000256.1 GCA_011524645.1 Anaerolineales bacterium | reverse complement strand
GGTGGCTCAGATTGTGAGCCTGTTTTTCTGTTTTTTCTCTGTTTTAAAGCAAGTGTTTGTAACCGGGTAGGGTGAGAAATTCGGCGAACTCGTTTTTGGCGATAAGGTCATCGAACATTTTCGCGGCGAGTTTGAACCGGCCGTTGGCGAACGTTTCTTCACCGATTCGGTCTTCGATGCCTTCCATCTCTTCCTCGATAATACGGCGGCAGAGTTCAAGGGTGATGCGTTGGCCGTTGGGCAGTTTCGCTTCAGGGTGGCGAATCCATTGCCAAACTTGGGCGCGAGAGATTTCGGCCGTGGCGGTATCTTCCATCAGGTTGTAGAGAGCGGCCGCGCCACGCCCTTGTAACCATGATTCGATATAGAGGATGCCGACATTAATGTTGGTGCGTAGCCCTGACAGGGTAATGGTGCCACCGTCTACATTAAAATCGAGTAGGTCTTCGGCATGAACATCCACATCATCCCGCATGAGGTTGCGTTGGTTCGATTTGCTGACTAAGGCGTCGTTGAAGATACGCGAGACCATCGGGACAAGGTCTGGATGGGCGACCCAAGTGCCATCGTGACCCGCTTTCGCTTCGTTCCATTTGTCATTGCGAACCTTTTTCATCGCTTGCTCTGTGACTTCTGGGTCGCGACGATTTGGAATGAAGGCGGACATGCCACCCATCGCATGAGCACCACGTTTATGGCAGGTTTTGACAAGCAATTCGGTATATGCATGCATGAATGGGGTGCTCATGGTGACTTGTGCGCGGTCTGGGAGCAAAAAGTTGGGGTTGTTGCGGAATTTCTTGATGCAGCTAAAGATGTAATCCCAACGGCCTGCGTTTAGCCCTGCGGAATGTTGGCGTAATTCATAAAGAATCTCTTCCATTTCAAAGGCGGCCAGAATCGTTTCGATTAAAACGGTCGCTTTAATCGTTCCTTGTGGAATACCGAGCAAATCTTGAGCCATGATAAAGACATCATTCCACCAGCGGGCTTCGAGATGGCTTTCTAATTTGGGTAGGTAAAAGTATGGACCGAACCCTTTGTCGATTAGGGTTTTGGCGTTGTGGAAGAAATAGATGCCGAAATCGAATAGGCTGGCCGAGATGGGACGGCCGTCTACTTGCATATGCTCTTCGTAGAGATGTAAGCCACGGGGACGTACAAATAAGATGGCGTGGTCATGGTTCAGTTTGTAGGATTTTCCATTGGGGGCGGTAAAGTCGATACGGTTGTGAACGGCTGCATTTAAGTTTATTTGCCCTTGAACCATATTTTGCCAGGTGGGGGAGTTGGCGTCTTCAAAGTCGGTCATGAAGACATCTGCGCCGGAGTTCATGGCGTTGATGACCATTTTGGCGTCGGTGGGGCCGGTGATTTCAACCCAACGTTTTTGCAAATGGACTGGGGCTTCGGCGACCTGCCAATCATTGATGCGAATTCCGGCCGTTTCTGGCAAGAAATCAGGCATTTCTCCAGCATCAATACGGATTTGGCGAGCGTCGCGGGCGACGAGTAATTCGCGGCGGCGTTCACCAAAGGCACGTTCTAGCTTGCACACAAAATCTAACGCGCGAGGGGTGAGGATATGTGCTGTTTCAGGAGTGACGGCCGCGTGAACTTCTTGTCCAACAACCATACGGGCAGGGGCATAATCAACCATTTGTCTTCTCCAACTGCGTAATTTGATCGAACTTTTTGATCAGCAGTAAATTGGCTTGTTGCGAATTTTTGTTTTTTAGCGAATATTCGCTATATATCGATATTTTACTGAAAGTGGAGATGTTGTCAAGGGGGTGGGGGAACCAATTTTATTTTGAATGAGCATCTTTATTGTTGGGTATTGTTTTTGCTATCATGAAACTTATGAAGACACCCTTTCCGGGTATGGACCTATATCTTGAATACCCCAGTTTGTGACTTGATGTACATAATCGATTAATCACTGTGATGGCTGATGTCTTATCAGGAATGGTGGCTCCTCACCAGCGGTTCCGGCGCTCTCGCCTGTTGATACGAGCTGGGCAAAAACTCCTTTTTAGCTTGTATGTTCTGTATTTATCTTTTATCCTAACTCCATTGAATTACAAAACGGCGAGCTGACTTTATTTGTCACTCGTTATTTATTAGCTGTTTGGAGGAATCTGGTGGAATTTAGTGCAGAAACAACAATTGCGGCTCCGGCCGAAACGATTTGGGCGATTTTGACCGATGCGTACAATTATCCGAAATGGGACCCGAATATGGAGCGATTGGAGGGGACGGTCGCATTGGGGCAAAAAATTACGGCCCACACGAAAATATCGGATCGGGCGTTTCCGGTGACGGTCAGTGTGTTTGAGCCGAATCGGTCGATGGTGTGGCGTAGTGGTATGCCACTCGGTTTGTTTAAGGGAGAGAGGTCGTTTGTGTTGACCGATAATGGGGATGGAACGGTGCAGGTGCGGGTGCGGGAGCTGTTTTCCGGTTTGTTGTTGCCATTAATCGGCCGGACGATCCCTGATTTGCAACCGACGTTTGATCAGTTTGTGGCGGGGCTTAAAGCGGAGGCTGAGGGTAAAGGGTAGAGGGTCGAGAGTAGAGAGGGGAATGGCCCGAATGAGGTAAGTGTCTTTCGTGCTTTTTGATTTTAGGGAGTGATGCTCATAACGATGCATGTGGCGCAAGCGTTGGGGGGGTGATGTGCATGAGGCCGCTCCGGATCAGGTGGCGTTTTGGGTGGCACGGATCAATAAGCGCGTAGTCGTTGGCTAGAGTTCGATACGAAGCTCGGTCGAACCGATTTGGATGACATCGCCTGAGGTAATGGTGATGGGGCGGCTGAGCGGTTCATTGTTGAGCTGAGTGCCGTTGCTACTGCCTAAATCTTGGGCCCACCATTGTTGCCCACGCTGGGTGATGAGCGCATGTTCACCCGAGGCATAATCATCATCCAGCATAATCGTATTGGTGGCGGCACGGCCGATGCCGGTGACAGGGAGTAGGTCGAAGGTTTGATCTTTGCCCATCGTTTTAGATTCGGTGGAGATAATGCGAATGCGCCCCCGTTTTTCTGTTTGTGCGGCGAAAAGTTCAGCTGTTAAGCGCATATCGCGATAAACGAGCCACATCATTAAGACGATAATCGCTAGGAGGGCTAAGGCACTAATGATGCGTAACGCGAATAGAGTGGTGGCCATAAAATTGTTGTTTGGGCGGTGATGTTTTGCTGCTTTGTTGGGCCGAGCTAGGGGGTGGCTAGCTGTTATTTAGGCGGCCGGTTAATCCGGCCGATAGATCTTTTTTAGATAAGGTTTTATAGCGTTGGGTTTTGCTGTCTTGCTGAGCCGAGCTTTTGGGTCGCGTCGATTCCTGACTGCCCTCACCATAAATCAATGTTTTGTTACTGATTTTGATGATATCGCCCGGTTGCAAAACACATTCACGGACCCGTTGTCCATTGATTAAGACCCCTGCACGGCTACCCAAATCATAGAGGATAAAATGGCTGTATCGCCAACGGATTTGTGCATGTTTGCGACTGACTGTGGGTGAATCGAGGATGATATCGTTGTCGATTCGTCGGCCGATGGTAATCATCGAGCGGCTCAGTGGAATATGCTCTTGCCCATCGACAATCAAGAACGCATCGAGTTCTTTGAGCGCTTCTAGCACTGATTTGTCGATTTGTAGTTTGTTCTGTTTGCGCGTTTGGGTGCTGTCCCGTGTGCTGTCGTACATGGCAACGACACGAACCTGTTGCGGCCGTAAATAGCTATCGATGTTAAAGCGAATGACCGGTAAATCACCCACTGGAAAATTGGCTTGACTGCCCAACCGCACTAAATAATTGGCTAATTGCTCATCTAGCAAGGGAAAATTTTGCTGTACTTCGTTGAGATCGTTTTCGTGTAAAAATACATCATACACGTTGGCAAGCTGTCCGTCCCCTTCATAGCTACTGCCTTCCATGGCTCTGGCTAGTTTGCTGGCGATTAATTGGGGTTCCATGCGACCACCAAGCAGGCGACCGAATGTGCCTTCGATTAAATTTTGGGCCAGTAATTCAAAGCGGGAAATGTGATTGTTGTCGAGCATATTGCCCATTATTATAAGAGTATTTACATAAGTAAGACAAGCGATTTAGTTGTCGTTTCGTTATACTTTCATACGAAAAATTCACAAAGGAGGACTGAACCATGACGGAATCGATTCGTTTAACATCGCTGGCATCTAGTGCTGGTTGAGCATCTAAAATCGCCCCTGGCGAGCTGGCGCAAGTTTTGCGTCCTATCAAAGAAACTTTTAAGGCGGCCGATTTTCCCCAGCTTTTGGTTGGTTTAGATGTGGCTGACGACGCAGGTGTGTATCAAATTAATGATACGCAAGCGATTATTAATACGACCGACTTTTTCCCACCGGTGGTCGATGACCCGTACGATTTCGGTGCGATTGCGGCCGCGAATGCGCTCTCTGATATTTATGCGATGGGTGGGGATGTTCTCTTTGCCATGAATTTGGTCGCTTTTCCACGTGATTTGGACAATGCGATTCTCGGTGAAATATTGCGAGGCGGGGCTGAAAAAGTGGCTGAGGCTGGCGGTGTGGTCGTGGGTGGCCATAGTGTAGTTGATAAAGAGCCGAAATTCGGTTTGGCGGTGACCGGTATGATTGATCCTGAGCTGGTCAAGCGGAAAGGTGGTGCTCGGCCGGGTGATGTGCTTTTACTGACCAAATCGCTGGGGGTTGGTATTATGACCACCGCCTTGAAGCGTGGCTGGACGACAGAAAGTGAGATTGAACCGGCGATTATTAGCATGAAAACCTTGAATAAGGTGGCGGCTCAAGCGGCCCGTGCCGCTTCTGCGACGTCGATGACCGACATTACCGGATTTGGCTTACTCGGTCATAGCTATGAGATGGCGAAAGCGGGGAATGCGCGGTTCCGCTTTGTGATGAACGATCTGCCTTTGTTGCCTGATGCGGCGAAATTTACGCAGAAAGGGGCGATTCCGGGCGGGACCGGCCGCAATGAAGTGTACTTTTCCCCCCATGTCACCTTTGCTGATGCGATTGAACCGTGGATGCGAAATCTGTTGTGGACCCCAGAAACATCGGGTGGCTTATTGATGTCTGTTCCGGCGGATCAGGTGACGACGGTGCAAGATGTTTGCCCGACGGCCGTGGTTGTGGGTGAAGTGATCACCGGAGAAGCCGGTATTGAAGTGATATAGATTTGAGATGGGGGTCTATGCAACCCTTACAAAAAAACAAGTATCTATGCAGGTGTTACATTTTGGTCGATGGCAACAATGAGAGGGGGGCGGTTTTGCAGTTCAAGTGCTTGTATCGCAGAAGGAATATCCTCTTCCTCTAATCGAAGCGTCTCTTTCTCTTTGTTAATCCCAGATCACTTGTGTGGTTACGAAAATCAAATAAATGGAGTACCCCATGAAAGCTGTTATTTGCGACGAATTTGCCCCACTTGAGGCCCTTAGAATCGGTGAGCTACCGGATCCGGAGATTCAGGCGGGCCATGTCCGGCTTGCGGTTAAGGCGTGTAGCATTAATTATGCGGACACATTGATCGTGCAAGGTCTGTATCAAGAGAAGCCGGAACGGCCGTTTAGCCCTGGGATGGAAGCTGCCGGTGAAATTATTGAAGTTGGCGAAGGGGTTAAACATTTGAGTGTCGGGATGCGTGTGGCTGCCCTGTGCGGCCGTGGTGGATTAGCCGAGCAGGTGGTTGTGTCGGCCGATGTTGTGTTCCCGATTCCTGACCAAATGAGTTATGAAGAAGCGGCATCTTTTACGGTGGCCTATGGCACATCGCATGTGGCACTAAAGCATCGTGCCGGATTACAAGAAGGTGAGGTGTTGCTGGTGCATGGGGCGGCCGGTGGTGTCGGCTTGACCGCTGTCGAACTGGGTAAGGTGATGGGAGCGACGGTGATCGCAACGGCGAGTACGCCGGAAAAGATGGCTTTGGCTAAGTCGCGTGGCGCGGACTATGTGATTAACTATACGGAAGAGAATTTTCGTGATCGGGTGAAAGAGATTACCGGCCGTAAAGGGGCTGATGTTATTTATGATCCGGTTGGTGGGGATGTCTTTATGGATTCGCTACGCTGTGTGGCTTGGGAAGGGCGCATTTTGGTGATCGGGTTTGCCAGTGGGACGATTCCTAAAGCACCGGTGAATTTGATGTTGGTGAAGAATGCGAGCATCGTTGGTGTCTATTGGGGGGCGTATAGTATGCGTAACCCGAAAGTGCTTGTTGGTTCGTTGATGAAGCTAGTGCAATGGTATAACGCAGGGAAGATTAAGCCGCATGTGTCGAAAGTTTATCCGTTTGAGGAGACGTTGGAGGCGATGCGGGCACTGACCGGCCGGAAATCGACAGGGAAAGTTGTGGTGCGGGTGGCAGAATGAAAATTTCTAGTTCTGTCGTTTTGTGTGGGAACTCCCCTCGCCGCCTTCGGTGGCTCGGAATGAAAGGGGTTTTCTGGTGGCTATGCCGCCAGAAAACCCCTTTTTGACTCGATTTGAGCGGCGCGAGCCGCTCAAATCGGGGCTGTGGCGAGCTTCCCACAAAATCCAAGAGAACTAGGATTTTTAATTCGCGTCGAATCAAAAGCTCCCCTCTCCCAACGGGAGAGGGGTAACCACCTCCCCCTGCTTTTTCGTAGAAAGTCGTAACGGTTTAGGTTACAGTTGGTTATAATAGGTGTTTCATTCACGCATCTAACAACAACATCTTCGCCATTTTTAGAGGTCAAAGCTGAAAGATTGCCCTCAAAGGCAGAATAATGAGTTGGATTAACAGGCCACAGGCGCAACGATTTTTAGTTCGTAACCAATTATCTGCTCCCCTCTCCCGAGAGGAGAGGGTTAATCCCCCTCTCCCAGCCCCTTCTTCTGATCGGAGGGCGGCAAATCCAATGAGTTGATTACTTTGGCGAATATCTGGAATTAAAAAATACGACCCATAATAGACTGTAAAATTGGGATCTGTGTCCAGACATGTAAATCGGCTAGGAAACTATGAAGACTTGGAGTCGAACAACGCGATACCTTACATTTTTCTTGTCCCTTGGGGCTTTTGTTTGGTTTATCTGGGCGATTCAAGAAATGATCGGTCCGCTGGTTATCGCCTGTTTACTTGCCTATGTGCTAAATCCGATCATTACTTATGTGAATGGCATTTCAAAGTTGCCCCGAATCTGGGTTATTTCGATTGTCTATGTGTTGATTATCACCTTGCTGACGATTGGGGTTTTTGCGCTGACACCTGTTTTAATCGAACAAAGCCAGAGTCTTACGGTTGAGCTAGAAAACGTTCTTGATGAACTGGAGATGTCGGCCAAGCAAGAGATAGACCGTTTAGGGATCGATTTAGATGTTAGTGATCTTTTTGATGGGATTGAGGGCTTTTTCTCGACAGGGCTAAGCTTGGATCGGGTGTTCGCTGTCGTTTCGGCGACCAGCCGGAACCTTGTTTGGACATTGATCGTTTTGGTGACTACATTTTATTTGCTCAAAGATTGGCATCTGTTTCGCGAATGGATGATCGGATTAGCACCCCCCGGCTATCAAGGGGATGCTCGTCGTTTGTACGGTGAGATTCGGGATGTGTGGCAGGCTTATTTATGGGGGCAATTGGTGCTGATGGCCTTGATCGGGGTGTTGAGTGGGTTGGGTTCAGCGGCGATCGGATTACAGAGTTCCGCTGTGGCTTTGGGTGTGATCGCTGGGGTGCTCGATTTGATTCCATCTGTGGGGCCGGTTGTGGCCATGGTGATTGCGATGCTGGTCGCTTGGTTCGCGGGTGCGCCTGGGTATTTGCCGGTTTCGAATGTGGTGTATGTGTTGATCGTGCTGGGTGTTTTTACGGTTATTCAAGCGGTGGAAAACATTTGGTTCCGGCCGCGCATCATGGGGCAGAGCCTAAAGATGCATCCGGCGCTTGTCTTTGTTGGAGTCACTGGTGGTATTGCGATCGGTGGTATTTTGGTAGGCTTGCTAATTGTGCCATTAATGGGTACTGTTTCTGTGATCGGCGCGTATTTACGAGCGAGAATGTTCGGTTTAGACCCTTGGCGACCTGATCCCATGTCGATCCCGCCACCGGTTTCAGCACGGAATGGACTTGAACCGGGGTATGTCGAGGGTATTGAGTATGTACAGCCGGCCGAACCATCAGAAGAAAACGACGAGTAGTCGGTTATTTTCCCCCTTGTAATTTGTGATTGGCGTCTGCAACAAATATAGGCCGAATTTGGCTTCCTGCTTATTATTCTGTTCATGTAAGGAAATGGTACAATAAATCGTATGCACCACTTGATTGGCCACAATGTAAACAACTATGAACTGCAAGATGTTATCGGTGAAGGTAGCATGGGGATTGTGTATCGGGCATATCACCATGAGCTACAGGCTTATAAGGCCGTTAAAGTTTTGCGCCCAGAGTTGGTCAACTTCTCTGATTCCTTTGATCGTTTCCTACAAGAAGCCCGCACAGCCGCGCGACTAAAGCATCCTAATATTGTCAAAGTACAAAATTTTGGTGAAATTGAGCATAGTTACTATCTAATGATGGAGTATGTTGAGGGGCCGAGTTTGCGCCAACTGTTGAATGAATACCCTGATGGCTTGGAATTGCCTCAGGTGGCACAGATTTTCACCCAGATCGCGAGCGTGCTCGATATGGCCCATAAGCAAGGGGCGTTACACCGTGATCTAAAGCCGGACAATATTTTGCTGACCCGTAGTTTGCAAGATGATAATTTGCCATATCGGGCGATGGTGACCGATTTTGGGCTGGTCAAGATTTTAAAAGATAGTTTGACCAATACCAAAGAAGGGACCACGATGGGGACACCGGCCTATATGTCGCCAGAGCAATGTATTGGTGATCCGATTGATGAACGTTCCGATATTTATGCGTTGGGGGTGATGTTATATGAGGCGATTACAGGGAAACGGCCGTATCCGATTCGGAGTTTGTTTGATGCGGTTAAGTTTCATGGAAGTGGGAACTTTGTGGCTCCTCGGGCCCATGTGCCCTCTTTGCCGGTCAAGTTAAACGTGTTGGTACGGCGCATGATGTCACCTGAGCTAGAGAAACGGCCGAAAACGGCCGATGATGTATTTACCCAGCTTAAACGTTTCTTGCCTAAATCTTTGGAACCGAGCACCGGCACCAACCGGATGATCGATCGAATTCATAGTGAAGTTGCCTTAGAGGTCGTTTCGTCCCAAGATCGAGTAGCGGCGGTGTCTGTTGCTTCTTCTGCCCCAGATCAAGAGGTGACGATACATACCAAAGATAAAACGCAAAAAGATGTTGTTAAGCCACTCCCTTATTGTATTGTGGTGACGTATCAAGGGAGCGTTGATCGTGTTTATCCACCGTTGGTACCTGGGCAGAAGCTGATTATCGGCCGTTTGCCCGATGTCGAAATCGTTTTGGATAGTCCTGAACGCTATGTGTCAAAACAACATTGTGAGATTATTGTCGAACTGGAAACGGTCCGCGTGCGCGATTTAAAGAGCACCAATGGCACTTTTCTCGGTCAAATGCGTTTAGACGCTGATGAGAGTTATGAGTGGACCGAAGATGTCGATATTAACTTAGGCGCATTTAAACTGTCATTGCAGTATCAAGGACAACGGCGTGGGGGGGAAGCAGAGGCCCCTACGGCGGTTGAAAACGACAAAACCTTGATACATGGGCGCTTTGCTCTCCGGTGTGATGATGCGTTGCCTCAGAAATTGCCGCTGTTGGTTAAACCGATCGTGATCGGCCGGATTCCAAGTTGCGACCTTGTGCTAAACAATACACGTGTTTCAAAACGACATTGTCGTGTTGAGATGCAAGCGGACGAGTCGATTTTGGTGACCGATTTGAACAGCACCAATGGCACTTTTTTAAGGGATCGTCGCTTAATGCCCCATCAGCCGGTTGTGTGGGATAGCGCTGCTCCAATTCGGGTGGGTGATTTTTGGGTCCATTTGGACGAGATACAATCCTAATTGAGATTTGAGTGGGTCTACACACCAATCCACAAAACTAAGAAGAAATTGCAAGGTGAATCACATGAGTGACACGATTGATGTGCGTAACGATGAGCGCTTTGATGCGCAGAAGTTAGCTGATTATTTGGCGGATAAACGAGACATATTAGAAGTTGGTGATGCGCCTTTTTCGATTCGGCAGTTTGGTGGTGGAATGGCCAATTTGACATATGAGATCGATTTTGGAGAAAAGCAATTTGTCCTTCGTCGGCCCCCCTTGGGACCTGTGGCTAAATCTGCCCATGATATGGGGCGGGAATACAAAGTGCTTTCTCGACTGTATCAGAAGTTTCCTTTGGCCCCCCGTGCTTATTTGTTTTGTGATGATCATGATGTGATTGGCGCGGACTTTTTTATTATGGCGCGTCATTATGGGGCTGTGGTGCGTAAGTCGATGCCGGTCGCTTTTCAAGCGATGCCCGAGGCACCGAAGCAGATGAGTACCGCTTTGGCTGAGGCGTTGGCAGATTTTCATGCGGTTGATTACAAAGAGATCGGGTTGGGTGATTTAGGAAAGCCGGAAGGGTTTATTAGCCGTCAAATCGAGGGTTGGCATCGTCGTTGGCATAAAGCGAAACATGAAGAGATTCCTCTGATGGACACGCTGTACGAATGGCTAAAAGAGAATGAGCCACAGAATACAATTGCGACACTGGTCCATAATGATTACAAGCTGGATAACGTGATGGTCAATACGGCCGATCCGCGCCAGTTAGAAGCGATCTTCGATTGGGATATGTGTACCTTGGGTGATCCGATGTCCGATGTCGGGACATTGATGACCTATTGGAGTGATCCTGATGATCCACCGTATATGAAAATGTTGGCGGCGAACTTTTTGCCTGTGGGTGATTATAACTTTTTGACACGACAGGAAATGATGGCGGTTTATGCGGAGCGAAGCGGCCGTGACATCAGTGATCTTAACTTTTACCATGCGTTGGGGTTATTCCGTTTGACGGTAATTTTGGCTCAGATTTATATTCGCTATGTCCGTGGCCAGACGCAGGATAAGCGTTTTGCTGCTTTGGGGCAGATGTTGCCATTGCTGGTGCAATCATCGGCTGACGTGGCGGGCTTGTAGGCGGAATTGTAGAAGGAGCCTGATTTTGAGATACAAGACCGTCAGTGGATCGGGCTGGTGGGGTTAAATAATGTGAAATATGAAATATGAGGTATGAAGTATGAAATGGTGGGGCGTGTTCTTTTCATACTTCTTACTTCTTACTTCATACTTCTTATTTTTTGATTTAACTGTTTCATTATTCTATTTTGAAGCGAGGTGACGATATGGATATTTACGAGTTTTTAGATCAGCATGAAATCGGTTATGAGCGATATGATCATCCGGCGGTGTTTACGGTGGCGGAGGCACTGGAATTGGTGCCGGAAATGCCGGGCGCGGAGACAAAGAATCTTTTTGTGAAGAATAAAAAAGGGACCCGTATGTTTTTGGTCATCGTGGGGTATGACAAAAAGGTTGACTTGAAATCGCTGGCGGCCGTTCTTGGGGTGAAGCGACTCGGGTTTTGCTCGCCGGATCGTTTGATGCAGTATTTGGGTGTGATTCCGGGGGCGGTGAGCTTATTGGCGATGGTCAATGATACGGAATCGGCCGTGGAGGTGGTGATTGATGAGGCGATTTGGGCGGCCGAGCAGGTGAAATGTCACCCGCTGGTTAACACGGCGACTCTTTTGATTGATCATGTAGGGCTAGAGAAGGTGATTGAGGTGACGAATCATCAGTATCGTGTCGTTGATGTGCCGGTTCGTGAAGGGTGATGTTTTGGGTGTTGTTACGTGATTAGCCATTCACCATGAGCCACTGTTTGGCTTTGTGGTGAATGACCAAGATGGGGAGCTGTTTATTAGAGTGAATTTCTGACGAAATCGATTAGATCTGCACCGAGTTGTTCGAGCGATGGCCGGTGGATATACATCATGTGGCCCGCTTCATAGTAGGTCATGGTGATGTTTTCTTCGAGACCGCTACGCAAGTTGAGGTGGTTGAAGGTGTATTCGGTGGCGAAGTAAGGGGTTGCGAGGTCGAAGTAGCCGTTGGCGACGAGAACCTTGAGATGGGGATTACGGGTCATTGCTTGGCGAAGTTGTTCGGCCGTGTTGACGAATTCGTTTTGGAAGCTGTTGTATTTCCAGTTGGGGAAGACGTTGAAGTTCAAGATTTCATAAGGGAGATCGCTTTTGTAATCGAGTTCGGTATGGACATAGTCATTGAGACAGGCCCCGTAAACGCCATGAATGACGGCGAAGCTGGGGTCGTATTGGTGGTTTTCGCCGACATCGTCGCTATCACGGCCGAGGATGCGGCTGTCGAAACGGCCGATGGTAAAGCCTTCATCACGCAAAATCTCTTTGACGAAGCGATCGATATTGATCCGCATGTTGCACCCTTCGATATAGCGCCATGAGAGGCCGGTGTAAGACGAAAGACGTTCAACAATATGGGCACGTTGCATTTCGGGCAGTTTGTTGCCCAGCATGAGGGCTTGGGCGTATTCAGTTTCGGCGAACTCTTCGACTTCTGCTAGGAAGTTTTCCAGCGTTTTTTCTTGGTAAGTCGCTTCGAGCTGATCGTGAAACCAAGAGGTGGCGGCGTAGGTGGGCAAGAAAAGAGGATAGGGGAGATCGTTGCCGGTGGCGAAGCGGGCCGTTTGGAAGTTAAGGATCGAAGAGACGAGCATGATCCCATTGAAGAACATGCCGTGGCGATCTTGTAGATAGCTGGCGAGTCCAGCCGCACGGGTGGTGCCATAGCTTTCACCGATTAAGAATTTCGGTGCCGACCAGCGTTGGTAACGAGAGGTATAGAGACGGATAAATTCACCAACCG
>WTJY01000047.1 GCA_011524645.1 Anaerolineales bacterium | reverse complement strand
CTATTTTTGAACGATTTACGCTTATCCCACCAAATTCGGCAGTATCAGATATTTTCGATCATTCTTCGATGGGTGGCGCGTAGGAGGGGATTTCGATACAGAAGGTCGAGCCTTGACCAAGTGTGCTGGTGACGGTAATACGGCCGCCTAAGAGTTCGATAAAGCGCTTGGTAATGCTGAGCCCGAGTCCTGTGCCCCCATAGAGTTCGTTGGTGTTTGTATCCGCTTGGCGAAATGGCTGGAAGATTTTGTCCAAGCGATCTTCAGGGATGCCGATGCCGGTGTCGGTGAGAGCGAACGATATCCACAGCCGGCCATCTCGACTGCTCGGAGACGATATATCATCTATCTTTAGCGTCATTCGCCCATTTTTTGTAAATTTGGCACTGTTGCTAATGAGATTAAGAAGCGCTTGGCGTAATTTCGCGCCATCGGTGTAGATCGTCTTTTGGGCACTTGTTGATTCAATAATGAACTCATTTTCGTTGCTATCGACCAACGCTTTCGACACCATTTTCAAGCTTTGTACGAGATCATCAAGCAGGTAAATATCATACTTAATTGTTGTTTCACCCGCCTCGATTTTAGAGAAATCGAGGATATCATTGACCATGCCTAAAAGCACTTGCCCTGAATGGCGAATGCGATGGGCATCATTTGAGAATTGATCTTCTCCCATGTCTTGCGCATCATCGGCGATTAATTCACTATAGCCGATAATCGCATTAAGCGGGGTCCGCAATTCATGACTAATATTGGCCAAAAATTCACTTTTGGCGGCATAGGCATCTTCTAATTCACGCTTGGCACTTTCCAATTCTTCGGTTCGCATAGCGACTTTTACTTCTAAATCTTCACTATATTCTTTGAGTTCATTTTGTTGTCGCTTGATCGCTTGGGTCATGCTATTGAAAACACGGGTGATATAACCGAGCTCATCTTGGGCGTATGTGCGAGCGGGTGTGTCAAGCGATCCTTGTTCGACCCGTTGCATACCGGCCAAAATACTATTGAGGGGTTGGGTGAGGACGTTGGTAATGAGTGGTGGGAAGATGGCGAGAATGATAATCGGAAAAACGATGATTAGAATTAAAACGGGCCACGTCACCGCTGTGATTTCATCTTGGAAATGGCGATAGCTATAGATGACTTCATATCGAGTTTGGTCGATGGTAAAGAAATAGCTGAGATGGGCAGTAATATTAAAAGATACAGGATGGTAGATATTGCCGAATGTATCACGATGATAGATCCGGCCGTTTTCTATGTCCGCTCCTTTGATCGGCTGATAGTAGTCATAGCTAGGCGTGTTGCGCTGTTTGTTGACCGGTAGTGGGTCAACGCCCTCTTTTTGAAAGAGTAAGCTGTAGCTGTCTTCTTCAAAGCGGCTGCTGTCTACATCAAACTGGGCGACATAGTAGACGGTATTGGGGACACCGTCTGCGATAGAATGGTTGTGACTATTGAGCAACAAATGTTTGACAAATGAGGCTTCTGTGACTCTGGTATCGAGATAGACGCTTTGCCGTTCTACAACCATTAAGAGACCCATGAAGCTGACCCCCATGAGCATGAGAACGAGGACACTTAGCAACAGCTTTGGAAATAGAGAGGTGCGTTCTACGGTATAACTTAAATGGACTTGTGTAAACCCGAGATTAAATCCCATAAATCCGATCGCTAGAATTGTTTGGTAGGTAAGTGGCGAGATGACCCCTGCATTCCATAAAAGGACTGTTAATGAAGCCAACGTGACAAAGATCATCAACACCCCGAATGCGCGGGTTGCTTGAGCGATTCCTGCTGGCGGCCGGAGTAACGCTTGGGTAATCGATACTTGCGGGGTTTGGGCGCGTGTCAGTTGCACTGTATGGGTTAAAAATATGGTTGAGGCCACGATATATAATCCGAAAATCGTGGGGCCTGCAATATTGGGTAATATTGTTAGGCGGATTCCGTTCGCGACCCATTCCCACAAAAAATAAATAACACCAACCGTAAACAGCATGATAATGACATTGGTAATGTGCCCCCACCATTTCTCTGCACGCTTTTCTTCTGGGTGAAAAGCGAAGGAAAAGCGGATAAACATAGACGCGGTCACGATCGCGAATAGATATTGTGTTGGGAAAAAATAGAGTTGAACATCTAGGTCTATCGCGATTGAATTGACAAACCATGTGGAAAGGTAGGCGATATTGGCTAAAAATGCATAGAGCAAGAGGTGTGTCGCTTTCCTTTTTTCTGGGACTTGGAGCAAATAACCAACGATAATTGACTCAACAACAATATTGGCGAGTGTGATAATTGCCCGATGGTCAAAATGTATCCAATCCATAAGTTTGTTTTCTGTCAAGAGGTCTGTGCTTTGTAGTGTACAAAAGGGGGGCGGATTGAGCAATCAAACAACATAATTTGTGGGTGAAGAATTAATGCGGGAGGGAAGCTTCTGTGGCCGGTTGTTGTTGCGTAATGCAGTGGATATTGCCACCACCGAGCAGGATTTCGCGGGAATAAACGCCAACTACTTGACGGTGTGGGTAGAGTTCTTGTAGCTTGTGTTGTGCGGCTGTGTCATATTTTTCTTGCCCGAATAAGGGCATAACGATGCCGCCATTGGCGATATAATAGTTGACATAAGATGCGGCGAGTCTGTTACCCACCGGCCGTTCTAAGGTACCATCGATCAGCTCAAGCCCGTTCGCTTCTTGCTCAGTGATAAACATATCATCCGGTTGGTATAACTTATGGATGGTTAGCGTGCGCCCCGCCGCATCTGTATCTGAGCGTACTGTTTCATAGGCTTGATGGGAAATATCGTATTGTGGATGTTGGGGGTCATCGGTCCATGAGAGGGCGATTTCACCCGGCCGTACAAAGCAGGCGATATTATCGATATGGCCATCGGTTTCATCATCGATGAGCCCGAGGTCGAGCCAAATGATTTTTTTTATATTGAGATATTGGTGGAGTAGCTCTTCGATCGCGTCTTGGGTTAAGTGCGGGTTGCGATTCGGGTTGAGTAGACACTCTTTAGTGGTTAACAGCGTACCCTGCCCATCGACATGAATCGACCCCCCTTCGAGGATGAGCGGGGCATCATATTTTTGGGCATTGGCGATTTGTAAGATACGGCCGGCCGTCTGCTTATCTCGCGAGACATCATCATAAAGCCCTCCCCACGCATTGAAGTCCCAATCGACACCGGCTAGTTGATTGCGTTCATTAATAACAAACGTGGGGCCATTGTCTCTGGCCCAACAGTCGTTATACGGTATTTCCTGTACATCGATATAGTGTGGGAGTTGCGCACGGGCTGAAGCGACATCAGCCGGATTCGCCCCCACGGTGACCGGTTCAAACTGAGCGATCGCATGGGCGACTTGGGTGAAGGTTTGTCGTGCGGGGGTGGCTTGTTCGCGCCAGACATCGGGCCGAGTTGGCCACAGCATCCAACAACGTGTGTGTGGCTCGAACTCACCAGGCATACGAAAATGATCGCTTTGGGGTGTTGATCGGTTTAGCATATAGGACATAAGGAAGATCGAAGATCGCGGTCTAATCTTGAGCGATTTGGCTATAGACTTCGGGGCGACGCTGGTTGAGCAGTGGGAATAGTCTACGCCATTCGGTAAAAAAATCAGGGTCGAGATCGGCCGTAATGACTTCGGTTTGGTCACGGCTGGCTTGCGCCAGAATGCGACCCATCGGATCACAAATAAAGCTACTGCCATAAAATTCAACCCCTTCGGTACCGGTGCGATTGGCGGCCGCGATATAGACCCCATTGGCGATGGCGTGGCCACGCATGACTGTTTGCCACGCTTCTTGGGTGTCGATTTCCGGGTTGGTCGGTTCAGAGCCGATTGCGGTGGGGTAGTAGATCAATTCCGCTCCGTTTAGAGCACAGATACGGGCCATTTCTGGGAACCATTGATCATAACAGGTGGGGACGGCCGTTTTGACCCCATGCAAATCATGAATCGGATATTGGTCAAACCCCTTGAAATAGTGATCTTCATGGTATCCCTCTCCTTGAGGAATATGGACCTTGCGTGTGTATCCCACGAGTTCTCCGGTAGGGGCGTGAATCGTTGCTGTGTCCCAATAACGGTCCCCCTCTTTTTCAAACAAACTCCCGATTAGATAAACTTGGTTTTCTTGGGCTAAACGACTGAATACTTGGTCCGATTCTCCCCCTTGAACCGGCTCGGCCCATTTGTAGTTTTCGGTATCGATCACACTGGCGAAATAGGGAGACAGCGAAAACTCTTGTAGGCAGATGATTTGTGCCCCTTGTTCGGCCGCTTCTGTGACAAGTTTTTCGTAAGTTTTGATGATTGTGACACGATCACCGGGCCAATGGGTTTGAATGAGAGCGAGTCGAATAGCGTTCATAATGATTGGTTGGGTTGCTAATTTTGGTAAAAAGATGGGTGTTGAGTTATGCATGCCAAGACGAGCCTGAGTTGCCAGAGCGTCTGGCGACCTTGCCAAGTTAATGGGTCGCGAGATAAAGGGGTATGGGTTGTGTTGTTTTGGGCTAGAGTTTGGGCCAGCGTGTGTAATATTTCTGCGGGTAGAGACAAGCCCAAGATGCGGTGGCTCCAGTAGCGGACAATTTCCTCTGCGGTACGTGTCCCTGCTGGGTTTTGTTGAAGCAACTCTGCGAATCCTGATTCGTTGCATTCTGCTAAAAGCCAGCGGATTAAAGGTTGAATCGTGTCGGGTGGAATATAGCCGACGAGGTGACCTCCGAACAACCCCTGTTCCGCTAAACGAAAATACAACAAGAATGTACGTGTGTTTTTATCCTCGGGATGGAATGATAGATTAAAGTTTAGAGCGCGAATAAAGGAAATCGCTTGGCTGAAATAAGTCGTCTCGCAGGTTCCCCAAGTCGTGATAAATTGTTTTGTATAGATGATATGGCGTATCACTTGGCGGATTTGGTCTGGGCTATCCTGATGTTTGAGGAAAACTTCGGCCGCACTTGAGACAAACTTTTTTGAAGTTTTGCCCAAGAAATAGTGGCACAGTTTTTGGCAAACATGGTGTGCCGTCGCGGGGTGAACCGCTAACCAATCGAGAAGCATTTCTCCGTCTTTGCGATGTCCTTGGCCCGGAGGAAGGTATAAATCCATGATCCATTTGCCACCCGCATCATGTCGATCATGTCGATAGAGGAAACGGCCGTCTCGACTGGTCCAGCCGGTGAAACAACGAGCGACCGCCCGCACGTCTTCATTGGTATAGCCGATCGGTCGGCCGCCGATGTCGGTCGGAACTTGATTGGGGCTAATTGTGCCAAAGTCGTTTCGTTCCCCCAGAGTAAATTTAGAGAGCAAGGTCCGTGCCCAGTGCTCTTGAATATTACGCACGCGGTTTTGATCATTTTCAAAACTGTTTAAGACGGCCGGACTTGTGGCCAACGCTTGGAGCATATTACGAAAATTGCCAAACGTGTGGGTACGCAAAACCATTAAATCGTAATCTGGGATGAGGGGGGCCACACCATAAGCACGGCCGTAGATATGGAAATGTTGACGCCAAAATGTGACTGTTTTCTCTAGAAGCTGTCGATTACTATGAATCGCACGTAGGAGGGTGAGTTGCTCGGTCGCTTCTAACGGCTCCATATGCTTGGCCCAATCGGCCGTTTGGCTGGCGTGTTCTTGCCAAAGTTGCCACGCACTTTGCCGATACATATTCCAATGAGGATGTTGTGCAAGCAACTGTTTGCAATCCTGATCATCAATCCGTTCTGGATGAAGTTGAAGCTCGACATAGTTTTGTAGACAGGCGGGCTCTTTGTCTGCGAGTGCCCGAAAGGCCCCCAGATCACCGGTGCGTGCCCCAAAGGCGAGGCGACGAAATGCGATGGTGGGAAATGAAGGGCGTTTAAGCTCTGTGTTCGCTTTTGTTTGGCTCGACATCGCCGATAACCAGACTTTTTTATTGCTAACGGTCGATTCAAGGCCGATTAGGCCGACGTGTGGTTTTTCAGGGATGGGCGCATTTGGCAGGGCTTCATATAGGACTGTCATAGGAGTTGTGTTGAAAATTAATATGGTTTCTTGTGTGGAGGAATCTTATCATACATTGTGGGTGGATTGGTATAAATTATGATAGAAGTTCGGTGGTTAAATGATCCTATTCGATTTGTGTTAAACTTGGGCTCGCATTCAAGACAATCAAATGCAATCAAATTCAATTTAGGACAACAAAAATAAATTTATGACAGAAAGAGAGACAGTACCAGATCGGCCGTTGGAACCACGGCCGCGCGCGATTGTAATTGGGGCTTCATCCGGTATCGGGGCGGCCTTGGTTAGCGAGCTAACCAAGCGTGGTTATCTTGTGGCGGCACTTGCGCGGCGAGCCGATATGTTGCAAGAGCTATGTGATACGGCCAGCTTATCGGCCGCGCCCGGGGTTTATGCGCGACCGTACCCCCATGACGTGACCGATTTCGATGCGATTCCTGAACTGTTTGACCAAATCGTAGCCGATTTAGGTGGTCTAGATATGGTCATTTACAATGCGGGTGTCATGCCTGCGGTCGGCCTAGATGAATTTGATTTTGGCAAAGACAAGTTTCAAATTGAGGTCAATTTGTTGGGGGCGATGGCTTGGCTAAATTTAGCAGCGATGCGCTTTCAAGCAAGCAAGCAAGGAAATATTGTGGCGATCTCTTCCGTATCTGGGGATCGCGGCCGTCGGGTAAACCCAGCCTATCACACAAGCAAGGGAGCTTTGTCGATTTATATGGAATCGTTGCGCAATCGCTTGACCCAGCATGGTGTTGCGGTCACGACGATTAAACCAGGCTATGTTGAAACCTCCATGCTTGAACAAGTGCCCAATCCACGTGGCGCGATTTCTGCGGCCGTTGCGGCCGACAAAATCATTACAGCCGCTGAAAAAGGGCGGCAGGTCGCTTATATTCCGTGGCGCTGGGAGATTATTATGCTCATCATTCGCCATATCCCCTCATTTATTTTCCGCCGCCTCAGCATATAGACAGGATGAAATAGGAAGTAAGAAGTATGAAGTAAGAAGTATGAAACAGGTTCGCATATTTTTCATACTTCATATTTCATATCTCATACTTATTGAACGTTATGGTAGAAGAAGCAGCAACAGTATTGTCTCATGATCAGTTAGAGCGGGTTGAGGCGTGGGGGCGGGCGAGTGGGAGTGTGGCCCATGTGTATCGGCCGAGTACGCTGGACGATTTGCGTGGGGTCTTTCAGGTGGCGCGGGTCAACGGCCGGACAATCGCTTTTCGTGGTGGTGGGAATAGTTACGGCGATGCATTTGGGAATCGGGAACAGATTGTGCTCGATTTGTCACGGATGACCCGTATTTTAGATTGGCGGCCGCAGGATGGGATAATCACCGTGGAGCCGGGGGTTACGGTTAGTCAGTTGTGGCAGTACGTTTTAGAAGACGGCTGGTGGCCACCGGTCGTGACCGGCACGGCGAAAACAACCATTGGTGGTTGCGCCAGCATGAACACCCACGGCAAAAACGCTTGGAAATTGGGGACCTTTGGGGAACATGTACGCTCATTTGATTTATTAACCGCTTCTGGGGAGATTTTGACTTGTAGTCGAGAAGAAAATAGCGATCTCTTTTTTGCGGTGATCGGTGGGGCCGGTTTGCTGGGCTGTTTTACATCGTTGACTTTACAGATGAAGCGGGTTTATTCCGGTTTGTTGCGGGTAGAAGTGGCGACACGGCCGAATCTGGTCGGGGCGATGCACTATTTGGAAGAGCGTATGGAGACGGCCGATTATTTGGTCGGTTGGTTAGACGCTTTTGCACGAGGACGATCACTCGGGCGGGCTGAAATGCACCAAGCTCATTATTTAGCGGATGGGGAAGACCGATACACTGCTCAGAGCTCACGGCCGGTTAATCAGGCGTTGGGAGATAGCGTTTTCGGCGTTTTGCCCAAATCGAGTCTGTGGTTCTATATGCAGTTCTTTATGAACAATGCCGGAACCCGCTTGGTCAATACCGCCAAATATACGATGTCTAGATTGACCGCTGGTGAGCAAGGGAAGAGCTATTTGCAGCCCCATGCTGCCTACCACTTTTTGCTTGATTATGTGCCGTATTGGAAATATGCATACGGCCGTGGTGGCTTGATTCAATACCAATGTTTTTTGCCGAAAGAGACGGCCGAAGATGGGTTCCGCGACCTGTTTCAATTGGGGCAACGGAAAAAATTGCCCAACTATTTGAGTGTGTTAAAGCGACATCGGCCCGATCCGTTTTTGCTTTCTTATAGCATCGATGGGTTTTCAATGGCGATGGATTTTCGTATTACTGATCGAAATCGTGCCAGAATGGTCAGTCTTACGCGGGAAATGGATGAGATTGTGTTGCGTCATAACGGCCGATTTTATTTCGCCAAAGATAGCTCACTTCGACCCAGCGTTGCAGAAGTGTATTTGGGTCGTGAACGACTAGATCGCTTTTTTGAGCTAAAGCGACGTGTTGATCCAGAGTTGATGATTGAAACTGATTTATGGCGGCGGGTGTTACGGCCGTTGTATTAGGCTGGGGATGGGCGAAGATGCGAGACAACATGAGGAAGACAAACTGTTTTTGCTGAATAATTTTGGGGATGAGTTGGCACAACAGCTGGGGTTGCTTTAAGCATTAAGAGTAGAGAGTAGAGAGTAGAGAGTAAGAAGATGTTGGTGCTACGGTTGTAGGTTTGAACTGCAGAGCTGGTCTCTCTTACTCTTGCGATCTCTTACTTTTGCTTTTCCTAATCTTAGTCTGTGAAAAATTCGGCCGCTTTTTGGATGCTTTCGGCCGGAGATACGCTGTATTGAATATCATCGAGTAAGCCATCTTCATTGATGACAAAATGGCTACGAGTCATACGAGCGGAGCTTTTGTTACCGCCAAATGGAATGTTCAAGACCCCATAGCTTGCCATCACTTCACTATCCGCATCAGAAAGCAAGTTATAGGGCAATTCGAGTTCGGCACGCCACCGGCTGAGCGTGTCTGTATCATCGCGGCTGACACCCAACACGACTACATTTTCCAATTCAAACGTCGGTAGATTGTCACGCAATCCTTTGGCTTGAATCGTTCAACCACCGGTAAACGCTTTGGGGAAGAAAAATATGAGGACGTTTTTGCCGCGCAAGTCGGCCAGTGCTGTGGTGCTTCCTTCATCGTTGGGAAGGGTAAAAGCGGGAGCTGGATCACCTATTTTAAGGGTTGTCATAGTTTACCTTTGCATATTTGTTAATAATGTTTCGCTATTTTATGCGGAATCGGCCGTTGTGTAACCTGTTTCCTGCTTGAATCTGATTTTCGCTTGGTTTGGCTGTCGTGTAAAATAGATGGTAATTCAAGATTAGTGAAATGGCAGAAAGATATGAAACAACTCAAAATTATCGGCCGGGATAATCCGGTACTGACTGAAAAAGCGAACCCAGTAGGCCAAATCGACCGAGAGCTACAAAGCACTATTGACGACATGATCTTTACGATGCGTAAAGCGAATGGGGTCGGCTTGGCCGCACCACAGGTTGGCTTGCCGATTCGGATGGCGGTTGTGGAAACCCCATCTGAATATGATGAAGAGGACAATGAAATTCCTGATTCACGCAGGCTCTTCGTCATCATCAACCCCGAGATTGTGTGGCAATCGCGGAAACAAGTGAAAGGGATCGAAGGATGTCTCTCTATGCCGGGCTACCTTGGCGAAGTTTCGCGCCATCAAGCGATTCGGGTCAAAGGGCTAGACCGCCGAGGCAAAGCACTCGACCTGAAACTAAAAGGGTGGGATGCCCGTATTTTTCAACACGAAATTGATCACCTAGATGGTGTTTTATATACAGATCGCCTAACCGCACCGGAAAATTTCTGGACAGAAGAAGAGTTCGAAGCGATGCGGGAAGCGGAACAGGAAGAGGAGAATTAGGTAGGAAGTAGGAAGGATGAAGTAAGAAGTATGAAAGCATTCGCGCCAGTTGACTGCGCGCGCGGCTATTCATATTCATATTTCATATTTTATATTTCATACTTTTAATAGTTATGGCTGAATTAACGATTAAAGATGTAGAAAAAATCGCCTTGTTGGCTCGGTTGCACTTAACGGCCGAAGAATTGGCCGATTATCAAGGGAAGCTAACGGCCGTGTTGGGCTATGTGGCTCAGTTGGATGAATTGGATTTGGAAGGGGTTCCCCCGACCGCCCATGCGGTTTTCCAACAAAATGTGATGCGTCCAGATGTGATTAACTCCGTTTTGCCCAATGAAGAAGCGTTGGCTAACGCTCAGGCGAAAATGGATGGCCAGTTTGCGATTCAAGCGGTGCTGGACGAATAGCGCGTAGAGACCACAGGTCATTAGATAGGTAAGTACACTGTAACATTAATTTTATGGATTTCCTCCCCTCCCCCAACGGGAGAGGGGCACACATAAGCGTGTTCTGCAAAATTTATAAAACTTTCGTTACAGAGTAGTAAGAGAGATAAACATGGTTGATTTAACATTAACTGAGCTACGAGATAAGCTCCAAGCGGGCGATGTGTCGAGTGTCGCGGCAACCGAAACGATGTTGGCTCGGATCGCGGACCACGATGGAGAGATTCAGAGCTATGTGACGGTGACGGCCGAAGAAGCATTGGCCCAAGCTGCCGAAGCGGATCGCCGGTTGGCGGCCGGTGAAAAAGGAGCCTTGCTTGGGGTTCCGGTCGGTATTAAAGATTTGCTTTGTAACAAAGGGGTTCCGACACAAGCGGGAAGTAAAATTTTAGAAGGGTTTCGTCCACCATATGACGCTTTTGTTGTCCAACAATTAAAAGAAGCGGGGGCTGTTATTCTGGGGATGACCAATACCGATGAGTTCGGCATGGGCTCATCGACTGAATTTTCAGCGTATCAAACGAGTAAAAACCCGTGGAATGTTGAACATGTGCCGGGTGGTAGTAGCGGTGGTAGCGCGGCGGCCGTCGCGGCCAATATGGCGTATGGCACACTCGGAACCGATACCGGTGGTAGTGTGCGCTTGCCCGCCTCTTATTGTGGGGTGGTCGGGGTACGGCCGACTTACGGCCGTGTTTCCCGTTGGGGAGCGATCGCGTACGCTTCATCACTCGATCAAGTGGGAACATTCGGCCGAACGGTCCAAGATGCGGCTGCGATGCTCGGAGTCGTGGCCGGTTACGATGAACGAGACAGTACTTCGATCAAAACCCCTGTCCCTGACTATGAAGCGGCCCTGACCGGTGATATCAAAGGGTTGCGTGTGGGTGTGCCGAAAGAATATTTCGTACAGGATGGGATGGACGAAGACGTGGCGACCTCGGTCCGTGCCGCAATCGCCAAACTCGAAGCGTTGGGAGCGGAAATTGTAGAAATCAGCATTCCGCATAGCCAATATGCGCTCTCGATCTATTATTTGATCGCCACGGCCGAAGCGAGCTCTAATTTGGGTCGCTATGATGGGGTCCGTTACGGCCCACGTGTGACCGGCAAAGATGTGATCGATTCGACCCGTCGCACCCGTGGCTTGTTTGGTCCCGAAGCGAAAAACCGAATTATGTTGGGAACCTTTGTCTTGAGTGCGGGTTACTATGATGCGTATTACGGCCGTGCCCTCAAAGCGCGTACTTTGCTCATCAATGACTTCAAAGAAGCTTTTAAGCATGTTGATGTCATTGCGGCTCCCACCTGTCCGAGCACTGCGTTCCGGTTTGGTGAGCGGATGAACGACCCGATTCAAATGTATTTGACCGATATCTATACCGTTTCACTCAATCTCAGTGCGAGCTGTGGCTTGTCGGTTCCCTGTGGTTTTGACCGAGATGGGTTGCCGATCGGGTTGCAATTGATGGGGAATACATTACAAGAGGAAACGTTGCTCAATGCGGCATATGCGTATGAACAAGCGACCGAATGGCACCACAAAAACGCCATGCCGGCCGGTTCTTAAAAGAAGGATAGGATCATGAAAGCTGTATTGGTTTTGACAGAATCTATCCCTGAGCTGGAAGCTGTGTCCCCGCGTCCCTCATTTATGTTGTGGCTTGCCGACCGGCCGATTATCGCTCACATGGCGGTTCATTTGCTTGATTTTCAGGTGGCTGAAGTCCATTTGGTGATCCCTCAAGCGGCTGAAGCGGCCGTGTCAGCATGGCTGGCATCTGCTCCTGACTTGTCCCAAGTCACGGTACACACGGTGAGTGATTGGATGTCTCCCACGGCCGCTTTGCGCGAATTGGGAGATTCCCTTTCGTTTACGGCCGATCCACTTTTGTTAGCGAGCAATCGGGCGATGGTGATGCACGATGACTGGCTTGGTTTAGGGCAAAAGATGCCGAATGAGGCGTTGGTGCTGGGTGAAGCGGCCGTGGTGATCCGTGGTGATTTGCTCGCCAAAGTGGCGGCAACTCCTGCGGGGGATTTGGCTGCAGCGGTGACTGAATGCGGCTTGGATATGGCTCAAGCCCGGCCGTTTAAGTACTTTCCGATTACGACGGCCGCTGAACTGTTGCTGACCAATCAGCGCTTGCTAGGCGGCGGCTTTTCCAGCCCAGACGCCCTAGAGCGCAGCTATACCGAAGAATTTGGGGTGATTCCACCCGTATTTATTCATCCCGATGCGGAAATTTATAGCTGTATGATCGGCCCTTATGTCAGTATTGGTGCGGGGGCGGTGGTGGAAAACACCGCCTTGCGTAACACCATTATCGAAACCGGTGCTCAAGTTAATGATGTGGTGCTGAATGGCACTATTATCGGTAAAGATGCCCAAGTCAAAGGGACCGCCCAATCTCTGATTGTGGCTGATGGTGAAACGAAATAAATGAATTTAACTGATACTGCCGAATTTGGTGGGATAAGCGTAAATCATTCAAAAACAGTCGATT
>WTJY01000340.1:9851-12960 GCA_011524645.1 Anaerolineales bacterium | reverse complement strand
AACATAATCTCTTCGATAATTTCATCTGGCTTGGCTAAAAGCAGGAAGCGAATCGGAATAACACCTAAAAGCTTCCCATCTTTATCGATGACATAAAGATAGTGCACCGTTTCAATTTGATCGAGAGAACGGAGATAGTCATACGCCTGTGAAACGGTCCAGTGGCGGCGCAACGCCGCCACATCGCGGGTCATTAAACGGCCGGCCGTATCATCCTCATAACTTAGAATATCGCGTACTTCTTGCGCTTCTTCCGGCTCCATCAACTCAAGCAGACGATCTGAAATCGGATCGGGAAGTTCATCCAAAAACTCGGCCGCATCGTCCATCGGCAGTTCGTCAAGGATGTCGGCCAGCTTTTCATCATCGACTTTCTCAACCAATTCACGACGAATCAAGCTACCGGTTTCGTCCAAAACCTCACTCGCGATATCGATCGGGAGTTGGCTAAAGATGACCACAGCGGCCGTTGAGGGCAACTCTTCGAGCAAGTCAGCGATATCGGCCGGATGATACTCTTCAATTTCCTGACGCAATTCACGAATGCGCTTATGTTTGATGAGCCGCAAAATATAATCGATGTTGGGTATCTTTTTTTCAGGCATGGTGATTCACCATTTGAGATCGTTTATTCAAAAAGCTAGCAGCATCATACTCATGCAAGAGAGATGCTAAGAAATAGATTTGGGAGTGTGATTGTGGTGCGCAGTCGTTAAAGGTGGTTGAAAAACAGGTTACAAGAACTATACTTCGATACAAACTTATCGTAAAGGGAGAGGTAAAAAATGTCTGAATTAACCTTAGCGGGATACCGCCAATTGGTCGATGAATGGATCAATACAATCGGGGTGACTTATTATAGTGAGCTAACCAACACAACGATTTTAATGGAAGAAGTGGGTGAGCTTGCCCGCATTATGGCCCGTGTTTATGGGGAACAAAGCTTTAAACGGCCGGAAGACGAAGCGAGTGCCATGACCGACATGGGGGATGAAATGGCCGATATTTTGTTTGTCTTGGTCTGTTTGGCCAATCAGACAGGAATCGATTTAGAAGCGGCCGTCGAGCGCAATATCGCAAAAAAAACGATGCGTGACAAAGAACGGCACGCATCGAACGAAAAGTTGCAAAAACGGTTAGCCGAAACAAAAAACAGCAATGATTAGGAACGAGGCCAACGGCAAACCAACCTAATAAACATTCGATCTAGCGACGGTTTGTCTCGCCACACCGTCTGGATGTTAGCCTAGCTTCTCATGACAAACGTTATCAGACACATGAGAAAAACAGAATACAATCTGCAGAAATGTGACAAATCCAGCAAATTAATTACAATCAACCCGATTGATTTATTTTTATATCACCAGTTTGTTTTACCAATTGAAGATTTGTCACTAAATGCGCAAATTTCTATCACACAACCAAATTTCTACTCATGACTCAAACACAAGGACAATTCAAACTCAACATGGATGGCCTGCTCGAAGTTTTAGCAGGTAGTCTGTACGCAAATCCAGCTGTTGGTTTGCGCGAGTTAATACAAAATGCCCATGATAGTTGCACCCGTTTCAGCCTCGAAGCGGACACACAACGATACAAGCCCCATATCGAAATCGAGATCAGTGGTGACAAAAAACAACTCATCGTATCTGATAACGGTTCCGGATTAACCCAAGCGGAAGTAGAAACCTACTTAACCACAATCGGCCGGAGCTACACCCGCGAACTCCGTTCAAGCCTGAGCCTGTTTGAAGAAGAGTCTAGCCAAGAATTGATCGGTCAATTCGGATTCGGCTTTCTCAGCGCCTTTATGATCGCCAACGAGGTGATAGTAACATCCCGTTCGTGGCAAACGGAACATGAAGCGGTGCGACTCACCGCCGGGGGTGGCGATTCTTTTCAGCTCGAAACGGGGGATTTTCGGGAAGAGCGAGGCACCACAATTACCTTAACGATTTCGGCCGAAGCGAGCTTTCTGCTCGATCTAGATATCTTAGGCCAAAAAATCAGACAATTCGCCAACTTTCTCCCGATTCCCATCTATATCAACGGCCGGAGCTACCCCGAAAATCGCATGAGTGCCCCATGGGAAGGGAACAATCCCGATCATGCGATCATCCGATTTATCGAGCGGGAATTTAATATGCCCCCGCCGTTGGCCATTATCACGCTCAAGGACCATACCGAAACGGTCGCAAATGGAGAGACCTTGCACCTCCCACTTAGCGGATTTCTCTTTATTCCTGACTCATCGGTCGCTTCGGTGCGGGAATTCGGCGATGTTCATGTTTATATCCGCAAAATGTTTATCACCGATACGGAACAAGAGCTCTTGCCCCCTTGGGCTAAATTTGTGCGCGGCTTGGTCGAATCCCCCTACTTACATCCCACCGCCTCCCGTGAATCGATCCAGCGGGATGAAAATTTCACGGCCGTGCGTCAGGCCCTTGGACAACAGTTATCGGCCGCGCTACAAAATATCCAGCAACAAAGCCCTACCCTCTGGCGCAAAATCGTCTATGGGCACGCCGATCTAATGACCGGCTGGGCGGTCCGCGATGATGAGTTTTTCACCCAAGTCGCTGAAATTTTGACCTTTCGCACCTCTCAAGGACAAATGACTTTGCCGGACTATTTGGCACTGACCGACAACAAAATCTACTATGTGACCCACGAAATCAAATCGCTTCAAGAGAAAGTACTGGCGGAAGGAAACTCAGCCCCAGTGATCGAAGCGGTTTGGTTCGCCGTACAGCCGTTCTTACGCAAATATGCCGCGCTCCACGGTGATCTTGAGTTGATCCCGCTTGATGAAGAGCCGACAAAATTGTTTGAACACGTAAATTCGGCCGACTATAGCGATTTACTCTCAATTGCGGAACGGGTCGGCATTCCGGTGAAAATCGCCGCCTTTGATCCGGCCGACATTCCAGCCCTGATTATCCATCCGAAAGATGCCAACCGCTGGGAGGAAACACGCGAAGCACTGGACAGCGGCGAAATCGACTCGGCGATTGCGGATCTTATTTCCTCATTTATGGAAACAACGCCGCCGCCCAAAAGTGACGAAGCGACCTTGTTCTTTAATGCTCGCTGCCCATTTATTCAA
>WTJY01000340.1:0-9751 GCA_011524645.1 Anaerolineales bacterium | reverse complement strand
CGCTACACTAAACCAACTCAACACGGGATAGAGACCACACTCTCCCGACAAAATATCATCACCAATAGACTTTATCGGAAACAACCTTTTAGATGACACATGATAAAAGATCAAGATAGAAAAACGATCTCTGCACAGGCTCATCCCTATCCCTATCCAGTTATTTCCGCTAAATCTTAATACAGGAAACACCATGACAGAACACGAGCAAGAACTGTACAACCGTATGCTCCGACTTCGTTGGGGCTGGCATAAATATTGGGGCGTTGATCCAGATCAAGCGATCGGTATGTTAGAAGAAGCGAGTAAAATCGCCGAACAGCTACAAAAACCGCTTATCGTGATGGAATGTCGCCATTGGATCACCCAATTGCTATTATTTCAAAAACGAGACTTTGCCAAATCACTACCGATGGCGATTGAATCGGCCGTGGAAGCGCGCAAACCACTCTATCAAAACTGGCAACACAAAACCTGCTTACATCAAGATCTAATCGCCTCTTACGTGGGAGCAGACGCGATTAGTTATGAAGCGGCTATCGAAAAAGCGCTCAGCCAAATGCTCGCCGATGTGTCCCCTACATCCCCCTGTATGAGCTGCTTGCTCGGGGAACGGGTCGGTTTTGAGTACAAGCGAGGAGATACAAAAGCGGCCGAAAGAGCGGCCCAAGCATGGTTTGCCCATGACAATGGCAGCCACCATGGTTCGGCCGCACAAGAGTGCCTAACAGAATATGCGGTTTTACACCAAGAGTACGAAAAAGCATTGGAACATGGTGAACTCGCTTTGAAGTTAGCCACTAAAGGGGACCGTCAAGAGATTGCTGCCGGTGCGCTGGCTTGGCAAGCGGTGGCTCATCTCCATTTGGGGGATGAAGCGGCCGCTGAAACGTGCAGCCAACAATGTGATGCGACTCTCGTTGACTATCATGCCACACTGTCCGAATCCTATCATAATGCGCGCGTCACTTATCATGAATTGCGAGATAAACTCCCAGACGCCATCGCCGCCCGTGCGGCCCATCTAGTCGACCTAGCAGATCATGGTGCTTTACGTGAGGAAGCGAGAGCTTGGGTCGATCTATGTCGTTTAAAGAAACAATACGGTCAACTCAATGACATCACTATAGAACAAGCGCAGGCCAGCATAGCTAAGCTCAAAATTCAAGGGGATTTACCGGAAAAATTGGCGGCTATTATCTCATGAGCCACTTTACGACAAGCGAAACGGAGCTTGTTTCGCAGGGCAAAACCGATTATCAGATTCAACAAGCGGGTCAGCAGTTGACCTATCGCGAGGTGATCCTGATATCACCATTGTCTCTTGGTAGCTCCCTGACACGTTACGCAACTAAGACAAACAAAAAACCTGATGTAGGCTCTCGGGGGAGCCCACATCAGGTTTTTACGCATTAGGCCGATTTAAGTTAGGAATAAACGATTTCGTCTACGAATATGCGTTATTCCACCAGTCTTGATCAGATACAGAGAAGCGTTCCGGTTCATTTTTACGCAAATATTCATACCGGTATCCCATCACATCGATCATTTCAATCAAAGAACATTGGACCAAGCCACGAAACGTGGATCCAAAGGCGAGCTTTTTATTTCGCACCACCAAATCATCGAGCATTTCTTTTTGTTGTTGCGCCAACGCGTCAAATTTTTGGTTCATGTTACACACCTACTTAACATTTTTTTTGGCAATCGATCAATTTATTGCCTGCAAAACATCATAGGTGTTTTGAAACGCTCGTCCCATTAAAAAAGGGTGAATCTCTCTTTATTTTTGCCGGATTCACCCTATTTTTTTGATAGCAAGCACACAACAAAACCGCAGTACCATCGCATCTACAGCTATACCTAGCCCAAGCCCAAGGCTCTATAATTGGTTCAAATAAGCCCCAGCCTGTCGCCGCACGGCCGATCTTTCCGCCTCATCCAAATATCTTAACCCCAATACATTCTTCCCCAACCGAGGATTCTTACGTAATCGCTCCTCATGCTGCAAAATGAAATTCCAATACAGAAAATTAAACGGGCAGCCATCTTCCCCATGTCGCTGTTTCGGATTAAAGCGACATCCCTTACATAAATCCCCCATCTTATTGATGTAATTGGCCGAAGCGATATACGGTTTGGTCGCCGTCAACCCATCATCCGCATTAAGCGACATCCCGATCACATTAGGAGGCATCACCCAATCATAGGCATCGATATACATCGATGTAAACCAATCATTGACCACGGCCGGATCGATCCCCGCCAACATGCAATAGTTACTCAACACCATTAGCCGTTCGATATGATGGTTGTATCCGGTATCAATCGCCCGCGTCAGCGCATGATTCATACAAGCCATATCGGTTTCACCGGTCCAGAAAAATTCCGGCAACGGCCGTGTCGCTTGCCACGCATTCTTTTCCAACATCCCCGGCATCTGTCGCCAATATTGCCAATACATAAACTCCCGCCAGCCGATAATCTGGCGAATAAATCCTTCGACCGAGTTAATCGGTGCTCGGCCGTCGCGATAAGCCTGCTCAGCCGCTCGCACCAATTCCATCGGCTCCAACAATCCGATATTGAGATAGGGGGACAACACCGAATGATAAAGCGAGTGACTCCGCTTCGTCAGCGCATCTTCATAGGGGCCAAACTGCTCAAAACGGGTGGTGATAAAATGATCAAACGCCTGCAATGCTTGTTCGCGGGTGACCGCATAGCCGAAACCGGCCGCCGTTCCTACGGCCGGTTCAATCGCTTCCACTTCCGCCATAATTCGCCGTGTCACCTCATCCGGTTCAAAGAAAATATCGGCCGGTGGGGTATTATTTTTCGGCAACTTCTGCCGATTTTCCTTATCGAAGTTCCACCCTCCACCGACCGGTGTACCTTCTGCGGTTAACAATACATCGAAGTGACGGCGCATATCCCGATAAAAATTTTCCATCACATATCGCTTATCCGGCTTCGGGTCCGGAATCGGGTTGTATTGACCGACCAAAAACTGCGTATTGGGCACTAACTCAAGCGCAATCGAATCACCGAGCAATTCCGGAAGCTTCTTCGTCTGAAAAAGACGGCCGGGATAAGAACTCGCTTCCATAGCGACCATTTTTTCCGGCCGACAGTGGCTCAAATGGTCCTGCAAGCCCCCTACAAACGAGTCTGATTCGACAAAATCGACCACAATACCCTGCGTCTCAAGCGTGGCCGCATAATGGCGCATCGCACTATACACCAACACCAGCCGTTTCCGCTGATACGGCCGGATCACCCCATGCTGACGACTCCGCACCATCACCACACGAACCTGATCCCGCCCATACGCCTCAATCGCATACATCAGTGCGGGATGTTTTTCCACGAGTTGATCACCCAAAATCCAAACTGAAACTATCATAATTTTAGATTTTAGATTTTGGATTAACGTTCGCACCACGATCTAAAATCACGAGCCTCTACTCTTTCCTCTCTACTCTTTTCTCCCTTCATCCTCTACAATCTACTTTTGCAGTATAGACAGTTGATTGTAAAGGACACCCATAATATGAGCATAGAATTTTGGTTAGATGATCCCAATCCCTCCGCTGAACTTTGTTATTTGCCCTACGGGACCCGTAGCGTGCGCGTTACGGTCAAAACAAAAGCTCAATCGATGCCCTCAGTCATTCAGCCAGAGGCGTTTTTACAGGCGGACCAAGACGCAGGGCTGTTCTGCGGTTATGAAGATGGGGTCACCAGCCGTGCCGAAGCCGATTTTGAGCTCAGTTGGGGAGGCGGCCAAGAGCAAGGGCCGCCGACCAATGCGGAAGATGTTATGGGAGCGTTTGAACGAGCGATTCCGCTAGAAGCGGGCATGGAACGGGTGTTGATCTTCAATCTGACCCATATCGGCCGTAATATTCCAGACCAAGCCCAACTGACACTAGTCGCCATCGATGTGGAGACTGGGGAAAAGCGGTCTTACCTGACCATCACCCTGACCAAACCGCAATCGTTCCAGCCGGACATCGCCCGCATGGTGATGGCCCCAGATGGCTCTTGGCAGGTTCAGCCGGGGGCACAACTCCCTGTCTATGAAGGCCGTTGGTGGCCTGAATCACAGGTGAAATACACGGCCGCACCCAGCAATATTCCCCTCACCGTGCAACCAAACGAGACAAAAGGCCAGCTCAATATCTATTGGAACGGAACCCATATCGCCAAAATCGATGACAAAACGGATCCCCCCGTACTCCGTGAAGGAATTATCCGCGCCGAAATCTATGATTTTGATAGAGACTATATCGCGCTAAGAGTGTGGTTCTTCTGGCTCAATATCAATATCGGACACGGCTTTTTTATCGGCCGCCACGAAGTCCCCGATTCTGAACGATTTGATTTCTTAATTCTGGCGAAGGATGGCTCTGTGCCGCTCGCCTGCACCGATTTACACTGGCGTGAATCATGGGGGCAAGGGAGCGAATTGCCGATTCGGGCCACGATCGGGCTCGCTCGTGAAACAAAAATCGCCCTCGCCAAAGAGGGCCTGGGCAAGCTATGGGACCGTGTTTGGGGGAAACCGAAAAAAGAGAATGACCGTGCGTATAACCCGCTCCCGATGGTGCGTAAATTGGCGATGCGCCATGCCAACGGCCGTGGCGCCATCGTCAATCGTGCCAAAGGAACCGAAGCCCATGTTCCGATGATTCACAATATGGATATGAGCATGGAGACGTTAACCAGCAGTGATGTGCGGCTCGGTTAAAACAGGAATCGATCCAACAATCTATTCTGTCGGAATATTATTCGGCCAACGCCAAAGCATTTCCTCTGAAACATCATCGAACTGTCGCTTATGCTGCGCGTTCCATTCATTCAAGAAGGTTAAGCCATCTTGCTCTGTCTTGGCGATATATTTTCGCCGACTAGGAGCCCCCAAAAGAGAGGCACGCACGCGCACTTCTTGTTCAAGGGAATCTACCAACAAAATCGTAGGCAGTAGAGCAAGATTGCCAGCCTCATTCGCTCGGACACTGTTATTTTTGGCAATCGGCGTATTACCGATCTGAAATGACTCCACTTGGCGAAAATCAAACAATCCACCTCGAAAATCTTCAGGGCGAAACCATGTTTGAATATCATGGATCATACGTTTATAGACAATTTCGGTTTCGACAGGTGTCAATATGTTCCTATAAATATAGTGAACAAAACGCAGATCATAGTCGATATACATAACTAAATTTTCAGTTATGATAGGGTCTTGAATCGGTATGTTATTAGGCATAATATTGTATGAATTTACATCAATGGGCACGAGCTATTTAATTGTGCATAATATATTTTAGTACTGTACTCATTTTGAAGCAATTCTCATTTTACAATACCTTCGCCATTTTTAGGCATCTATGACAACAGTCTTGCCTTTGAGGTAAATTTGTTCATTGAATTAAAAATATTTCGGGCCGATCGCTCAATTATTTTTAATTCGCGTCGAAGCAAAAGCTCCCCTCTCTCGTTGGGAAAGGGGCTGGGGGAGAGGGAAATTTATAAAATCCACATCCCTCAGCCCCTCCCCATAGGAGGGGCGGAAAATAACATATCACTTTTGAGACGATGCACAAAGCTTAGATCATTCAAAAAATTCTAAAGCGCTACGAGATGAGTCATTTAGCTCGGTTGGTCGGCCAATATCTTTTCTAAAAGTGTCATATCTAACGCTTCTTCAACATGGTTAGCCAATTGATCAAAGGCGGTTTCTAGATCGGCCGCCACTTGAGATTCGGCCGCGTAAGACCAGCCGAGCGATTCCAGCCAAGCGTGGCGCACACTCTGATTACCAAATAGCCCATGCAAATAACAGCCCCACACACGGCCGTCCGGCCGCATCGCCCCATCAACCACATTCACCTGCTGTTCGCCCCGCTGTACCAAGCGAAGCCAAGGGGTCTCCGTCTCGGTCCGCCCCATATGAATTTCATAGCCATGTACTGACGCCTCATCGAGCTGGGCGAACCAGTTATCGGTCCAGCCGCTAGCAATAAATCCGGTCGCTCGATGGGTCGCTTTTTCCCCCGCAAAGCTGGTCGTAATCGGTAAAATACTCAACCCCGCCATCTGTTCAATCGGTGATTCAACCCCGTTGGGGTCATATATTTCACGTCCGAGCATCTGATACCCGCCACAAATTCCGACTAGCGGCTTATCCTCATCGGCCCAAATTCGTAAAGGTTCAGCAAACCCTGCCTGATTCAGCCATTCTAAATCAGCCATGGTGCTTTTCGTACCGGGAATAATCACCGCATCCGCGCCTGCAAGCTCGGCCGGTTTGGTGATATAACGCACTCGCACCCCCGGCTCCCCCGCAAGCTGATCAAAATCATCAAAGTTAGCGATACGGGGCAAACGAATAATCGCAATATCGGTGATTTGAGCGGCCGCTTGACCGGCCGTGCGGTCAAAAACGGCCGGCGTTTTCACATCCAAAGCCACCGCATCTTCTTCAGGAATGGCTAAATCGACCATCCACGGCACCACACCCACCACCGGAATATCACTCTTTTCTTCGATAATCTCAATCCCATCTGTAAACAGAGATGGATCACCGCGAAATTTATTGACGATAAACCCAGCGATCAACCGCTGTTCTTCTTCAGGCAATAACCACCATGTCCCCAACAGCTGAGGGAAAATCCCTCCTCGATCGATATCTCCGACCAGCAAAACAGGTGCTTGGGCATACACCGCTACCGCCATATTGACAATGTCATTCCGCTTAAGATTTAACTCGGCCGGACTCCCCGCCCCTTCGATGATGACCAAATCATATTCAGCCCGTAATTGATCGAGCGACTCCGTGACATAGTTCCATAACACCCGCTTTCGATCATAGTAATCACGTGCCGCCAGCGTTTCCCACGCTTTGCCCAGCACCACCACCTGCGAACGCACATTGGCTTCCGGCTTGAGCAAGACCGGATTCATCTGGGCGGTCGGTTCGATACCGGCCGCCATCGCTTGGGTAATCTGCGCTCGGCCGATTTCCGCCCCATCCAAACAAACGCCAGCATTGTTCGACATATTTTGCGCCTTAAACGGGGCGACTTTCCAGCCACGCCGCGCAAAAATACGACACAACGCGGTCACCAACAAACTTTTTCCAGCCGATGAACTGGTTCCTTGAACCATCAATACTTTAGCGGTCATTTTTTATAATTCCTTGCGACAACTGCGGGCTTGCCCCCGTTAAGATAGGTCGCCACGTACTATATATCGTTTAATTAGGGGCTGGGGGCCAGGGGCTGAATCGGAGTTCAAATTCTACTCTCCGTTACCAACATTGCACAAGAAGCGGATTCTCTTACACCGATTCCACGTTACAATTGGCCTTAAAAATATGCTAGCCCTGTCGGATTTGGTGGGACTTGATCAATTAACAATTGTCATTCCCACGAAGGTGGGAATCCAACTCTGTTTGAGCGGTAGATCCCCGCCTACGCGGGGATGACCCCCCTGTAAATCGACTATTTTTGAACGATTTACACTTATCCCACCAAATTCGGCAGTGTCAGAAAATATGAAGTGTGAAGTATGAAGTATGAAATGTAACTACGCACAGTTTATTTCATACTTCATATCTCATACGTCATCATTTCCCCAAAAGGATAATTGGTATGAGCGATATTACAAAAGTCTATGGGGCCTGCCCCCACGATTGCCCTGATACTTGTGGGGTAATCACCGAAGTCGAAAACGGCCGTGCCGTTAAATTCTACGGAGACCCTGACAATAAAATCACAGATGGCTGGCTCTGTGCCAAAGTCCGGCCGTATCTCGATCACGTCTATCACCCAGATCGGCTCACCCATCCCTTACGTCGCACCAACAGCAAAACGGAAAAAGCGACATGGGCACAAATCAGTTGGGATGAAGCGATCAAAACGATTACAGATCGCTGGCAAAAGATTA
Source organism: Anaerolineales bacterium (assembly GCA_011524645.1). Classification (GTDB taxonomy): domain Bacteria; phylum Chloroflexota; class Anaerolineae; order Promineifilales; family Promineifilaceae; genus WTJY01. The sequence goes on along the minus strand of WTJY01000340.1, from coordinate 1,795 downwards.
TTGCGGAACACGGAGCAGAAGCGATCTTGCCTTATAGCTTTAGTGGTACGCTCGGCATGTTGCATATGGAAGTGGTCAGCGGCCGGTTTTGGAACCGCATGGGGGCCAGCCAGCTCGAACGGAGCATTTGTGGCGCGGCCGGCGAAACCGGTGTCAATCTCACGGTGGGAGCCAGACGTGGTATTCCCTACGATGCGGTAATGCATAGCAAAACGGTCCTGATTTGGGGGCACAATCCGGTCAGTACCGCCCCACACTTTATGCCGTGGCTCAAAAAAGCGCAGAAAAACGGGACCACCGTCATCGTCATCGATCCTCGGCGCACCCGTACCGCCAAAGGGGCGGACTGGCATCTCATGCCCAAGCCGGGCACCGATGGAGCGTTAGCGCTCGGTCTGGCGCAAATCATTATCACCAGCGGTTGGCACGATGAAGCATGGCTTGAAGCGAACACGGTCGGCTGGCCCAAATTCAGAGCCCATGTGGCGCAGTATACGGCCGAAAAAACGGCCGACACCACCGGCATATCGGTCGCCGATCTACAAAAATTGGCCCAACTATATGCCCAAAACACCCCCAGCATCTTAAAATTTGCCGATGGGGTCCAGCGGCATAAAAACGGCGGTCAAACGGTTCGCGCCCTCGCCAGCCTCCCTGCGCTTATCGGGCAGTATGGTGTTCTCGGTGGCGGTCTGGGGTACAGTGCAAGCGGATATCTACAGTGGGATGGGGAAACGGCCAATAAATGGGGAGAAATTGCTCACCCCCCCACCCGCATCGTCAATATGAACCGGTTGGGGGCCGCACTCACCGGTGAAATTCAAGACCCTCCGCTTCAATCCCTGTATGTATTTGGGGCCAATCCGATGGCTGCCACACCCAATGTCAATCTGATTCGCCAAGGGTTAGAGCGGGAAGATATGTTTACGGTCGTCCATGATCTGTTCATGACCGACACGGCCGAAATGGCCGATATCGTCCTACCGGCGGCCGGACAGCTCGAAAAAATCGATCTTCATCGTGCCTATGGCCATACTCAAATTACGCTGAACGAACCGGCCATCCCGCCATTAGGCGAATGCAAAAGTGATTGGGACGTGATGCGTTTGCTCGCGACCGGTATGGGATATAACGACCCGTGGCTACAAGAAGATGGAGAGGCGATTGTCGCCGATATGCTCCTCGCCACGGCCGAAACCTACCCTGCACTAAAAGGGGTCACACTAAAAAAGATGCGTACCGCGAAAAGCGCGATTCCGGTCGCTCATGATACCGGTATTCCGTTTGCCGATCTCCAATTTCTCACCCCGAGTGGCAAAGTAGAGCTGTACAGTGAACAAGCGATCGCCCACGGCATCGACCCACTTCCCACTTATTATCCGGCCGTCGATGAAACGGCCGGTGAAGAGGATGGCTTTAGCCTGAATTTAATCAGTGGGGCCGCCCACCATTTCGTCACCACTTCTTTTGGCAATAGCCAAAAAATGATCGCCCGCGAAGGGGAACCGTTTATCGAAATTCATCCCGATGATGCGGCCGTGCGCCAAATCACCCACGGCGCACGAGTCGAAGTCAGCAATCAGCGCGGCTCGATTCCGCTCAAAGCGGTTGTGACCGATGGGGTGCGGCGCGGCGTGGTGGTTTCTCCCAAAGGTCGCTGGAGCAATCTCAGCGGGGGGCATAACATCAATGTTCTCACCCCCGACGCCACGGCCGATTTAGCCGGACAAAGCACGTACCATACCAATCGGGTATGGGTCAAACCGCTTTAAATACAATGATAGGGATAGAAGAT
>WTJY01000191.1 GCA_011524645.1 Anaerolineales bacterium | reverse complement strand
ATGCTGATGATGCGTGAACATGGCTGGCAGGTAAATAATCTATTCGACACCATGCTCGCGGCAAGAGTTGTAGGACATAAAAAGATCGGTCTAGCGAGTTTGATGGATGAAATTTTCGATATCGAACTGGACAAAAAGTATCAGCGCGCAAACTGGGGAGAACGGCCACTTCCCCAGCCACAAATGGCCTATGCCCAACGAGACACCCACTACCTCTTCCAACTCAGGGATCATCTGCTTGATGAGCTAGCGGAGCTCGGCCGTTTAGCCGAAGCGGAAGAGATGTTTTTCCATCAAACGCGCGTCAAACTAAACGATCAAACATTCGATCCAAACGGCTTCTGGTATCTTAGTGGGGTCAAAAAGCTACCGCGAGAACGGTTAACAATACTAAGAGCACTCTATATTTTGCGCGATGAAATCGCTAAAAAATTAAACAAACCGTTGTTCAAAGTGATCGGCAACAGCCAACTCATGCAAATGGCGCATCACCCGCCAATTAGCTATGATGAGCTATCACGGGTCAGAGGGCTAAGCTATCAACTTGTACGACGTGAAGGGCGGCGCATCCTCGCCGCAATCAGAGAGGCGCAAAATGAGCCGATCCCTCAACGACCGGCCGGTCCAAAGCGCCCCTCCGAAGCGATCATGAACCGCTTTGAAACCCTACAAACATGGCGTAAACACCGCGCCCTAGAGCGGGGGGTCGAATCTGATGTGATTGTCAGCAAAGATGCGATCTGGGCGATGGCTCGTCAAAACCCACAATCGACCGCTGACTTAGAACAGCTTTCAGATATCATCGGCCCGGTTCGAATCAAGCTCTACGGCTCAGAGATGCTTTCCGTTCTCTCAACGCTATAGTCAATTAAAAGAGATATTCATGAATATCGGCTTTATCGGTACAGGGGTCATCGCTAACGCGATTGTTCACGGCATCGCGAATGATGGGCATCGCATTTACATCACAGAGCGGAGCCGAACAAATTCGGCCGAGCTAACCGCCGCTTATCCCGACATCTCAATCGCCTCTTCACAAGAGATTTGTAACCGCTGTGATATGGTTGTCGTTTGCTTAATGGCCGATATCGCCCGTGACTTGCTCCCCACACTCACATTTCAGCACGGTCAAGCGGTATTCTCAGTCATGGTCGATATCAATTTGGAGGAGTTTAGCGACATCGTCCAGCCCGCCACAGAAACCGGCATCTTTATCCCTTTCCCCTAATAGCCAACGATGTCTATCGCACCTTGCAAAGCGGACTCGACAAGCGAGAAGGTCGGCTAAGCAACTAAAGCTTTATCACAATCCTTCCCTGTTAAACAGCCATTTAAAACAAAAAAGCCGCAGCGAAAGCTACGGCTTCTTGTCTTATTCAAATTGGAAGAATAGCTTATTTCAAAGCTGCGCCCAATTCAGCCATTTTAGCGGCAACACTGTTGTCAACAACTTGATCGCCAACACGAACAATCAAGCCACCCAAAATGTTAGGATCAACTTTGAAGCTTACGTCATCAGCACTAACAGCACTTTTGACTTGAGCTGCTTCTTCGTCGGTCAGCGGCAATGCGCTTACAACTTCCGCTGAATCGCCAGAGCCAAGGCCTGCTGGAACAGCTGCGAAGAATTCAGAAATCAACTCACGTTGTTTCGCGTCATCAAGGGTTGCGCCAACAATTTTGTTCGCAGCTGCGACAGAGATAGCTGCAACTTGTCCACGCAATTCTGCCAAGATTTTGTTGCGTTCCCCTTCAGCTTCAGCTTGAGCGTTCGCCAAAATCTTTTTCGCTTCTGCGTTGGCATCATCAATAATGCCAGAAGCGGTGCCTTCTGCTTGTTTAACAGCTTCTTCGCGAACTTTAGCCGCTTCACCACGCGCATCGTCCATGACTTTTTTCGCATCTGAGTCAGCATTGTCGCGAGCGATAGCTGCTTGACGTGCGTCTTCCAAGCCTTTAGCGATACGTTCTTTACGTTCTTCCAATACACTCAAGATTGGCCCGTATGCAAAGTGGTTGAGAACAGCAATTAAGATGCCAATTCCCAAAATTTGCATGACAAGGTAACCAAGATTAATACCTAATGCATCCATGATTCTCTCCTTCGATCGATTCCAATGGGTTGTCGGAATTCAGACCATTAACCGATTTAGAATACGAACAAGATAATCAAAGCGACAACTAAAGCGTAGATAGCGATCGCTTCAGCAAACGCGATACCAAGAATCATGTTGGTTTGGATATCACCGCTGGCATCTGGGTTACGTGCGATACCTTGCAATGCGCCATTTACCAACAAACCGATACCGATACCAGGACCGATTGCGCCGATCATTACAAGACCTACGCCCAATGCTTTCAAACCTTCTGCTAATGCTGCTGCTGCTGCTGCATCCATAATTTTAAATCCTCCAATCGAGTTTATTGTCGATTCAAATAATGTTTCTAAGTTAATTTTACCGGCCGGAGCCGTACTGTTTACAAAAAATTAGTGATGGTCGTCATGACCATGATCACCGTGATGGCTCTCAGCGGCGCCGACCATAAAGATCAGCATCAAAAGACCGAATACGATCGCTTGGATCAAACCTACGAAGAATTCCAAGCCGAAGAATGCGATGTTTGCTACTGGAGCCAAGAACGCCATAACGAATAGGAGTACCATACCGGCGAAAAGGTTACCAAGTAGACGGAAGGCAAACGAGATAATTTTTGAAATGTCACCCACAAATTCCAGCAACCCGACCACAACGTTTACGGCGTTGATCGGATTTTCCGCTACATCACGGCCGAATGTCGGCAAAATGAATGGGAAGTATTTACCGAAGAACTCACGAGCACCCAAGTAACGAATACCTTGGAAATAGACCAAAACCATCGCCACAATCGCATATGCCAAGGTGAAGTTCAAGTCGGTTGCAGCTGGACGCAAGAATGGAACGATTGTCCAGTCAGCATCTTCAGGCTTGTAACCACTGTCGTCCTCGTAGGCACGAAGCAACCAAATACCACGTTGCAAGTCGCCCTTATTCTTCTTATCTACCTCTTTCTTTACCGCTTTGTAAATTTCACCTTTTTGACTATTCACCAGAGTTCCATTAGCAAATTCCAATGCATGATCCTCATCAAGGTGGTATTCAACATTTAGCTCAGCGATTCGAGCATTAACGGCTTCTTGGCCTTGTTCAGCATAAAGCTCTTCAAGTTCAGCAACAACCGCTTTTTCAGTTTGAATCCCTTCAAAAGAAGCTTTGTTTTCCCACAAACCGATACTGTCAACACCTGGGAATAACCCTAACCAGTTGGCGGTCAAAATCACCAAAACATAGGTCATGAAAAATTTGAAAAACACTTTCGCTTTTTCAGAACCTGCGATGTTTTCGGTGAAGCTATAAGCCCCTTCGATAACCATTTCGAAGAAGTTATAGAAGCCGGTTGGTACTTCATCAGCGGTACGTGAACGAGCACGCAAGCTCAAGGTGATGATGATAACGATTGCCCAAACAACAAGCGTTGAGGTAAATGTGTTTGTCCAGCCCGCTCCGCCAAACCAGTATTCAGTACCGACATACGCTTCACCAGGAAGCTGAATGAACGGCCGTACCGGTTTTAACCAAGAAGGGAAGCCAAAGCTCATCGCAAGAAGAACTAAGGCGGCCGGAATCACGAAATATCTTTTCTTCATAATTTATTACTTATCCTTGTCCAGCTCTTCCGTAATATTATTTTTATTAGCCTTTTCGAGCCGTTTATTGGCTCGTGATAAAAAGTTCATACTAATTTGAACCATCACAAACAAAGTGACAGGAAAACTGCCGATCATCAAGATCATGGTCGCGTATCGTCTATCGTTACCCAGCCAGTCGTCAATAAGCCAACCGATGCCGAAGGCAATAGCGATAATAATGATGGCGGCCACGCCGATAATACAACCGATTTGACCAACAAGATTTACTGTATTTGCTGTTTTTTGAATGTTCGAGTTTTGGGACACTGTGTATTGTGAAGATCGTTTGCGCATTATATCACAATCATAGGGTAGAGCAATAAGTTTCGCTCAATAGTTGACTACGCCAACAGCTCTCCAACAGATTGTATAAATTCGTAAACGATCTAACTTAATGCCCTAAGGCAAGAATGCACTGGCCACACTTTGTGTCCAGTTAAAAAGACCTTGTGGCAATATACCGAGATAGAGAATACCGACCATACAAAGTCCCAAAGCCACGGCCGAGGCACGTGAAACTGGAATCGGTTTATCTTCTTCATCCGAACGGAACAAGTAGATGTACTTAATCACGTTGAAATAGTAATAGAGTGCAACGAAGGCATTTAGAACACCGATTAGCGCGAGCCACCAATAACCAGCATCGATCGCTGCACGGAAAATGAAGAATTTACCGAAGAAACCGGCCGCAGGTGGAATACCGCTTAGCGAGAGAAGCGCAAACAGCATCACGAGTGCCAGATAGGGAGAGCGTCGACTTAAACCATTTAGGTCAGACAGTTCGTCACTACCGGTTACGTTACTCACCAAAATCAATACACCAAAGGCGGCGATATTGGTAAAGACATACATGAACAGATAGAAGATGGCACTGCTCGCCCCTTCGTCCGAAAATGCAGCCAAACCGATCAAGATATAACCCGCTTGAGCCACACCGGAATAGGCCAACATCCGTTTGAAGTTTGTTTGGTAGATCGCTGCGAAGTTGCCCAAAAGCATAGACAAGATCGACATCACCACAATCAATACCCACCAGTTATCACGAGAAGGAGCCCCCATCGCACCCGCCAAGAAGAGGCGAAGGAAGATAGAGAAACCGGCCGCTTTTGATGCAGTAGATAAAATCGCGGTGGTTGAAATCGGAGCCCCTTCGTACACGTCTGGTGACCAGAAGTGGAAAGGAACGGCCGACACTTTGAATGCGAAACCACCAATCACGAATACTGCGGCGAGCATCAAAATTGGGCTATTTGCTTGAATATGGCCAGAGAGTGCATCACCAAGCGCATAGATATTGGTTTCTCCACCAGACAATCCATACAAGAAGCTAAGGCCATAAAGCATCACACCAGAAGCGAACGCCCCATAGACGAAATACTTCATACCGGCTTCAGGCGAGCGACGATGGTCAGTAGCAAACCCTGCCAAAATATAGAATGAAATACTGGCTGTTTCCAAAGCCATATAAATCATGATGATGTCCGAAGCGGCCGCCATTAGGTTAAACCCGACAGTTGCCAGCAAGACCAAAGCGAAATATTCGCCATGTTGCAATCGTTTAACATCAACCGTGATCAGGCTGGTGATCAATGCGGCTGATAAGAACATCACCCGGAAAACCAGTGTCACCCCATCATTACGGAACATGCCGCCCCAAAGATCTTCGGGGACATTTCCGGGAACACCGGCAAAAGACATACCGATGGTCACCAATAGGACAACAAGAATGCCCCATGAAGTGAAAAGGCCAACAGCGCGTTTGCGGTCACCTTCCGGATGACGGCCGTAAACCAGAACGATAGCGGCCAATACAATCAACATGATTTCTGGCACAATCGCTAAATACGAAGTCAGCATCCAAAACCTCCAAACAGTGAACGAATCAAGTTAGTCATTATAAACATCCACTGCAAATGATTGATTAAGAGCCGCTCAGGAAGCGAATCAAGCCGCTAACAGCTTGCCCCGCCGAATCTGAAACAGTTTGCATATTTTGTGTATTGGCCATCGCTTCATTAACCCGAGCCGCAACCGGTTGAACCCCAGATTCGACAATCGGTGCGATAACATTCGGGAACATACCGATTGCAACCATACACACAATAAATAAGACGATCACGACTTTGTCGATAGGCAAAATCGGTCGCATGTCTTCCCATTCTTTTGGATTATACTCACCAAAAAAGACAGAGGTGATGGCGCGCAACAAGTATGCGGCCGTTAAAACGATACCCAAGACGGAAAGCAATGCGACAATGTCGTAGAATGCCGCTGGATTTAAGCCAAGGAACGTGTTAGGCGTTGGCCCAAAGTTCAAGGCGTTCCCTTCCCAAATCCCCATGAAAATCGGAAATTCTGCGATAAATCCAGAGAAACCGGGCATACCCATTGAAACGAGTGAGCTGATCGAGAAAGCGACCATCGCCCAAGGCAACGGTTTCATCATCCCGCTCAACACAGTCATATCACGTGAGTGAGCACGATCGTAAATGATCCCGACAATAGTAAAGAAGAGCGCGGTCATGATCCCATGGCTAACCATTTGAATCCCAGCACCCACAAAACCGTTCAAGGTCATCGTAGCAAAGCCCATGGCGACAAGCCCCATATGGCTCACACTGGAGTAACCGATCATGTACTTCATGTCATTTTGGCGCATCGCAATAAGTGCCCCATACACGACGTTAATCGTGGTCAAAATAATGACAAACGGCATCCAATAGACGGTCCCTTCGGGCAACATTTGAACACCCATCCGCATCGCGGCATAAGCACCCAGCTTCATCAATACGCCCGCGTGGATCATCGATACGGCCGTTGGTGCCGCCACATGACCGTCTGGTGACCAGTTGTGGAAGGGGAACATCCCAGCCAACACGATAAAGCCCATAAACATCGGCATAAACCAAATCACCTGCGTTTCAAACGGGAACTGAAGTTCCGACCAGACCCGCAAGTCAAAGGTTCGTGTTACACCAAGTGTGTCCATTTGGAAATAGAGCACCAAGAAAGCGATGATCGAAACGAAACTACCGATCAACAAATAAAGAGTCAGCTTCATCGCCGCGTATTCGCGTCTTGACTTCCACCCCCAGATCACAATCATGACGTACATGGGGAGAACCGCTAGTTCATAGAAGAAGAAGAGCATCAACCCGTCTACGGCGATAAAGACACCATGAACACCAGCAACCAAGAGCATGAAGAAGGCATAGAATTCGCGCGTCCGGTCAGTGATCCCCCAAGAGATCAACGTCCCTCCCAACCCAACAAGGGCGGTAAGGAATACCAGAGTGGCGCTCATCCCATCGACACCAGCGATATAGCCAAAGCCGATGCTAGGAATCCAATTGTATTCCTCAACAAAGGCGAGCTTGTCGGCCCAAAGCGCATCGGCCGGTGGCAAATTGCCGAGATAGCCAAAATAAACGTAAGCTGATAAAACCAGCCCTAAAATCATTGTACCCAGAGCCAACACCTTGACTTCTGTCCCACGTTCTTTGGGCATCAACAACATGATGATAGCCGCAACGATGGGTGAAATCGTGATGACGGACAAAAATGGGAATCCAGACTCGATCATAAGCAGTACCTACTTAACGGAGTAAGAGTAAGAGACAAAGTTAGAAGTTTAGAACAATAAAGTGACGGTGTCATTGATGATCGCCAAAACAGCTTGTGGCCATATACCCAAAACGAGCATCATAATCATCAAAGGCCAAATCACGACATGTTCCATAAATGTCATTTTCGGTAAAGCAGCCCATTCTTTTTTAGTCGGGCCATGTAACACTTCGCCGATACCTTTCAAAATATATGCACCGGTCATTAGAAGACCGATCATAGAAAATGCAACTTGGACGTAAAACGGGCCCCATGCGCCACGGGTGATCATGAATTCACCAACGAAGCCGTTAAGGCCGGGCAAACCTAGTGATGCCATGCTGGTGAAAATCAAGATCCCACCATAGACCGGCATAATCGACCAAATCCCACCGAAACGTTTGAGGTCACGGGTATGAGCACGTTCGTAGATCACACCAACAAGGAAGAACATTCCTGCGGCCGACAAACCATGGTTGATCATTTGTAAGACCGCACCGTTGGTCGCCATAATCGCATCTAAGCGCAAAGCGGGGTTGGTTTCCGTATCGATCCCATAGACATAGGCCATAACCGCAATCCCGAGAACGACAAACCCCATATGGTTGATTGAAGAATACGCAACCAAGCGTTTGAAGTCCCACTGCCCGAAGGCAGCGAAACCACCCAAAACGATGCTAAGCATACCGAGGGTCGCCAATAAGCCGGCCGTGGCATGTGCTTGTTCTGGGAACATCGGGATAACCAAACGGATAAACCCGTAAGCACCTAGTTTCAAAAGAACACCAGCCAAGATCATCGAACCGGCCGTGGGTGCTTGGGTATGCGCGTCGGGCAACCAAGTGTGGAATGGCCAAATCGGAACCTTGATCGCGAAAGCAACGAAAAACGCAGCATACGCGAGGATCTTAACGTTGGTTAGACCTAAACCGGTCGTTTCCAAAAACGTTTGAGAGTCCATATTGACCCAGACATCCATCAATTGTGGAATATCGAAGGTACCGGTGGACAAACCCATGATTTGAACCGAAAGAAGTAAACCTAAGCTACCAGCCATCGTGTAGATGAAGAACTTGAATGACGCGTACACTCGGTCTTTCCCACCCCAAATACGGATAAGGAAGTAAATCGGCACCAAACCGATTTCCCAGAAGATAAAGAAAATCATCAGGTCGAGTGAAGCGAACAAACCGATCATCGCCCCTTCCATCATAAGAAGGAGGACCATGAACATTTTTGTTTTGTCTTCAATATTAAACGAGGCCAAGATAGCCAAAGGGGTCAAAACCGTGGAGAGCAAAATCATCGGCAAACTAATGCCGTCAACGCCAACATGGTAGCTCGCACCGATTGCGGGGAACCACTCGACTTGTTGGGTGAAGTGGAACATGCCCGCCATCCCACGGTATTGATCAGCCCAGATGAACCACATGGTCAAAGAAAGTGCCAAAGGCACCATGCTCAAAAAGAAAGTTGAGCGCCGAATGATCCATTTTTCGTCATCGGGCAAAAGAAAGACGATGAGTGCACCGATAATCGGGGTAAAAATCGTCAATGTTACGATATTGTTGAGAAGCCAATCCATAACGTCTCCTGTCGGGAGAAAATTTCAGTAGTTAGTTCTAAATGCCGAAAGCGCCAGCATTCAACAGAATGATAAAAGCGGTGAACACGAAAGCGATCAAAACTGATAGCAATGCATATTCTTGAATTTTACCGCTTTGGAAAGTGCGGAATTCTTTCGTTAGATCGAGGAATCGATCAGAAAGCCAGTCCACACCATCACCGAAGACCGCGTTTTCGGTCACCCGCATGACTTCACCGAGGCGATAAGTAAGGTTAGCCACCAAGTGCAAGAATCCGTTGATCAATCCCTTATCCATCACTTCGTAGACAACCACTTCCGAGAAGAAGACAACTGGGCGAACAAATACAGCTTTGTACAGTTCATCCAAGTACCATTTGTTTTGCAAGAAGTCGTAGATAGGTGCGGGAATAACCTTAGCAACCGGATCAATTGCGCCTTTTTCGAGTGGTTTACGGCCGTAAACCATCCAGCCCAAGCCGATCCCACCCAAAGCCACAACAATTGATGCGGCCAGCGGCGTAATCATGAATGGAAGACTGGCGATTTTATGCGGAATCAAATCGAGCTTGTAGAGTCCATTGTTAACCGTTTCATAAAGCGTTGCGCCTACGAAATGGTGGAAATAGTTATAGAAAACACCTTCAGTACCCAAGAACGTATCTGGAATACCGACCCAACCCGCGCCGATGGCGAAGAAGGACAAGATCACCAATGGGGTGGTCATATAGCCATCGCTTTCATGCGCGTGTTCAGCGAGTTCAGAGCGTGGTTTACCCAAGAAGGTTAGGCAGATTTGACGAGTGGTGTAGAAGGCGGTTAGAAATGCTGCGATACACAACACAACAAAGACCATTAAACCGACCAAGCCAAATGGATCACCAGCGTGAGATGAACCATGTTGTCCTAGGAAATCATAGGTAAAGACATACCAAGCTTCTGCGAGAATTTCGTCTTTTGACCAGAAACCGGCCGTGATCACGGGGAAACCGGAAAGTGCCATACCACCGACGACAAATGTCCAGAAGGTTGTCGGCATCTTTTCACGTAAGCCCCCCATCAAGCGCATGTCTTGAGGGTCACTATGATGATCATGAACATGTTCTGCGCCATGTTCCATCCCGTGAATTACAGAACCAGATCCCATGAAGAGCAACGCTTTGAAATAAGCGTGCGTAATCAAGTGGAATGCGGCAGCGATATAGCCACCGATCCCGATCGCAGCGATCATAAAGCCGAGCTGAGAAATGGTTGAGTATGCGAGAACCCCTTTCACATCATTTTGGGCGACAGCGATTGTGGCAGCCATTAGGGCGGTAAATGCGCCGATCCCAGCGATTGTCCAAGCGAAGCCAGGGCTCGCTTCGAGAGCCATCCCGATCAACGGGAAGATACGCAAGACCAAATAGATACCGGCCGAAACCATTGCCGCAGCATGGATAACCGCACTCACAGGAGTCGGGCCTTCCATCGCGTCTGGTAGCCAGACATGTAATGGGAACTGAGCCGATTTACCGACCGTACCGGTAAAGATCATGAGAGCCATGATGCCTAGACCGGCCGCGCCAAATGGTTGCAAGATATCGATCGCATTCACCAAGCTATCTGAGGTGAAAGCTTCGGTGTAATTAAGCGTACCGAATGTCCGGTAGAAGAAAACCAACCCCATCAACATGACAACGTCAGCGATACGGGTGGTCATAAATGCCTTAATAGATGCTTCGCGTGGTGGCACTCGTTTCGGATCGTCGTATGAGCGTGCATACCAGAAACCGATAAGCGAGTAAGAACAGAAGCCCATGATTTCCCAACCGACGAAGATCAGCAACAAGTTGTCGGCGACAACCAAGGTCAACATCGCCCCAGCGAACAAGCTCATTAAGGCGAAGAATCGGGTGAAGAGAGGCTCTTCTTGACCATGATTTGGAATCCCGAGGAAGTGACCGGCCGGTTTACCGAAGTTGTGATAACCAACACTGTAAACAAAGATCATGAAGACCGCAAACGGAACCATGAAGAGCATGACCGCAGTCAACGGGTCAACCGATACACCTAGACGGAACCAAGTTCCTGTCTCTGGAGCGACCGCTTTACCATAATCATCCGCCTTTGCTTCTTCGTCGGCATAAGCAACATCTTCGCTGTGCCCATCATCTGCACTGTGGCTGGCATCTTCACTGTGTGAATCATCAGCATAATCTTTGGCCGGAGCCTCAGCATATGCGGCCCCCTGTGGATCACCATAGTAATCACCGATAGGTAACCAAGCGATCGAGCTAGCCACTTGAACCGGATGCTTTTTAAGCTCTTTTTCGCTTTCAAGGAAAACGCCAACAACGTTAAAAGAAACAAACCAAGCGAGGCCAACAGAAGCAATAATGCCTGCCCAAGCCAAGAGGAAGCTCAAACGTTTGTTTTGATTGGTCACCAGCAAAATCAACACGAAAGCCAGAAGAGGCCCTGCGGGAATCAGCCAAGTGAGAATTTCTAACATATCCATGAGTTAATAGACCTCTTCCCTTAGTATTTCAAGATGTCAAGTTCTTCAGCGATAACTGATTCACGTTGACGATAAATCGAGATAATAAGCGCGAGCCCCACGGCCGCTTCGGCCGCTGCTACCGTAAAGACGAAGATCGCCCACGCTACCCCAGCGGAAGAGCTAGGATCAGTGTAGCGCCAGAAAGCGATCAGGTTGATATTGACCGCATTGAGAGTCAATTCCACCGCCATTAACATAGCAACCGCGTTACGACGAGCCAAAATGCCGTACATGCCGATGCAGAAAAGCGCGGCCGCGACAATTAAGTACCAAGACAATGGGATCATGAGTTATCCTCCTCTGGGTCGATATCTGGGCGGGCCACGATAATCGAGCCGACCAGAGCGACAAGGAGCAATACGGAGGCCAATTCAAAGACCAACACGTACTGATCACTAGCGGTAAACGCCACACCAAGATCGGTTACCATCGATTGAATTGCGCTCTCCGTTTCGGGCGCAGTACGGCCGACACCGGGAACGAGCGAATCAAACTGGGTAATAACCGAAGCAAGAAGACCCAACAACAAAAGCGCGGCCAAACCACCCCAAGGCCATTGGCTATTGTAAGGGGATTCGGTCGTGCTCATTAAGCGTCGTGTCATCATGATGGCGAAGATAACCAAAATCGAAATGGCTCCAATATAGACAAGGAGCTGAGTTGCTGCCATAAATCCGTTTTCCAACAGGATGTACAGACCGGCAACGCCCAAGAATGACAGCATCATCCAAAGCGCGGCATGGAAGAGATTACGGTCGGTTACAACCATAATTGCTGAGACCAACGTCACCGCGCTGACAATAATGAATATGATTTGCATCACTGGCATAAGATCAAAATTCTCCTAGCCTGAAAATTAGTCGTGAGCTGGTGCTGGGACCGCATGACCATGATCATCATGATCACCGTGCGGATCGGCCCCTTCCATAAGAGGACCAGCAGAAGCGGTAGCAGGAGGAGCCTGCTTTTCATTGTCTTCAAGTAAGTTGTCGCGATTTGCACGGCGACGAGCAAAGGCCAACGCACCTGCGCCGATCACGATATTCGTACCGAGATGCGCAGCCCACCACAACCATTGATTGTGAGAAACAGCGCGATCAAGCAATGCGGCAACCAAGACCATTACCAAAGATAAAGGAACCAAGAACTTCCAGTTGAAATTCAACATTTGGTCGATCCGTAGGCGAGGCCATGTGGCGCGAATCCAAATGAATACGAAGTAAACAAGGAATGTCTTGATAAAGAAAATTAGGAGTCCGAGGTAGGGACCAGTCGCGACACCGAACCACTCAAGCATGATTGAACGATATCCACCGAAGTAGATAGTTGCCACGAGTGATGACATGAACAACGTGCTGACAAATTCAGCCAAGAAGAACATGCCAAACTTCATCCCACCGTATTCAACATGGAACCCGGCGACGATTTCAGATTCCGCTTCGAGCAAGTCGAATGGTGTACGGCCGGTTTCAGCCAAAGCTGAGATGAAAAAGACGATTGCAGACAAAGGAACAACGGCAGCGAACGGGATCCACTGTGCTTCCGAAATAGACACAAGTGACATGGAACGAGCCAAAATGATGGGGATAATCAAAGAGATCACCATCGGGACTTCGTAACTGACCAGTTGAGCTACTGCGCGAAAAGCACCGAGCAAAGCATATTTGTTGTTTGATCCCCAACCGGCGAGCAAGATGCAAACGACCGATACCGAGCTAATCGACAAAACGTAGAAAATCCCGATATTGAGATCAACCCCGATAAATTGTGGGGCGAATGGCATCACCGCCCACATTAGGAGGGCGGTCATTACGATTAAGAATGGGGCCAAGTTATAAGCAGCCCAGTCTGCACCGCTCGGTGTGACCATTTCCTTGGTAAGAAGTTTGGCAACGTCGGCAAGGGTTTGCGCCGCACCGTATTTCCCACCGACACGGTTAGGGCCGATACGGTCTTGCATACGCGCAATCACCTTCCGTTCTAACCAAATTAGGAAAAGGACAATCAACAAACAGAATGTTGAGAGACTCATGATACTAATGATGTCTAGAACCGGTTCAACCCATGGTTCTGGACCCCAAAGTTCACGTAAGTAGTCAAATAAATTGAGCGTTCTAAGTGCTTCCAAAAGAGACATAAATCATTCTCCGTGGTTAAAGCATCACGCGCCAACGATTTGTACCGTTGGCGCGAGCTAAAATTAAATCCACTCCAAAGCCCCTTTGGACCAAGCGTATGCTAGACCATCAGCGAGCAGGATGATAAATAGGGCGGTAGCGCCGATCGCGAAAAGGCTTAATTGGTCGTACGCGGCCGCGATAGGGAAAAGGAACACCGCTTCAACGTCAAAAACAACGAAGATCAAAGCATAGATGTAATATTGCATCTTGAACTGAATCCAAGTGTCTCCAACCGTTTCGATACCGCATTCATATGTTTGATTTTTGATGGCATTGGGCTTTTTAGGGCCAAGTAACCACTGAATCAAAATAGGGGCGGCGGGGAAAATGGGCGATAGTGCCACAAATAGTCCGATGTATTGCCAATCACTTAACACGTTTCATTCCTCCGCAGAGAACAGCTTTCAATTGGTTCTCTGTTCTGAATGTTTTGAGTAGCATGATTTGAGTGGCCCAACGGCCGTTTTTGCTAAATCATGCTGTTTAATTTTGAAAAATTTCTTTAGGGAGAGTGACTTGACAGCCACGTTATAAATTGGTCTAGATTTCGTTTGTGAAATCTTTTACAAAACACTATTAGTTATAGCACATGCCTATTACATGGGCAATCAATTGTGGCTGTTTACAGCTCTTGCCGGAGAAATCAGAGCAGGTTCCAATACATAGGTAGACATAATAACGATGAACAAAGGTTTGGGAATATAGAGGGGGCACAGAAGATGCATTATGTCAACAAAAACGATTTAGAGCATCACAAACAAATTGTTAGTTGGCGAACATGTAGAATCATGTTAATTGGGATTTAAACTAACCCCTTCATTTTTTAAACTCGACGATCCCCTTTTTAAGCTCGACTTAAAGCAAAGTCGATACCAACCGGTTAGGCTTGGGCTATACATTCATTCTTTGTAATTATTCAGTAGTTTTCTTGGCTCCCCTCTCCCTTGAGTGAGAAAGGTTGGGGAGAGGGGAAATTTTATTTAAATCTACCTCCTCCAACCTCGCCTTATAAGAGGAGAACAAGACAAACATGACTATCGCTGAATAATTCCCATTCTTTTACTTACGACAGTCAAGAACACATCTATCATGAAACTAAAATCAGCGATTATCTTTACATCACTTGCACTCATGACGAGTGCTCCCCTCTTGGCTCATGGTCAAGAGATGCATTCATATACGGCCCATACCCATGTTGAACAAACAACAGAACATGAAAATCATGGCATGGGATCGAATACAGCGATGGGTGACCATCATCAACACCATATGAACAACCCAAGCATTCACCGGCCGGAAATGGCAAGCCACACGGCCGTGCAATCAGGCAGTTGGTCTGACCCAGCAACATGGGCCAACGGCAATTTACCGACAGATCAAGCAACGGTAGCGATTCCGGCCGGGATCGCAGTTACCGTTGACAGAAAAATCCCCTACAAATACAAGAGCATCGCCATTGATGGCACACTCCGTTTCGCCCCAACGGTCGATACGGAGCTCTGGGTTGACACCTTGACCAGCGGTTTGGGTAGCCGACTAGAAGTCGGCACGGCCGAAGCACCTATCATGGCAGATGTAACAGCCAGAATCATCTTTGCCGATCTTGGTGCGATTGATTTAGATGAAGATCCCAAACAACTCGGCCGTGGTGCGGTATTAGGAGGCACGACGATTATGCATGGCGCAGCGAAAACCCACCGCGTAACCGTAGCGGAGTTTCCCAAGGCCGGTGCCACCACGCTTCTATTATCGGAAACGCCACAAGGGTGGCGCGTTGGTGATGAACTTATCATCGCAGGGTCACAAGGACAAAAGAGTGATGAAGTACGCACCATTAATGGAATCAATGGTGCGACGGTCACACTTAATGCGCCACTCGAACTCGATCACGTTCCACCAAAAGCGGATCTCAATTTATGGGTGGCGAACAGTTCACGCAACGTCCGCTTTGAATCGGAAAACAGAGAAGTTTTGCGTCGCGGTCATATCATGTTTCGTCATACACATGATGTGGATGTGCAATACGCAGGATTTTATGGACTCGGCCGGACGGACAAACGGGAAGAACTAAATGATGTGTATTATGAAATCGATGAAGAGATGGTCGGCAATGACAACAATGCCCCGATTCACTTTACGGTTGAGCAAGGAGAAGCGACCAACATTCGCGGCCGATACGCGATCCATTTTCACCGTGGCGGAACAAACCCGATGGCCGGTTCAGCGATAGTCAATGGGAGTGTCGTAGTTGACTCGCCAGGGTGGGGCTTTGTCAATCACTCCTCAAATATCAATTTTATAGATAATGTCTCTTATGACGTACAAGGGGCCGGTTTTTACACCGAAGCGGGCGACGAAGTAGGCTCGATGATCGGCAATATCGCCATCCGTACCGTCAATGATGCCTTTGTGTTGGATGATTTGGGGGCGATTGACCCCGATTTAGGTCTAGATCGTGGCGATTTCGGCAACGATGGGGACGGATTCTGGCTATCAGGGAATCGCGTCAGCGTGATTGACAATGTTTCTTCTGGCGCATCGGCACATGGCTTTATCTTTTGGACAGATGGGTTGATTGAACCGGACACCGGCCGTGCCGCTGTTAAGGTCGATGAAATCGAAAACGGTCATCTCATTACCAATCGCGATACGATTCCGGTTTGGTGGGCACCTTTAGCCGAAGTGCGCAACAATGAATCATCTAATGCGACGGTCGGTTTTCGCTCACGCTATATCCACTCCGCCAATTATATGGGAGACCCATCGAGTGAGTGGCATGCAACCCCACCGCAAGCCTATATCGACACCTTGAAACCGGTGTTTGAAGACACAACCGTTTGGGGATCACGGGACGGGATGTTGATTAACTACAATGAGCGCTTGAGCGTCCGTAACGCCCGCTTGATCGGTATTGGCGCCCCGTTCCAACACAATTTAGGTCAAACGGCCGCTCTTGGGATCGGACTTGACTACAATAATGTAGAGTCATTTGGCCCTGGGTTTATCGAAAACGTTACCATCGAAGGATACGAAGTCGGTTTTCTTGCTCCCCGCCAAAGCTACTGGACAATTAGCGATCTTCATCTCAGCAATGTCACTGACATTTTAATTCATGAAGCACTTCGTGAACCGCGCACCATGCCGATGACCGACATTACGTTTGGTTCGCTAGATGGCACGGCCGTCGCTGGGCAAGAGAGCCAACGTCAACACATCGTCATGGATGCGGAATTCGACTTCCCCGATCCGGACCCGAACTTTATTGTTTGGCCTGATACCGTGACCTTAGATGGGCGAGAAATCTTCTTTAATCAGCAAGAGCCCGGTTACATCCCTTACGGCGACAACTTTGAAATGGAAGAGATGGACATGGAAGGGGATTTCGAAGAAGAAGACTTTGGCGAAGACGACGAATTTGACGAAAGTGAACTTGCTGAAAACGGCGAGGAATTTGAGCCGATCCCATTTACCTTCAATCAAGGGTACTTCGACAAAACGAACCAACAACTCATGGATGAATATGGTGTCGCTTTGGGTGGTGAGGTCATGCCGACCGATGCGGTGAGTGATCCACGCATTGTTAATGGAAAAATGTCGGCCGGTGTGTCCGCCAAGCCAGCCCTTGAAACCCATCAAGAATCGATGGTACTGGCCGGTCGTTCACAGACAGTAAATGAGGTTGATTTTAGTCAAAACATGACCTCAAGTGATGAAGGAATGGATGCAGCCGAAGATATGTCACATGAAGCACATGAAGACAGCTTCATGAATGATGCAGGCGAAACAGCAACCGAAGATGACTTAGCGGAACAAAATTCTTTCATGGAAAGCGCTGAATGGGCGGAAGATAGTCGTAAATCAGCGATCTCGCTGGGACTAGTGATGGCGTTGGTTTCTAGTGTAGGGTTAGGTGGCTTGATTCGGCGGCGGCGAGGAGGTGGGCATTCGTAAAATGATAGGGACGAGGGATAGGGATGAATCTCTGCAGAGACGATTTCGCTATCTCTATTTTCTATCGTATGCCTAAAATTTAGAGAAGCAAAACAATCAAACAGTTTTTTGTGCGCCAATGGTTAGATAGAAGGTCAACTTCTGTTTAACAATTGGCGTTTTTTATTGAGCTGAGGCTTTGCGTCAATCCTATTTACGGTGCGAGTCGCTCTATTTCCCAGTTCCCATCGCCGCGCACATAGCGGAGACGGTCATGTAGGCGGTTGGGTCGGCCTTGCCAAAATTCGATTGTTTCGGGGACCAAACGATAACCGCCCCAATGTTCCGGCCGTGGTACAGGTTGATCAACAGGGAATTGCGCCTCAACTTGTTGCTGACGGCCGTTCAACACCTCACGATCATCGATAATTTGACTTTGGGGAGACACCCACGCCCCCAGACGACTGCCACGCGGCCGACTATTGTAATAGGCATCCGATTCGGCCGGAGACACTTTTTCCAACATCCCTTCGATCCGCACTTGACGCTCTAAATCGACCCACCAAAAGGTCATCGCACCATAAGGATTAATTTCGATTTCCCGCCCTTTACGGCTGTGGTAGTTGGTAAAGAACACAAATCCCCGCTCGTCATAATGTTTGAGCAACACGATTCGTGTTGAGGGGTGTCCGTTGGCACTGACGGTTGATACCGCCATGCCGTTCGGTTCTTTGATCCCGGCCGAAACGGCCGTATCGAACCATGCACCAAATTGGGTGAAGGGATCGGCCGCCATTTCTGATTTTTCGAGGCCCGCGTCTTGGTACTCTTTGCGAAGCTGTTGAATTTGTTGTTGGACTTGATTCATAGTTATTTTAGTTTGACCCGATTAATGCTTGAAGATCGCTTTCGGAGATAACAGCGACACCCAAGCTTTGCGCTTTGGTCAATTTACTACCCGCTTTTTCCCCAGCCAACAAATAGTCCGTCTTTTTACTAACGGAACCGGTTACTTTGCCACCATATTGTTCGATTAGCTCTTTGGCATCTTTCCGGCCGAGCGTAGGCAAGGTGCCAGTAATCACAAACACTTTGTCAGCGAGTGGCTGCGGTGCATCCGCATCGATAGCGGCTTGTTCCATGACAAAAGGCAGACCGGCTTGACGGAATTTTTCGAGCAAAGCCTGATTCCGTTCATCAGCGAACCATTGTACGACTGAAGTAGCTGTTCCTTCTCCCATGCCGTGAATCGCTTCGATTTCTTCTCGGGTCGCTTGGGCCAACCGGTCGATGCTCATAAAGGTGTCGAGCAAGAGAGCGGCCGCAGCACTGCCAACGAAGCGAACGCCGAGCGCGGTTAAAAATCGGGCGGCCGTTTGTTGCTTGCTCGCCTCTAGCCCCCCCAGAAGTTTATCGACTTTTTTGTCCTTAAATCCTTCTAACGCCAGCAAATCATCACGATTTAGATAATAAATATCGGCCAAATCATTGACCAAACCGACTTCGGCGAGCAAACCGCCGGTTTTAGTCCCAAAGCCATCGATGTCCATTGCAACACGGCTGACAAAATATTCGATCCGGCGCACAAGCTGTTCGGGGCAGATCGGGTTATCGCAATAAATAGCGACTTCCCCCGGAATCTGCACGGCCGGATCGTTACAAAACGGGCAGTGGGTGGGGGGAACAATCGGCCGTTCGCTACCATCGCGCAAATCGGTAATCGGGCCGACCACGTATGGGATCACTTCACCGGCTCGTTTGACCCAAACTTTGTCTCCGATCCGAATATCTTTACGGGCGATTTCATCAAAGTTATGTAGAGTTGCGTTTTGCACAATGACCCCGCCGATTTCAACCGGTTCAAGCACGGCCGCAGGGGACAAAATACCGGTCCGGCCGACCGCCACCTTGATATTCAGCAAGGTTGTTGTTTTTTCAACAGCAGGGAATTTACCGGCGATCGAGCCACGAGGGTCTTTGCCGGTAAAGCCTAAACCGGCCGCCAACGGCCGATTATTGAGCTTGACCACCATGCCATCCACTTCATAATTGATCTGATGTCGCTTTTCGGCCCAGACATCGTATTCGGCCGCCACAGCTTGGATGTTTTCACAATAAACGGTGTCGGCCGAAACGGGGAAGCCCAACGCTTTGAGCCACTGTAAGCGATCCCACTGGCTATCGGCGACATCCCCTTCCCAGTCGATTAGGTCGTAGCAAAAGAGGGTAAGTGGTCGTGTGGCGGTAATTTTCGAGTCGAGCTGGCGTAAAGAGCCAGCGGCCGCGTTACGGGGATTCATATAGGTTTTTTCACCGGCCACTTCTCGTCCAGCGTTCCATTTTCCAAACTCGTCGAGCGGAAAAAACGCTTCCCCCCGAATAACCAAGCGGGCGGGCACCTCTAAATCACTATCAGGATCGACAGGAATCCGTTTGGGTAGCGCCCAAAGGGTGAGTAAATTTTGGGTGATATTTTCGCCCACTTGCCCGTTGCCACGGGTTGCCCCTTGGGTAAAACGGCCGTTTTCATAGGTCAACACAACCGTCAACCCATCGATTTTCGGCTCAACGACGTAATCCAATAATTGCGTTGCATCGTCCCCATTTTGCTCCATAAAACGGCGGGTGCGCTCTTCCCACTCCAGCAAATCTTCTTTATTAAATGCGTTCCCCAAGCTCAGAATCGGTGCGGGATGGGTGACTTTTTCAAACGCATCGGCCACAATGCCACTCACCCGCTGGGTAGGGGAATCGGCCGTGAGCAACTCCGGGTTTTCTTCTTCCAAGCGGCGCAGTTCATGAAAAAGCTGATCGTACTCCGCATCGCTAATGACCGGACTATCAAGCACATAGTAGCGGTGAATATGGTAGTTAAGTTGATCGCGTAGTTGGTTGATGCGGGCTTGTTGATTCATATGTTGCAACGAGTAATAAATGGTTAGTAGAAGCGTTTTCTAGAGCTAGATTTTAGCAGAAATTTAGTTCTATTTTAGCGCAATCAGAGATTGAGGCTAGTTTGTTGTGTGTAGGCTTCATCTCTATTCAGTCGTTAAGGCGAAGGGAAATACACCGAGCTGGACCGGCTCTTCAGCCGTTACACCACAATTGCTCAATGAAGACAAGGTGTAGAAATAAGCGGTCATGCCGTTCACTGAATCGGTAAAGCTCGGGTTGGTTAAAAGCTGCCCATCGCCGGATGTTGTCTGATATGGGTTTCCGGCCGTCCACAGCCGATACTCATTACCACCCGACCAATTCCACTGTACAGAACCGCCACCAAGCATGGCAGAGAAATCGGTCAGTTGAGGTGAGGCATCACATTCGTAGGCACCGATGTCGGAAAGGGATGAGCCGGAGCCTGGGCGTGGGTTGCCGAGAATATCGGTTGACACATCACTGGACATAGCCGCATCGATAGCGGGGGAACCGGCCGCTAAGCGATAATCCTGTGGACCAGCAAACAAGGGATTTGTGCCTGTAATATTATGCTCACCTCCAACAATCATCGTGCCAGAGAATGGCTCAGGCATTGAAAACAAATTGTAATCAGCCTCAATATCCTCTTCATCAAAGACCTCAAAATTATAGGCTATAGTATCAATTCCATGTGAGTAACTAGACACAATCGAATTTAACAAGGTTATTTGAGTGCCCACTCGAACAGAGATCGCAGGGGTTGCAGCCAATGGACGAGAAGCGATTGTCAAATGGTTCAATGTCAAATCGACGAGTCCTGCAAAAATCGCAGGTGTACTTTGATTATCATTATGATTCTCAATCAATACGTTCTCTACATCAATCTGAACGGCCGCTTTCATATCCTCTCTCGCAAATGTCAAACCGGTGCCATAGTGGCTTGATGAATTGCTAATAATCTCTGTATCACGAATTAGAACCTGATTGGTAAACGAGCCAAGATTGTCGCCATATACAAAAAGCGAGCCATAAGCCGTATCGTTATCAGAAAAAGTTGAATCTTGAATAACAACATGGCCTGCAGGGCTTTCATCATAGAAGTAAACCATAACAGCTGCGCCGAAATCCTGATTATTAGATATTATGGTATTAGAGATGAAGCCACTCGGAAATGTAACTGTACCCAGCTCAAACAGCCCTGTTTGATGAATATGATTTTGTACAATACTATCCGTCATCGTCAAGGCGAAATTAATCATTAGTCCAGCAACTAAACCCTCAGCTGTATTACCATCAATCATGCAGTTATTGATCTCAGCAACCCCTATAAAAGCGCCTCCACCTACGCCATCTGGCCAAACAGCTCCGCCATCTATCAAGGCTTGGTTATCATTTAGTTGACAGTCGGTTAAGTAGACAACCCCCTGTGATGCAGATATTCCACCACCTGATCTAGCTCGATTGTGTGCTATAGATGTATTGGAAATATAGGCTGTACCGCTAATATAAATCCCTCCACCATCATTTTGAGCTGTGTTTGAATTGACAAGAGAGTTTTGGATATGCGCATCACCACCCACATAAATCCCGCCTCCGTATCCATTCCCTTGTTCAGGCATCATCGATCCACCACCATTTTCAACCGAATTATTGAATATGATTGTGCTACTGTAGGCGGAAACATCCCCACCGGCCGACACACCACCCGCAATTGTATTATGGGCCACAGTTGTATCAGTTATAAAAATAGAACCATCTGTATAAGCACCCACAGAATTATAGGTTAGATAACTTGAATCGATATGGATATCACCATCATAAGAAAACAGGGCCGCTTTCCCATTATTAATCGAACTACCTTCAACAAAAATTGAGCCAAGAGCGAAAAGGCCATCTCCATCAGCGTGTGATATTTGGCTATTTTTTACAAACCCATTCCCTTCTGTGTACATCACGATACCACTATAATCATATTCATGGGTCAAAACCTGAGTATTGGTGATATATAAATCTTTCTTTGCATAAGCAAACAACACAAATGGGGCGCGATTGTCTTGAGCCAAGCTGTTTTGTATATGCACTTCATCAACCGCATAAATACCCCCACCTTCTTCAGAACTCGAATTTCCAATAATCGTCGAGCTATACACATGCACGGCCGCTCCCGCATAAATACCAGCACCAAAACCAATACTTGTATTATGGGCAATCATAGAATTCGTCACATACACGGAGCCATAAAATGTCTCTACTCCCCCCCCCTCAAAATTATGCTCAATTGTACTCGACACAACATGAATATCCCCAACGTCAGAAGTCACGCCAAAGCTCCCCTGACCAACAACACTATTGACGAGGTATGTGTTTCCCATCACCCCTAAATTACCGGTCGCCCCATATCGCACCTCGACCTCGTTAATATAGGCATCACCAGACACGCTCATAGCAAAGCACAGACAAATAGATTGGTTCTGTGTCAGAATTTGGGTGCGGGTAATATGGGCATCTTGTAATGCGAATAAAAATGCCCCCTCAAAAGAGCTTTCATTCGCAAGTACCAAGCTGTGTTGCAAATGAAAGTCGGCATCAGCAAACACTCCACCCCCATATTGGGACGCGATATTGCCTGTAATAATTAGATGGCTTAACAGTGGAGAACTATTCAAATGAATCCCCCCACCATAGGCCGGTGCAGCCCCACGGCCGCCACGCTGAATCGTAAATCCAGAGATCACCGTCCCAGTATCTAATCCGGCCGCCACACTTATCACCCGCTGATTCAGTGGCCCGTTCAAAATCGTTGTTCGGCTATTCACGCCGGTTAAGTGGACCGCTTTGTCGAGCACCAAGCTTTCCGTATAACTCCCCGCTTGGACAAAAACGGTGTCCCCCACGGCCGCGCCATCGATCGCCGCCTGTATCGATTCACCCTCAGAAACGATATGGGTCGTTGAAACGGCCGCATACGCTGGATCAAACATATTGAATACAAAAATCAAAGCACTAAGAGCCACCAATGCAACAGAAACAAGAACAAGGCTACGGGAGTAAATTTTGTATGTAATCATAGTCAGTTTTTATGTGGTAGTAGGTGTATAGGGGAGAGAAATCTACACAGATCGCATCTGAAATGCTATTTCCCTGCAATTGCCCAGTTTAGGTCAAGGTGTATCAGCAACTTACATTAGCGGTCTCAGACAGGCCGTAGGCCGCGACTCTAGCCGTGAGATTTATCTCAGAGTGTGTTTTAGAAGTTGATCATCCCCTTTATTTCGGAGACGTTGTGCTTAACGATATGCGTACAAAAAGCCGAGAAAATCATGGACCGGATTAGGTGTGATTTCAGTTTTAAAGCCGGCTTTTTGTAAAAAACCGACCAAATCTGTATGGGAATAAGAAGTAAATCCATTGTGATACTCTAAGCAAATATGCGTAATTTTATCTAAGGTTTCTTGGCTTGTATGGAGGAATATATCGAATTCGGCTCCCTCACAGTCAACTTTCAAAAAGTCACAGCGTTCAATTTGGTTGATAGCAAACAAATCATCCAAAGACAAGCCCTCAACCTCGATTTTGCTAGTCGCTCGGCCGGAGATTTCACTCCCAGTTACAGTGTGTTGCACGGCCGAGCCCGTGGTTTCTAGTACAAATTTTTCAGATGCCGCCCCAATCGCGATCGGGAATGGTCTAACGTTTTTAAGCTGATTAAGCGCTAGATTTTCCTCTAAAAGAGCAAACGATTCAGGGAAAGGCTCATAGGCGTATACGCGACTTTGCGGCCGATTGCGCGCGGCAACAACAGTAAATTCGCCAATACCCGCGCCAATATCGATAACAATCCAACCATCTTTTAGGGCTGTTCCATGTGTCTCATAATCATTATCCAAACAAGTTTCCTTAACAACCCAGACATCCATTAAGTTACGCGCTTTGATCACGGAACCATCTCGCAATTTAATAGGTGTTGGTTCCCTGCGGAAGGGAACCAACACGATTTCAGGCCAATTTTTGACTTGTGTGAGTAAGGTCGGAATAGAGGATAGATAGTATATTAGTCGAGAAATCATTCGCCCGCCTCCAATGGGATGGGGAATATGCCGAACTGTTTGACCAAATCGCCATCTTCGTCTGCGATTTGCCAGTAGCTTGGGGCATCTTGCGAGTCTGATAAGGTATGTCGACCACCCTGATTTACTGTAGCATAGCTATTGCCATAAGGCATCATAGAATAGTTTAGCTGATACCGAAACGGATTAAAAGTAATCGTTGCGCTATCTTCGCTCAGAAAGTCGAGTTCACTATAGCTGTCACAAGGTTTATCGGGTGTATTCGCTAAATCAGGCTCAATAAAATAAGCCCACCAATTATTGTATACATCATCTTTGTCACAATCATCAGTAGCGGGTAAACGGCTAAACCAGTAATTGAGATAACCTATCTGTGTACAACTCCATGCATCACAGGTGACTTGGTACACAGTATCTACAGGATCACCCAAATCTGGATAGTTGAAGAAATCGTCACAGTTGGTATTGGCCGCAATTGAATTATTATAGTCGTAATCGACCGAAGTATTAGGCGGATGATGAATATCGCCACAACCGCTGTAATCATAAGCAGGGGCACGGAAATTCAGTAAGGAATAGCTAACCCAGCCATCAGCCGTACTTGTTGAGTCCCATATCCCGTCAATATAGCCGTAAGCTTGAGACATAGAGGATTCCATGCGATGTCCAAAGTTGTGAAGTGCACTATCTAGGTCACGCTCTTGGCTTGGCCCCATAATCGGAATTAATCGCTCACAATCATGAGAGCCAGCGACGGGCCATGAATTAAACCAGTAGCCGTTGGGTCCGACCAATGTTGATTCATAGAATCCGAAATAGGGACCATTATAAATCCATACTTCATCGATTTCGCCTCGATTGGCTCGGCCGCAAATATCAAAATCAGCATCATTAATAATATTAATATAGCTAACAAGGTCCGGATCATGAGCAAGTGTATGGTCGCCCAAAACCGTCAAATATTCCGATTCGCTATAGCGAAAACCATCCGCTTTCATGGGCCATTTATCATCAACGATCGTAGTCGCCGCAACCTCGTAGATCAACTGCCCATTTGATACTTCCTTAAAAAATTCAATCGTCCCTTCGGTGAGTGTGGCGTGATCGCTCCACCCTGCATGCTCGGCTAAAGATTTCCCATTGCTTAAAATCGGATTGTAAGCAATAACATATACTTTGCGCACGGCACTAGCCGAGTTTTCTGGTGGAACCGTAATGTTGAGAGTCAGCGACCCTTCGTTGTCTCCCAAACTAGCGTCAGCATCATTGATACGCACCTGTAGTTGCCCCGACTGTGGTGATGTTAAGGTCACACCGTTACCAATCGCAAACACATGAGTGCCAATTCGGCCGATCAGCTTTCCTGTAGATACGCCTGCTAGGGGTTCCGTACAACTATTAGAACTCACACAAATTTGATTTCCCCCAACACCGTCGTTCGGTGCGACTGAATCTTTGTCATGTGTCCAGAGCCCCGCAGTTACTTCAATAGTAATTTCCGCATTGGCGGGCACTGAAACCTGCATATCTTGCCAGCCTAATTGAGAGTCAACCGTTCTCCCAACTTCTGAATCAGGTCTTTCCACATCGGCTTCGACGGTCAACGTTCCGGCGTTGTCAAATAAGCCGAGATCTCCGTCGTTGATACGCAAATACAATTTTCCGGTTTGCGGTGAAACGAATGAAGTGCCTTCTCCAACCTCAAATATACGGGTACCAATACGGCCGACTAACATGCCGGTTGGTGCCTGTGGCAAAGGCTCTATACATGAATTTTGGCCACATATGTATCCGCCACCTGTTCCAGCGTTTGCTGGAACAACACCATCTTGATGGGTCCATGTACCAGAGACCACACTCAAGTTGACCGTTTCGTTTTCACGTACATTGATGCCTAATGATTGCCAACCTTTTTGGGCATCAATCCCTTTTGTTTCTTGAACAATTTCAATCGTTTCATTAGATATTTCCAGTGTAAGGACACCATCGTTGTCATCTAAACCATTATCAGCATCATTAATACGAACATACAATTCACCAGCCTCTGCGGTGACAATAGATCCGGCTTGTCCGATTTCGAATATCTGTGAGCCAATGCGGCCAATCAGTACCCCCACGGTGCCTCGCAACGGTTCTTGACAGTATGATGCATAACAAGTGTAGGTTGCTCCGGTTCCTGGATTTGGAGGAACAATCCCATCATGGTGTGTCCATGCGCCGGAGGTGACTCGGACAGAGACCGTTTCCCCCACCTCGGCCGTAGCCCCAGTTGCTTGCCAGCCCAATGTAGCGTCTACACCAAAGGCGGTTTGCCCATCGCCGTCATTAACACCGACCGTTAAAGAGCCTGCATTGTCAAACAGACCATTGTCAGCATCATTGATGCGGAAATACAGTTCACCCGATACAGGCGCGATAAGGGTTGTCCCTTCTCCGATTTCAAAAACATAGGAACCGATACGGCCGATTAGCGCACCGGTTGGTGTACCCGGTAATGGTTCTGCACATGATCCCGATGAAACAGGACATGTATAGCCACCACCGGTCCCCGGATTCAGGTCTACAACATTTTCCCAATGGGTCCATGTGCCTGATGTCACGGCGATCTCAACTGGGGCATTGGCATTAACCGTAATTGAACTAGCCTGCCATTGCTGGTCAGCATAGACAGTCGCAGAATCTTCATAGGGCTCACTCCCTCCTGAAATATCGAGTGTCAAAATTCCGTCATTGTCATACAGGCCAACATCACCATCATTCATACGAACCATTAATTCGCCAGCTTGTGGTGATATAACGGAGGTTCCGGCTCCGATTTCAAATATGTACGTCCCAATCTTGCCAATGAGTGCACCTTGTGGCGCCGAAGGTAGCGGCTCAACACAGCCTGCATGGCCACAAACGTAAGTACCACCGGTCCCGTTATTGTAAGGCTCAACCCCTTGTGTATGTGTCCAAGTACCGCTTTCAACATTAATAATAATCGTATCGCTTGGTTCTACAAGAACGCCAGTACTTTGCCATTGGAGGGTAGAATCAACTTGTGCGGCCGCTGATGAGGCCGTAGCACCCGACAATCCCACAGGGAATAATTGGTCCGAAATCGATTCCACCTCGCGTGTTTCAGATGTAGCCGGAGTCGTACGTACGCCCCCAACATAGGAAACAAACGTGTCATCGGGGCTGATCACCTTAACGTTGCCGATTATTTCAGCAAATTCATTACGCAAAGTTCGATGAACATCCTCAGCAACAAGATCGATGTCACCCTCATCTGTATCAAGCGAAACGACAAAATCAACCCCATGTTCATGGAAACCACCACAGTTGCTTCGTTCACCAAATGTGAATGCTTCTACAGTGGTCTGGATATCTAAGTTAGCCAAAGAGGCTTCCGCAACAGTAGCGATTTTAGGTTTGTCATCACCCCGTCCCCATGTCCAGCCTAATACTTGACAAGAAGGGTCGGCATCTTCTCCAGCTCCATGGGAATGACTGGTATAATAATCATGTTGATGCGGAACAATTGCATCGCTATCTTCCTCATGAGAGGCGTGATTGTCATCATGAGTATGGTGAGAATCAGGTGCAGGCACATCGGTCTCCAAATCATTAAGCTCATAGCTATCTTGATAACTATTTGCAGCAGATTCATAGGCACTAGCATTTGATCTTTGTAATAGAACGGAAACAGAGATGAGCAAAATCAGACATGAGGTAGGAATAAGATAAAGATACGCTTTCTTTAAATGTGGGCGGGCAGATGATTTATGGTTGTATGTCATGGTATGTTTGTGTGATTTGTGTATTTGATCTTATTAGTGAGGCACAATGAGCATATTTGTATAAGCGCGAAAGCCTATGCTAACACAGGACAAAAACGTTGTCGAAAAGATGTGTGCACGACAAACATACCCGCAATTCAATCTGCACCTGAATCTTCAGGATTCAATATTGCCCCCCATTAATATCGATCTCCCCCTCTGGCCAATCAAACGACGCCGGATAATACATCAATGTTTCCCCCGGCTCCCACGGATGGACTTCAGGGTTTTCCTTATTTTTGTGATCCACCCACGTATTGTTTTCACACACGGCCGAACCCAACATCCCATAAAAATCAGCCACCGGCGTCTGAAACACACAGACCGGAAACTCACCCTCATCGACCCGATCAAACGCCGCACGAACCACGGCCGCTCCCAACCCCAGCCCCCGTTTATCGGGATGGGTACACACCCCGCCCAGCGCCATCACCCCCAGTGCCCCTTCTGGCGTGAACATCACCCGCACATGTGTTTCCGCATGCGCGATCACTTTATTATTTTCATCAGAAATAAGATAAATTTTCTTACGCAAATAGGGTATTGGTGTTTTCTGCCACCCAAAAACCTGCACGGTTGCTTGTTCGGCCGTTTGCAACTCACTCGGCCAAACCAACCACAGCAAATCGATCATACTACGCACCTGTTCCGGCGTTAATTCCGGCTCATCAAACACCTGTACTGAATAAGACATCCTAATCACCTCACATTAGATAGAGAACCGCTTCGCTAGAGACAGAGTACCGCTTCGCTAGAGAAAAGAATAAACAGTTCTCCATCACTCTTAAATCATAAAACATTCTCTGTCTCTCGTCTCTCGTCTCTGTCTCCAAAATCACCCGCATCGGCTCAAAGCACTCGCCCCCAAATCACCGTTTCTTGCCCTGTCGGGACAAATCCGAATCGCCGATAAAGGGCTTGGGCCCGCACATTGCTATCCTGCGTATTCAGTGACACATAATCACGGCCGCGTCGCTCATACTGACGCAACGCATCAACCAACAGTGAACGGCCGATACCCCGCCCTTGCACCTCTGGAGAAACCGTAATCCGAGCCAAATGAACCCTGTTCTCTTCAAGTGGGGTACTGATTTGAAACCCGACCACACGGCCGTGCCACACCGCAACTCTGAAAACCAAGCACTGTTGATAAGCACGCAAAAGTGTAGCAGCCGTATGACGCCACATCGGTTCATACACAGCCGCTTCGATTTGGGCCAGCTGCTTCAGCTCTTCCGGCACGGCCGCACGCAAACGCAACTCAGGATCGATTGACAATCCGGCCGGTATCTCTAAATCATCTTTGGCAAAGGTCAAAATCTGACAATACGGCGTGAATCCCAGTTCTTCAGCCCAACGTTGCACCCATTCAAAGTGGGACATCCACAGCAATTGTTTGACGCCTTGAGCTTGAAGGGTTGGATTCACCTCATCAAACAAGGCACATGCATGTTGTCGCAACCGCTGACGACTAAACGGCTCCCGATTCAGGGCCAATACTTGGATCCAAGCGATCGGCAACACATCGGCCGAAACAGCCAAAGCACCGCTCAGCGTCAGCTCTTCGCCCGTTTCCCAGCTAAGCAAATAGTCGTGATGCTGTAGCCAATATTCCCAGTTGTACCAATCGGCATGGAAATGTTTGTAGATCGCGTCGGGGACAAATTGGGCCACGGCCGGCTCGTCAGCAGGGGTCATCGGCCGTACAAATGTGGCTAAGGAGGGGGTGCGCTGATCATGGAACGGCCGTGAAAGGCCATCGATTTTGTTTGCCGATTCCATACCGCTATTGTACACTACAAGTCAACATAAAGTTATGTCTATTCAATAAAGGATAGCGCATAGAGATAGAGAAAAAGAGGTGTCTACAGCCACTCACATCCTATCCCTATCCTAATCAAACGCGGGTAAAGCAATGGCAAAAAAACAACAAAGCAAAGACAAAATGGTAGAAACAACAATCGAAGGGATTCAAAAGCGCTTTGGCGATGGTGCCATTATGCGCTTAGGTGAAGCCCATAGCATGGTTGTTGAAGCGATTCCAACCGGATCACTATCGCTGGATATCGCCCTTGGAATCGGTGGCATGCCACGCGGCCGGATTGTCGAAATTTACGGTCCAGAATCGTCAGGTAAAACAACCCTCTGTCAACATGTCATCGCTCAGGCCCAAGGGCTAGGTGGCATTTGCGCCTTTATCGACATGGAACATGCGCTTGACCCCAACTACGCCGCCATTTGTGGTGTCGATATCGACAACCTATATGTCAGCCAGCCAGACACCGGTGAACAAGCACTCGAAATCGCCGATGCGCTCATTCGCTCCGGCACCATCGATGTCGTTGTTATCGACTCGGTCGCCGCCCTCGTCCCCCGCGCCGAAATCGAAGGAGAAATGGGTGATTCCCACATGGGTCTGCAAGCCCGCTTAATGTCTCAAGCGTTACGTAAACTGTCCGGTGTGATTAAACAAACCAACACCATTGTGATCTTCACCAATCAAATTCGCTCAAAAATCGGGGTCATGTTCGGCAGCCCAGAAACAACAACCGGTGGGAACGCGCTCAAATTCTACGCCTCGGTTCGCCTCGACATTCGCCGTATTCAGTCGATCAAAGCGGGTAGCGATGTGGTCGGAAACCGTACCCGTGTCAAGGTCAAGAAAAACAAAGTCGCTCCCCCCTTCACCGAAGCGGAATTTGACATCATGTATAACCAAGGGATCTCAAAATCTGGCGATGTGTTGGATTTGGGTGTGGCTTATGAAGTGTTGAGCAAGCGCGGTGCATATTTCCGCTTTGGCGAGTTGATGCTCGGTCAAGGGCGGGAAAATGCGAAAGTGTTCTTGGAAGAAAATCCCGCAATTTTGCTGGAAATTGAGCAGATAGTGCGTCAGGAAGCGGGCTTGCCTGCGCTTGAAACGGCCGAAGAATAGTATCCTATCTTTGTGTCGAACGACGAGCAATAAGTTGCCCTTTAAGTATCACTTCCCGAGAAGCTCTCTTTTCTTCGTTAATCCGGTCGATCAAAAGCTCGGCTGCCATATGCCCCATTTCATAAGTGGGCTGACTAACTACCGTGATCCCCCCTTCAACAAATGGGGTCCAATTGGTTTCATCAAACCCTGCTATGCCAACATCTTCGGGAATGCGCAAACCGGCCGCTTTGATCGCTTCAATGACACCGATCGTAAGCCGACTGTTACCCGTAATCATCGCTTCCGGCACATCCCCTTCTGCGAAAATCCGGTCCATTTCCGCTCGCCCTTCTTTTTCACGAGGGTGTACATAGGCAAAATGGGATTCGTTCACAGGCAAATTTGAATCTTGCAATGCTTGGCGTACCCCTCTCATCCGCTCACGGCCGGTTGTGCTGTTCTGCAAACCGATAATCGCTCCAATCGACTTATATCCCTGTTCAATCAAGTGTACGGTCAACATATATCCTGATTGATAGTTGTTACTCACGACAGCATCAATCGAAGACCCTGCAATTAAGCGGTCGATTGTAACAGCCGGAATATCACTATCTAAAATCTGGCGAAAGTCAGCACCAGATTCACTCGTAGGGGAGAGAATAATACCGGCCGCACGCTCCTGAATCAGATTCTCTAGATACATGGCTTCTTTATCGGGGTTTTCATCTGTGTTACACAAAAAGACGCTAAACCCGTTGTCTAAAGCGATATCCTCAATCGCTCTAGCCACATCAGTGAAAAAGGAATTACGAATGTCGGACACCAAAAGTCCAATAATGCTAGACCGTTGCATTCTCAAATTACGCGCAATACTATTTCGCCGATAACCTAATTCCTCAACCGCCTTCATTACACGAGCTCGCACCTCTTCTCGAACGTGTGGTTTATTTGTTAAAACCCGCGACACCGTGGCCGTGGATACCCCGGCGCGCCGCGCCACTTCTACCATGCTACTCATAAATTCTCTCTAGCAAACTCAACCTGCTGTTTGTTTAATTTGATTTGTTCATTCAATACAATACCTTCGCCAATACAAATCATCTAGGCTCTTTATCTGTTTCAAGGAGTTACAGATTCAAGCGGTTTTGCTCCCCTCTCCCTTGAGAGAGAGGGGCTGGGGGAGAGGGGAAATTCTTTAAAATTCCACCTCCCCCAACCCTTCCTCATAGGAGGGGAGAAAGACAACTATGTTTTTATGTCAATCTCCTTAGTTTCTACTAAGAGCCATCATCTAATTATATTTGCCCCCTTCCTATTACAATTACAAGGAGGGGCTGGATTTTAATAAATTTTCTCCTCTCTCCCAAAAGGAAGAGGGAAGCAAAAAAAACGACTGAATAATTACAATTTTGATACCAATACCTTCGCCAAATTAATCAACTGTGTGGATTTTCTCCTCTCCTATCAGGTGGGGGCTGGATGAGGTTTACCCTTCTCCCCCAGCCCCTCTCCCGTTGGGAGAGGGGAACTTTTGATCCGACGCAAATTGAAAATAATTGAGCGATTGGCCCGAAATGTTTTTAATTCTAGGAACAAATTTACCTTAAAGGCAAATTATTTGTCACAGAGAACTAAAAACAGCGAAGGTATTATGATACGAAAGCGATTTTTATGTACGCGCAATGTAATCGATTACACAAAATTCACTCATAGCACACACCAAAACAACTATCAACCCGAATCATTTTACACATTTTTTGAGCCGGCGCAAAAAAAACCAAAGATATACCGACGTACGAACCGATCAACTTGTGTAAAAGTTGCACAAACTCGCCAATTCAATTGTGCAACTTTTTGACACAGCCATTGTAATCGATTACAATGTTTTCAACACTTATTCAGCTAGACACCAATTCTAGGTAAAGGTGCCGCTGTATTTTTATCGATTTATTTTTGGCAACTGTGTCAAATTTGGAGGATTATGAACAAGAGAGTATTTAAGTTTGGTTCATTGATTACAGTACTGGTTTTGCTAACCATCGCTGTATCAGCCTGTCAACCTCAAGTCGTTGAAGTTGAAACAGAAGTTGAAGTAACCCGTGTGGTAACCGAAACAGAAACTGTAATTGAAGAAGTCGAGGTCGAGGTTGAAAAGGAAGTCGAAGTTGAAGTCACTCGCGTTGTCGAAATCGCCGAGGGAGAAGAGCTTCCTTTCGAAGGGGTCGAAATTAACATTTTAACCATCGCAGGAGATGCGATTTCTGGGCCACTGCGTGAACGCGCTCCCGATTTTGAAGCAGCCACCGGCGCGATAATCAATATCTCAGATTTGCCGTTCGCCGACCTTTACAACAAAATCTTGTTAGATGCAGCTGATCCGAATGGTGAATTTGATGGCTATGTTTTTGCAGTCACTTGGACTCCTGACTTTGCCGCCCCCGGTTTCTTAGAAGATCTTGGCCCATATGTCGAGGCCGATGAAGATTTACAATGGGATGACATCACCCCATTCTTCCGCGAATTTAGCTCAAAATATGAAGGCACTCTATACACCATCCCTCTTGATGGAGACTTCCATCAAGTTTATTACCGCACAGATGTCTTAGAAGCAGCCGGTCTAGAAGCGCCACGTACCTGGGAAGAATATTTGACTGTCGCTGAAGCGGTACACGGCCAAGATATGAATGGAGATGGGGAAGCTGACTATGGCTCATGTATCGGCCAAACCCGTAATGGACAAGCTTATTGGTTCGTTCACTCCATCGCTTCCGGCTACTTACAAAGCCAAGGAACAAACCAAGGTGGCTTCTTCAATACAGATGATATGACCCCATTGGTCAATTCACCTGGGTTTATCCGTGCCTTGGAAATCTATAAAGCACTCACCCCCTATGGCCCACCAGATCAAACCAACATTGATGTGGGTGCCACCCGTGGTTTATGGCAAGCCGGCCGTTGTGCACTCACCCTTGACTGGGGTGATATCGGCCCATTGTCTATCGACACCGTCAACGCGGTCCCTGAAGTTCAAGCAAACACCGGAACAGTTGTCTTGCCCGGCTCTGCAGAAGTTATGGATTGGGAAAGCGGGGAACTCGTCGCATGTGACGAAACCACCTGTCCTTATGCCATCGATGGGGTAAATCACGCACCATTTGGCGCATTCGGTGGTTGGTCAGCCGCCATTCGTGGCTCATCAGAAGCCAAAGATGCGACATATGCATTCTTCGCTTATATGAACGCACCGGAACAATCAAACGTTGATGTTACGATCGGTAGCACCGGCTTCAATCCTTATCGTCAAAGCCAGTTCTTAAACCGTCAATTGTGGGTCGAAGCGGGCATGAACCCAGATATGGCAACTAATTATTTAGGTGCCTTAGAAGCGGGCTTGAATAGTCCAAACTTCATGCTCGACTTACGTATTCCAAATGGGCAACAATACCAACAGGTCATTCTCGACACGGTTGTTAGCCAATATTTAGCAGGCGAATTTACGGCAGCTGAAGCGGCCGCAGAAATCGAAGCGCAATGGGAAGAATTAACCGACGAACTCGGCCGTGAAGAACAATTAGCCGCCTATCGGGCAACACTTGGTTTAGATTAACGACAGATTTTGCGAAAGTACGCATATTCGCACATTGTTTCCGAAGTTTTATTGTCTTTCTCATCTCTAGTGAGGAGGGGCCAGGTGAGGTGGATTCTAAATAGATCCCCCTCACCCTCAGCCTCTCTCCTTTAAACGAAAGGGGAGCAAAACCAGTAGTTCTGTGAACTGCTTAGATAATTTTAGAAACAACATACTTAGCCAATACCTTCGCCAAATTAATCAACCCATCGGATTTGCTCTGATACCGCCGAATTTGGTGGGATAAGCGTCAATCGTTCAAAAATAGTTGATT
>WTJY01000167.1:10236-13050 GCA_011524645.1 Anaerolineales bacterium | reverse complement strand
GCGATGTACGTTGTTTCTACGGCTCATCCCCCCGAGGGGCGGGGCTATTAGAAAACACGCTATATTTGTCGGCACGGCCGACAAATATAGCGTAAAAAGAGAAAGCCCCCTTCCCTTGAGGGAAGGGGGTTGGGGGATGGGTGTGGGCTCACAAATCCTTAACTTAATGGCATTGCCCCCAGCCCCTTCCCCTTGAGGGAGAGAGGCGCAAAACAGCTTGA
Source organism: Anaerolineales bacterium (assembly GCA_011524645.1). Lineage (GTDB taxonomy): Bacteria > Chloroflexota > Anaerolineae > Promineifilales > Promineifilaceae > WTJY01. Next base: position 12,829 of record WTJY01000167.1, on the reverse strand, counting down.
TTTTGCAACTCCTTGGAACGCATAGAGAACCTAGAAAATTACTAGTTCTGTCGTTTTGTGTGGGAAGTCCCCTCGCCGCCTTTGGCGGCTCGGAATGAAAGGGGTTTTCTGGCGGCATAGCCGCCAGAAAACCCCTTTTTGACTCGATTTGAGCGACGAAAGCCGCTCAAATCGGGGCAAACCGGATAACAAAGCATATGCTTGTTCAGAATTTTTAGTTATGTTAACTTTTTTGACAGGTTGTTTGTGCACCCCACACCGCTCTTCGAAGAAACGGTTTAACCCTGCTCCGTTGAAGACCATCTTTAAACACTCGATTGCCCGATTGACAAAAGATAATTGTTCAAAGATGGCCTCGCGTAAACGTCTAAATTAGACCCTATCCACCGTGGCTATGGCTGTGGCCATGATCATGGCTGTGATCATCTTCATCTTCGTCAGACAGTCCGATAATGGTGTAGTCAAAGTTGAAGTCACTTTCAGCATGGTGCTCAACCAACACATAGTGCTCAAGCAATGTTCTTGGGCCGGTGTTAATGGCACTTGCAAAAATGCTGTAGTCGCCACCATTATAGGTCGATGGAACACGGATAATGCTATGTCCGTGGTTTCCTTCATCAACCCCTGGTCCGGCATTGCTTTCTACATTGTATTCAATCCAAACCGCCGGATTATAGAAACGATAGTAGAAAATCGGATATTCGCTAGCTGATGCATCTCCGTCACCGCTCCATACGAAGTATGTATCGTCGATGTTGGCGCTAATTTCTGCCCACCACACATCTGCAAATGGGGTTTCAAGGTTATAGACATAAACTTGCATCAATTCAGTAACTAGGGCTTGCGTATCAGCCGACATGTCGCTGTACTTCAAACCGGCCGCAAACACAGAGTAATCGTAATCTCCAATATATGGATCTGGCAAACCGTTCATTTCAGCTGGCCCAACTTGGAGTGCTGCGATGCCATCAGTTACTGCCGCAGCCAATTCATCTTCGGTCAAAGCTGCGTAGAGCGCAAGCCCCAAGTCGCGTTCTGAAGCGAAGATGTCAAAATCTTCTCCATTGAATGTATCAGCAACCGGCTCGCCCCCCATAAAGGCGGGAACGATAGAAACATCATCGCCGTTGACAAAGAAGTTGATCGCTGCATGGTGGCCGTCTAGCTGGAAGCCCCAAGAACCGGTGTTTTCTGGGTCACCAAACATATCAATTGAGTAAAAATCTGGGTTCCAAAGATCTGCATTCTGTTGACCAACAAACCCTTCTGACAACTGGGTAATTTCGTATACTTTTTGATACCCATCGTCGCTCAAAAATGCTTGAAGCACCTCAACAAATAACGCATATTGTTCATCGGAAAGATCACCGTAAGTAATTCCGTCGCGATTATCATCGTTAGCTGGGGTGTTGTGCCATAAATAAACACGGGCACTGTCTAAACAGTTTGAGGCTTCTCCCAACAACTCTTCTGACAACGAAGCGCGGAAAGCGATCATCGCTTGACGCAATACTTCTACATTTTCATCGGTTGAAATCTCTGACACGTTTGTGGTGTCGCACAGGCTTAGATCTGGTTGACTAGGCACGTCTTCGGTTTCAGCTTGCTGGTTAATGTCTTCTGCACCAGCTTCGCCACCCTCAGGGGGGCCACCACGGCCCATATCACCCATAGCGGCTTGAATCTCTTCTTCACTGATGCCTAATGCTTCGGCAGCTGCCGCAAAATCAGGTGGTGGTCCACCCAATGCATCCATTAGTTCTTGCTCACTTACCCCAAGGGCTTCGGCAGCTGCGGCAAGGTCAGGGGCTCCGCCACGAGGGCCACCCTCACCCATCTCAGCCTCATCCATCTCAGCCTCAGCCCCATCCATCTCAGCCTCATCCATCTCAGCCTCATCCATCTCAGCCTCAGCCATCTCAGCCTCAGCCATCGCTTCGCCGTCCATTGCGTGCGAACCAGCGATTGCGGTGATTTCATCTTCTAAGCTGGTACGGTATCCCCACTGCTGGTAGATAGCAAGGTCATCACTGCACATAGCCAGCGCCAAATCGCTAATCTGGTGGGTATCACTTCGGCCGAATCGAGTCTCTGAACTGGCCGTAAAACAAAGGCTTGTATCTGACGCAGGGCTGATGGTACCGCCATCACCAAAAACAAATGTTTGGAGATCGCTACCGTCACAGGCAGCCAGACCAACTTCGGCACCAGATGAGGCGCTACTGACTTGTGCACATACATCGTAAACAGGCATATAAAGGATGCCGTTTACAAAGCCTGCAGTGTCGAATACCTGATCTGTACCAAGATCACCTTGGTAGCTGTAGCAAGTATGCGCTTGTAATCCATTGGATGGGTCAATGTCTTGGTTACCACCAGCAATATCAAGGCAGTAGCTATTGGTTACCCCATCAAGCGGATCAATCAGCGTAATTTCGACCTGCTCAGATGCAACGTCGTCCATAGCTTCATCCTCTATAGCTGTCTCTTCGTCGGCAACCGTGTCATCTGCCATAGATTCTTCCTCTACGGCTTCTTCTTCTTCTGCTTCTTCTTCTACTGCTTCTTCTTCTACTGCTTCTTCTTCTACTGC
>WTJY01000167.1:0-10136 GCA_011524645.1 Anaerolineales bacterium | reverse complement strand
CTTCTTCTGCTTCTTCTTCTACTGCTTCTTCTTCTACTGCTTCTTCTTCTACTGCGGCTTCTTCTACAGCTTCTTCTTCTACTGATTCTTCCACCACTGCGACTTCCTCTACATCTACTACTTCTGTTGATTCATCAGAAGGAGATGCACAAGCTACAATCATCGAAAGTAACAGTAGCGTGCCTAACATCAATTTGTATTTCATCTCAACCTCACTTTTTGGCTTATGATTTGACTGTCTATAATGTTTATGCCACTACAAGACGTGGCTATTTCCAATTATACTGAGTGAATATACTCCATTGAGGTTGATAGTTGTTAAGCTGAGGTAAAGAGAAAATTCTTGTGCCGACGCAACAAAAATGTATCGATTTACAAACGGGGCAATTCCCCCACCGGAATATCAACCAAATTCCGATTCTGCGCATCACGGCCGGACACAGTTACCTCACTCACCCCCCAATCAATATCAAACGCAGGATCATTCCACGCCACCCCGAACTCATCCGAATTGTCATAGTAATTATCGACCACATACGTCAACGTCACCCGCTCAGTCAGGGTGGCAAACCCATGCGCCACCCCCACCGGAATAAACAATCCCATAATATTGTCATCCCCCATATCAAACGTCTGTACCGTCTTAAACGTCGGGGAATTAGGGCGAATATCAAGCAACACCGCGCGGATCATTCCGCTGACCACAAACCAATAATCGACCTGCTTAAAATGATAATGCAAACCACGGACCACTCCCTGCGTCGAGTCCGACCGATTGCACTGCACAATATCCCAGCTCCGTTGGGGAAACCATTCCTTACGAAAACTTTCCATAAAACGGCCGCGATCATCCCCAAAGATGCGCGGTTCAGTTTTGTAAACCCCTTTAATCAACCCAGATTCTGTAATAACAGCCATTTCTTCTTCCCATCTTACGTTATGAATTGCTAATCAGCAGGTAGCCCGCCCTCATTTTGTTGTTCATGCACAAATTTTTGCACTTCTTCATCGGTGACAATCGGCAAAGCGATATAAAACTTACTCCCTTTCCATTCCTTGCTTTTCACCCAAATATGACCAGCATGGGCCTGCACAATATGTTTGGCGATCGCTAAGCCTAAGCCGGTCCCATCCGCTTTAATCCGCTGCCGCGAGCGATCTCCTTTGTAAAAACGTTCAAACACCCGAGGCAAATCATCCTGAGAAATACCGATACCGGTATCTTTTACTGACAGAACCACCATCGGCTGCTCTAGATCGGAGTCCGGCAAGACAAAAGATCGCTTGACTTTAGCCGACAAGGTGACTTTGCCAGAAGTGGGAGTATATTTAATCGCGTTGTGCACCAAATTGGTGATAACTGTATTAATTTGGTCACTATCGGCCCAAATATAGGGCAAGCCGGCCGGTAAATCCAGCACCAAGTCAATCTCTTGCCGAGCGGCTGGCCCTTGCAAATGTTCCATCGGCCGTAGCACCACATCCATCACCCTTATCGGTTTCAAGCGCAAACTCACTTGCCCCGACTCAATCCGCGACAACACTAACAGTTCATTTACAATCTGGGTAATCGTATCGACCTCGATTTGCGCCCGCCCCAAAAATTTTTGCGACATCACCGGATCATCAATCGCCCCATCTTGCAACGTTTCGACCAACGCCCGCATCGCGGCAATCGGGGTCAATAGTTCATGGGACACATTGCTAATAAAATCGCGCCGAATCGTTTCAAGACGGCGAATTCGGGTCAAGTCCTGCAAAATAATCAGACTACCGGTTCCCACATCGGCCCGGATCGGTGAAATAATCGCTTGTAAGAAAAGCCCGAACCTCATCATTTCCAGCGTAATCGACTCTTCGGTTTGATCGGCACGGCTTTTTTGCCAAAGGTCGATCAGCTCATGGTGATAGGCCACTTCGGCAAAAGAACGGCCGAGTGCATCCCCTTCAGTCACTTGCAACAAGCGTCGCGCGGCCGAATTTAAAAGCTGAATTTGTCCCACATCATTGGTCAGCAACACCCCATCCGGCATTTGTTGCAACACCGTTGATAAGCGAGTACGCTCTAAACCCGCCAGCGAAACCTGACGGCGAAACTCCCCCTCAAGCCATGTCGTCATCAGGGTGGCCTGTTGCATATGCCATTGCCCCCATCTCCACGCCAACCACACCACAAGAGGCGAACTGATAACCAAAGTCATCACCACGGCCGTCAGCAAACAGTCACCGGTCGTCCGACAGCTAGCCCGATTCAGCCAAAACGCCGTCGTCAACACAGACAACGCCACAACCACAAAATAGGACACCGCAATACGTCGATACGAAAATGTGTTCGTCGCGTTCGGCACATAAAGTTCTGGATCAGGGGGAGAGGGGTTTGTCATTTAAAGCACCATGGGGGTTAGGAAATATGAAGTATGAATTATGAATTATGAAAGGGTGTTTGCTGATTGTAATCGATTAATAAAAGGGATAACACATAAATTTCAGGTACACACATGTATTTAATCACCCAAACAGCCGGCACATAGCGCAAATACCACGCCCTGCGCCCCAACCTATTTTCATACCTCATACCTCATACTTCATACCTCATACTTCATACCTCATACTTCATACCTCATACTTCCCCCAAACCTATCCTTCAAATCGATAGCCGATCCCGCGCACTGTGACAATCCGGCTCGGTTTGGTCCCATTCGGCTCAATTTTTTCACGCAACCAGCGAATATGGACATCGACCGTACGGCTGTTCCCGTCAAACGACCAGCCCCACACCCGCTCTAGAATCAAGTCGCGTGACAATGCGATGCCGCGATGACGGGCTAAAAAGACAAACAGCTCATACTCTTTCGGCTTAACATGGAGTGGCTGGTTATCGATACGAATCTCATGGCGGGTCGTGTCGACCACGAGATTGCCGAACGCCAAGCGTTCATTTTGTGGCACCTCGGCCGTGGGTTCGACCGCAACCTCTTGCACCTCGGCCGAAATCTCTTCCCGAATCAAGCGAATCCGTCGCTGCATCGCTTTGACCCGCGCCAGCAATTCCCGCATGCTAAACGGCTTGGTAATATAATCATCCGCACCGACCTCCAGCCCCACCACTTTATCGATCTCTTCCGTTCGAGCGGTTAGCATGATAATCGGCACATTCATCTCTTGCCGCAATGTCCGGCATACATCAAAGCCATCCATGCCGGGTAACATCACATCGAGCAAGATTAAGTCGGGAGATTCAGCCCGAGCCAGATTTAAACCGCTCAGCCCATCACGCGCCTGAATCACTTCATGGCCTTGGCGAGTCAGGTTATAGGCCACCGTTTCGCTCAATGTTTCATCATCTTCTACCACTAAAATCTTCATATCTCTCTCGTTTTCGATTTCTATTGTGTGCTACAGCTCGAGACCGACCTCTTTCGGCCGCCACAGATGGCACAACCGGCCGTGTACCAAGCGATTAACATCTTTCCATGTTGGCACATCAAACTCGATATGGCCGAGATTGGCGGTGGTAATCAAAGCGGGGCGCACAGAGTAGTGATCAATCAAGGCCTCAATCGTCGGATTATGACCGATCATCAAGATCCGTTCATGGTCCCCCCCATACTCATGCAAGGTCTTAAAGTAGGTTTCAGCACCGGCTAAATAGAGCTGTTCAACTACTTGGATCTCTTTTTCGTAACCACTATGTTCCGCCATCAGTTCGGCCGTTTGGTGAGCACGCGCAGCACTCGAACAGAGGATTAAATCGGGAGTTAGCCCTTCACGGCGTAGCTTTTCACCCATTATCGGTGCGGAACGACGACCGCGATCATTCAACGGCCGGTCATGATCCGACTGGTGCGCATTAGCCCAGCTCGATTTCGCATGCCGCATAATCAATAAAGTTTTCATACTTCCTTTTCCTTTTTTCTTCTTACTTACATTAAAACAAACACCAAACGACAGGCTTCCGACCCAGCCGTTTTGTGCCTAAGCCCGCAATCGATCAGGCGCTCAATTAAACAAATAAATAAATAAATAAATAAATAAATAAATAAATAAATAAATAAATAAATTTCTAGTCCTGTCGGATTTGGTGGGACTTGATCAATTAAAGATTGTCATTCCCACGAAGGTGGGAATCCAACTCTATTTGAGCGGTGGATCCCCGCCTACGCGGGGATGACAGCCTTGTAAATCGACTGTTTTTGAACGATTTACGCTTATCCCACCCAATTCGGCAGTATCAGATAAATTTGAATTAATCGCGCATCTCCCACAGCCAATTTTTGTCCCGCCGATACAGTTGAATCTTGATCTGGGGGAACGCAGAGGTACGTAGAATTAAAACATTGACAAAAAGAAATTTGTTTTCCTCAACCGTAAGCTCTTCCCAAGGGATTAAAAGTGGCGGATGGCCCGGCCGGAACAGAAATAGGGGGCGCAAATAAAGCCCCTCATGTGAACGGCCGACCGTCAACACGCTACTGTAGTTCGTCCAGCCAAATCGCCCAGACATCATGTAAGACAAATCCCCCGAAAATGGTAATTCATATCGATAACATGTTTTGAGCTGTGCCCACCCCCCAACCCAACTTATGAGCAAACAAACTGTACACCAAATTGTCAAAAATGCCGGAACAAATGCAAAAGGAATAATGACCGCCAGCCAACCATTGTCCATAACTTATCTCTCCACAGCTATATACATTTACTAGTCCTGTCGGATTTGGTGGGAGTAGATCAATTAATGATTGTCATTCCCACGAAGGTGGGAATCCAACTCTGTTTGAGCGGTGGATCCCCGCCTACGCGGGGATGACAACCCTGTAAATCGACTATTTTTGAACGATTTACGCTTATCCCACCAATTTCGGCAGTATCAGTACATTTACAAAAAACACATAACCTTTTCCAGCCAAGTATAGCCTATGGCCTTTAAATCAGATAATGTACCGATCCATTAACAACATCCCCCCACCCTACAGGATATCGATATGTCAAATCAACTACTTGGAATAATTTATGGGCTCGCCTCGGCTGCTATTTGGGGCTCGGGCGACTTTAGTGGCGGTTTCGCCACAAAAAAAGACAACGTCTTCACCGTTGTTTTCCTTTCACAATTCTTCGGCTTGCTATTACTTATCTTGCTAGCCGTCCTCTTTGCCGACCCCACCCCGACCACACGGGATCTATTTTTCGGTGCGCTGGCCGGTCTCGGCGGTATGGTCGGTCTACTCGGCTTTTACTACGGCCTCAGCCAGCAACAAATGGGGCTTTTCGCCCCGCTCGTCGCGGTCATTACCGCTATTCTCCCCGTCTTTGCCGGTATTTTATTTGAAGGCCTCCCTTCAATGGTGCAAATCATAGGGTTTTGCATCGCCTTTACGGCCGTCTGGTTTTTATCTTTGGGTGGCGAAAAAAACCAAATCACCCCCAAAGTCATTTGGCTCGCCATCACCGCCGGACTCGGATTTAGCACCTTTTTTATCGCCATCGATCAAGCCGATGGGAGCGGGGCCGTTTTTTGGCCCTTGGTCGCCGCCCGCACCGCCTCGGTCGTCGTTTTATCTGTCATCCTTGCCGTGCGCCGCCTGCCCCATACGGCCCCCCGTCAAAACTTGCCGGTCATCGGCTTAACCGGTGTCTTCGATTCAGGAGGCAACATCTTTTTTGTCCTTGCCGCCCAAGTCGGCCGTCTCGACATCGCCTCTGTTCTCGGCTCACTCTATCCAGCCACAACCGTTATGCTCGCATGGTTAATCTTAAAAGAAAGGCTGCAACGCATGCAGTGGATCGGTGTCGGGCTCACCCTTGTCGCGTTGTTACTGATCGCCGGAAGCTAGCCGAAATGCCCCCCTTTTGGCTCTTTTCTACCACGATCGTATCTTTCCCCACACTACCCCTCCGAATCATCCGACTGATTGGCATAAAAATGGGCCAATTCGTACCGGCTCTTTAACTGGAACTGGGTCAAAATCCGGCTCACATGTCGTTTAACCGTATTTTCAGACACAAACAACTGCTCCGAAATTTCCCGATTAGACATCCCCTGTACCACCAATTCCAAAACCTGTTGCTGGCGAAAAGTCAGCACAATCGGCTCGGCCGTTTTTCCGTCATCCCCATTGGTCACCGTCGAAACAACCGACACATCATTCCCCACAAGATCACGATCAATCACCGGCTTGTCGGCCGAAGCCACCAGCTCGGGGTTCTGCGCAAAACTATTGAGCAACTTCGCCGCCAACTGCGGAGACAGTGCCGTTTCACCATACATCGCATCGCGCAACATGTGGAAAAACTCAGAACCGGACATGCTTTTCAGTAAATAGCCAGAGGCGCCATGTTGTAATGCGGTATAAAGCTTTTGCTCATCGGCCGCCACCGTCAGCATGACGATCTTCATGTCAGGGAACCGTTCTTTGATCACCCGTGTCGCTTCTAGCCCATTGCAAACCGGCATATCAACATCCATCAGGATCAGTTCCGGCCGTAATTCGGCCGCACGCGCTTGCGCCTCTAGCCCATTCCCCGCCATGCCGACCACATTCACCCCACGGGTCCGCAACAAATTGGCGATCCCTTCCATATAAAGCCGATGATCATCAACCAACAGCACGCTCAACCCCGCCACAGCCCGTTCGGGGTCCGCTTCCAGTTGCTTGGGGATTTGGACGATAATCTCGGTTCCAGAACCAACGGCCGTGCGAATTTCCAATTCTCCCCCAAAGCTATCCGCCCGCTCCTGCATAATCGTTAAACCGAAATGATTCGCCTCCGTGTGATCATCTTGCCCTCGCCCTTGCACCTCGTCAATCTCAAACCCAACCCCTTCATCCGACACGATCATCTGCACCTGCTCCCCGCCGTCTAAAAAGAGAATAGAAGCCTGATTCGTTTGGGCATGTTTCCGCGCATTGTTCAGGCTTTCCTGAATAATCCGCAGCAATTGGGTTTCCGTATCTTTGGGGAAAGGGCTACTGTCCCACCCAGACGGCAAACTGAGACGAACTTTTAGCCCATACAACTCCTCTAAATTCTGCAAATACGCTTGCAGGGCCGGTAAAAACCCCTCTTGAGACTCTGTTCCACCACCTTGGCGAATCCCCAAAATATATTGACGAATATCGGCATGTGCATCTTGGGCCACCCGAATCAGACGTTGCAATGTGGCCTCGGTCTGCACCTTTTCATCCCGTTTCAAGTGGTTGAGTGCGGTCTGCGACTGAACGCTCACATAGCCGATCACCTGACCGATATCATCGTGTAGCTCACGGCCGATCCGCTGTCGCTCTTCCAGCACGGCCAAGCGTCGCTTTTGTGATTCAGCATCCTGAATGACGGCCGTTTGCCGATTCACCTCTTGCTCTAATTCAAGATTGCGCGTTTGTAAGGACCACAAACGGAAACGCGCCGCCAGAATGACAAGCACGGCCACTACCCCAATTATCACCCCACGAAACCACAACGTCTCCCACCACGACGGAATCACGACCACTTCCAAGGTGGTTTCAACCTCCCCCCATATCCCATCTTCGTTGGTCGCCTGCACCCGAAATGTATAGATTCCGGCCGACAAATTGGTATAAGTCGCAAAACGACGATCACTGCCGACTTCGTTCCAATCATCTTCCAACCCGTCTAACCGATAGCGATAAAGAATACGTGACGGTGCCCCATACGTCAGCGTCGTAAATTCAAAAGAGACCAAGTTATCTTCAGGTCCCAACCGAATCGATTCAGCCACTTCAATCGCTTCGGCCAAAACGGGTTCCCCTTCGAGTACGCTCCAATCTCGCGGCATCACCGGTTCATTAAACAGCTTCAATTCTGTCATAACAACTGGGTGATCGGTATCAGAAAGCTGAATCTCGGCCGGATCAAAGGAAATAAACCCTTGGTGTGATCCAAAATAAAGACGGCCGTCTTCGTCTTGCCACGATCCTTTTTCTGAAAAATCAACATCAAACACACCACTACGCTGATCATAGTGAATAACTGTTTCACTTCGAGGATCAAACCGAACAACCCCCTGATTCGTCGTCACCCAGAAATAGCCGAGTCGATCCACTTCTAGATGATAAACGGCCGTTGCCGGCAAACCACGCGTCTCATCAAACACGATATTTTCATTCGTTTCTGGCAAATAATGAATCAGCCCCAGCGTTGACGCGAGCCACAAGGTCCCATCATCCGCCACATGTATATCATTGACGTTAACCCCACGTGGAGGGATCAACGGCTGGTAAGAAAACTGATTGGTCTCTGGATTGAGCAAGCCAGGTCCTTCGCTACTGCTCCCGATCCAAACTTGACCATCGGCCGTCAATTTAAGCTGGCTAGGGACAAATATCAACTCATCGGTCACCATTGGCTCATTAACTTGCGGGGGGGGCCCCGGGCGCTGTCTCGCGAGAGGATATGCGATCTGCTCTCCGGTATCGATATCGATACGATGGACACTTTGTCGCAAAATCACCACCCATAACTCACCCTCTTCACTTTCTTCAATCGCGGTAACCCACGGCTGTGGTGAAAATGCCCGAGCCTCTCGCTCTAGCTCAATTTCAGTAAATGAAACGGTATCAGGATCAAAATAAAATAAAGACGGCTGAGATGTCCCGACCCAAATTCCCCCATTCCGACTCATTGTCAGGGCGGTAGCTCGCCGTAGCCCTTCTCCGGGCAAAGGGATATGGGACACGATGCCATCGGCCGAAACATGGGTTAAATCAAAATCGCTACCAAGCCACAGCTCCCCATCACGTCCTGTAATCGAGGTGATCGGCGCAGGCAATAGACTGTTTTCTAGATGAAGCGGATCGGCGCGGTAATTGCTAAACAATTGTTGCTTGGTGGCAAAAATACTCAGCCCACGATCATGTGTGAACCACACATTGCTATCTCGATCAATATAGATTTTATGAATATCTGGAGTCAGCAAACCATCTTGAACGACAGGGTTGGGTAGCGCAAACAGTTGCCACTCGGCCGCATCCGGATCAAATCTATACAGCCCCCGTTTGGTCGCCGCCCAAATCAAGCCAGATTGATCAATCGCCAAATCATTGACAAACACAGGGGGGGTCGGCTGGGCAATTAACTCATCAGATGTAGCATCATACAGATAAACATCCCCTCGAAAAATGAGCCAAACACGGCCGAGATGATCCTTCGCCCCTTCGGCAAGGGTCACATCAGGGTTTTCATTAACCGGCTCCTCTAAATACACTTTAATCTGACCATTGTGCCAGCGAGAGACCCCTTCAGTTGTAATAATCCAAACCCCACCTTGGGTATCCGCCAACATCTTTAAGATCGTGCCATTAGGTAAAGCACTCATATCGACAATCGTGCCGTTTGCCTCGTCTATATCAAAGCGCACCAGCGGGGTATTGGGGCGGCTGGACAGCCATATTTTTCCTTCACCATCTTGGACCATCTGGATAACCGCGCCAAAATACGGCTGGTTGTTCCCCCCCTGACCAGGAGGTGTTAATAACGGTGCCGGAAATGCCGTTTCTGCGAGTTCCTCATCAAGAATGTCAGGCAACCCATACCCTTGAAATGTACGTCGCTGGGGATCAAAACGATTAAAGCCATGATCCCATGTGCCAAACCACATCACCCCAGCACTGTCTTCAAGAATAGTGGTAATATGATTCCCACTTAATCCCGCTCTCCGATCAACTGCATTTTGCTTAAACACAGTAAATTGATGTCCATCAAAACGAACCAAACCATCATCGGTTCCGATCCACATAAACCCTTGTTGGTCTTGATGAAGCGCATTGATCTCACTGCTTGGTAACCCATCAGATGTTGTGTAGTGGCGAAAAGAACGGACCGGCGCAAGCGGCCGAGGCTCATCATCCTCTTGGCCCTCCACATGCTCTACCTCACCAAACATGGCGATCAAAGCCACAATCAGCAGCATAATAAGCAAGCCCCCGCGATCATTTCTCTCCAGCGTATGATTCATAAAAAGTTCTCTAACCTAATCTAATTAACAAAGTTATCTTACTTGAAATACATCTCAAACAACAGCCTCACCAACCAACCCGCTACAAAGCGGGCGCCCAGCCTCCCACCTTGGTGCACGAACAACCTGTCAGAAAAGTTAACATAACTAAAAATTCCGAACAAGC
>WTJY01000011.1 GCA_011524645.1 Anaerolineales bacterium | reverse complement strand
CCTGGTCCCAAGGGGGCGTTTTGGCGGCTTCGCCGCCAAAACGCCCCCTTTAAATATCCTGATTTTAGGACTTCGTCGTTAGCTCGGCCATTTTTAAGGGGTGTCCGGTAGAGAAATTTAAGAAAGAGTTGCGCGGCCGTAGGCCGAGCAACCCATTAGACAACATATACGACAATTATTTAGCCGTTATTCCTTAGTCGGCCGGTTCCGCAACAATGACGGATAAACATTACAGGCCCATCACCTGTAATGTAAACCGCTACCGATTACCATAACCAACGACGCCATCAGGGTGAAACAAAATCAACGGCAAATAGTTTAGGCCACCGTTTCCCCGTAATGTAGAACAAATCCTGATCGGAATCATAAGCGATCCCATTCAACACATCATTACTGGTCAAGCTAGCTCTCTCTTCTGGGGTTAACAAATCTTGCGCGTCAATCACGGCCGTGACCGATCCGGTTTTGCGATCAATCTGCATAATCTGATCGGTCTGCCATACATTGGCATAAATATCCCCGCCTACACATTCCAGCTCGTTTAAGCGGCTCACAGGGGTCCCGTTCAGCAGGACATCTATCCTATTTAGCGGCTGAAAGGTATCCGCTTCCCGCTCCGTAATCGTTGAACTTCCATCACTCATCCACAGGGTGCCAGTTTCTTCTGAGTAGCAAAGTCCCCATCCTTCACCGCTATAAAAGAATGAACCAACCTGGGTAAAGTTATCCTGATCGTAAACAAAAGCGACTTGGCTTTGCCATGTCAGTTGAATCAGTTGATCCCCCATCAGTGCCAGCCCCTCGGCGAAATAGGCGGCATCAACAGGAGCGAACTGCACAACTGTCCCATCAAGATTAACGCGCCGCAAACTTGACTCCCCTCTTAGCCCAGTGCTCTCATAAAAGCCACCCTCATACCACACCAGCCCTTGGGTAAAAGCGCTGGTGTCATGCGGATAGGTCGCGACAATTTCCGGCCGTAAATAGCGTACCTCAACCACCATAGGTTCTATGGCGGTTGGCTCCGGTATCACGGTCGGTTCAGCCGAGGGTTCAGGCGACACAGTCGGCACAACCACGGCCGTTTCCGTCGGCACAACCGGCACCGGCGTTCGACTCGGCTCCGGCACGGCCGTCAATGCAACCACCACCGGTTCAGCCGACCGACATCCCACACAACACAATATCAACCCGATCACCCAAAACAAACCACAAAAACGTTTCATACTATGCCCCATAAAACAAAAACGGCCGCTGTCTAAAAAACAGCGGCCGTCTAAATTCAATTCAAAATTCGGACCAACTCAATCAATCGAAAATCGCCAATCCAAAATCTAAAATCGCCTTATCCGCCCAACCACATAATGATCAAGCCAGCACCGTCACCGATCAAAGCCACAGCACCTGCGAAGACGACAGAAACCATCGACATCAATTTAATCAAGATGTTCAAAGATGGACCAGAGGTGTCTTTGAATGGGTCACCAACGGTGTCACCGACAACAGCCGCTTTGTGTTGTTCAGAACCTTTCCCGCCATGGTGTCCTTCTTCGATGTATTTCTTGGCGTTGTCCCAAGCACCACCCGCGTTAGCCATCATGATCGCCAATGAGAAGGCGGTTGCTAAACCACCCGCAAGAAGACCGAGAACCCCAGCCACACCCATCAAAATACCGACGATAATCGGAGCCACAATCGCCAAGATTGAAGGAACAATCATTTCGCGCAATGCGGATTGGGTTGAAATTTCAACACAAGCTTCATAGTCTGGCTTGCCGGTTCCTTCCATAATGCCTGGAATTTCACGGAACTGACGACGGACTTCTTCAACCATTTCGTTCGCCGCACGGCCGACCGCACTCATAGTCAACGCACAGAAGTAGAAGGCAACCATCGCACCGATGAACATACCCAACAAGAACATCGGGTTCAACGGATTCACGCGGAACGCTTCCATAAATAATTCCATGGTCATCCCTTCAAGTTCGACGCCATTGACTTCAGTCACACCATTTTGACCCAAGTAAACGCGGATTTGTTCGATATAGCTAGCCAAAAGAGCCAAGCCGGTCAACGCGGCCGAACCGATCGCAAACCCTTTACCGGTTGCAGCGGTGGTGTTACCCAACGCGTCCAATTGGTCGGTCCGTTCGCGAACTTCTGGGGGCAAGTCTGACATTTCAGCGTTCCCACCAGCGTTGTCAGCGATCGGGCCGTAAGCATCCGTAGCCAATGTGACACCCAAGGTAGAGAGCATCCCCACAGCCGCCATAGCCACACCGAATAAACCGGCCAACGTATCACCGTTACCACCAGCGATATAGAAAGCGAACGCGGTTGCCACAACGATCACCAAGACAGGGAAACCGGTTGATTGCATACCAACAGCCAAACCATCAATAATGACGGTACCAGGGCCGGTTTCAGATTTAGCAGCGATCCCTTGTGTCGGGGGGTGTTCACCAGACGTGTAGTACTCTGTAATCCGGCCGATGGCGATACCCGCCGCTAAACCGATGACCACACACAGCCAAACCTGCCAAGGTTGATGATTCGCAAATTGGACCGTTCCACCCACGCGAGACAACAAGTCAAGCAAGATGTAAGACAAAACGCCGATCACACCGGCCGCCGCCCAGATCGCGCTTTCCAAAGAAAACATCAATTCTTTCATTGTGGCCCCTTCGTTGGTCCGTACAATGAAAACTGCGGCAATTGAAATCAAAACACCCAAACCGGCCAACATCATCGGCGCAGTCATGTATTTCAATTGTTCCGTGATATTCGCGTTGACCGCAGCAGCACCAGCAACACCCAAGGCCGCAGCAGACAAAATAGAAGCGACATAAGATTCGTAAAGGTCAGCACCCATACCAGCCACGTCACCCACATTGTCACCCACGTTGTCCGCAATGGTTGCGGGGTTACGAGGATCGTCTTCTGGGATACCCGCTTCAACTTTACCGACCAAGTCCGCACCCACGTCAGCAGCTTTGGTATAGATACCACCACCCACACGGCCGAACAAAGCCATTGTTGATGCACCAACAGCGGCGCTCAACATAATCGAAACGATACGAACTGGGTCACCGACTGCGAAATACAAAATGGTGAACCAGAGGGTCATGTCAAGCAAAGCCATACCGACAACGCCCATACCCATCACCGCACCACCGCGGAAAGAGACACGCAAGCCGTCGTCTAAACTTTTGCTAGCTGCCCAAGCGGTACGCGCTGAAGCATTGGTCGCGGTACGCATCCCGATATAACCGGAGACACCGGAAGCGAATCCAGCGGTCAAAAACGCGAAAACGACATAAATGTCTTGTGCACCGACCATGGTCAAAATACCAAACAAGACAAATAAACCGCCAAACACATAAGCCAATACCCGATATTGAGCCCACAAGTAAGCCATCGCCCCTTGGCGAACCGCTTCTGCGATTTCAATCATGCGGTCGGTCCCTTCGTCCTCTTCCATCATACCATTATAGAAATAGTATGCGGCAGAAAGAGCGGCCGTAGCACCAATTGGCAACAACCACCATAACCAAGGCAATGTGCCACTGGCGGCTTCTTCTGCCAACACAGATCCTAATAAAATATCCATTCGTCAACCTCCAAAAAGTTGTGCATTCCTTAATCCCATTCGGCCGAATTGTTTTGTGTGTTAGCGTCCGCAAATAGGCTGATCGCCCTTGCTATCAGCCATGCCGAACGAAACTGAAAATAGTGTTTCAAGTGAGATGATTACTTTGTGAAAAATTCAAGGGAAAAATTTTGTCTAACCATGTTTGAATGTACGCAAAACACAGCGACATCGGATTGTAGCGAAGGGGGGTATAGCTGTCAATTTTAAGTGAAATTTGGTCACAAATCAGCGAAAAAATGTAGGTTTTGCTGATATATGGGGATTAGGTGCTAGGAGCTGGGAGCTGGGGGCTGGCTTCCTCCCCCTAGCACCTAGTCCCTTCTTCCTATATAAGGTATAAGACGGGACTTATGAATGCGTTGGATGGATGCTCATCATTCAGCTCTATTCGCACCATCACAAACGATTCATCAACACGCTGTTAATATTGGTTTAGACTAGCACCAGTACCTTCGCCAATACAAAGCGTCTGATTGGATGTGCTCTCCTACTGATAGGAGGGGAGCACATCCAATTAGACGGTTGCTGAATAATTACGAAAAAACGGTCATATTTATTCCAAATCAAAGAGAAAATCGAGTAACGTTTCAGACAACTCGTCTATGCGTAGCACATCATGGTTTACTTGAGCCAATGCGATATCGCTTAACAAAGTTTCTAGTTTTTCATACATCACCTTATCCATTCCATCCGTTTCATTGGCGAGTAAGGCGTTGGCCCGTGCGATTAATGCTTTGGTCGTATCGGGAAGCGGTCGTAAGGCGGATATATCGTTTTGCGCATTCTCTATATCAGTCTCATCGAGCCGTTTTAAAGAAGCCTCAATTGTCATGTCAGCTTCTTGGCCTGTGGCTCGATCTCGGGCTGTCACTTGTAAAATCCCATCCATATCAAAGTCGAAGCGAACTGTAATTTGGGCGCGACCTTCATCTGTGGTGGCTTCTAAATTTTCAACTAGAAACTCACCTAATAATCTGTTTTGTGAGGCTATTTCTTTTTCCCCTTGATAGACCTGAATTTCTATTTTTGTTTGTCCAGGATAAAGGGTGTGAAAAAGCTCTTCGGCGGAAATGGGAATGGTTGAGTTACGCGGAATAAGCACTTTGTATTGATCTGGGATAACTGTACCTAAACGCAATTCGGCCGTAGCAATACCCAGTGAATGGGGTGTTACATCGACTAAAATCGCGTCGATTGGTTCCCCTTGAATGATTGCAGCTTGTACCGCCGCGCCTAGAGCGACCGCTTCATCCGGGTTAATCCCGATTTCAGGTTCGATATCAAGTAGATCAATAATCAGTTGGCGCACCAGAGGGATGCGAGAGGACCCACCGACGAGTAAGACACGATCAATTTCTTCTGCCGATATATCGGCGTCTTGCAAGACTTGCTCAATCGATGCGGCCGTTTTTTCTAATAGTGGCTTGATCTCCGTTTCAAACAGTGAGCGGCTGACTTCATGTTCAAAATGGAGTGGAATACCGTCTTTTTCAAATAAATATTCCTCTTTAACCCAAGCGAACGGCCGGTTCGAGAGTTTGATTTTCACCTGTTCGGCCGCGCGTAAGAGTCGCGCTTGGGCCCGAGAATCTCCCCAAATATCGGTATCGTTTTCTTCATCAAATCGATCTGCTAAATAACGAGCCAATTGATAATCAAAGTCATCACCTCCCAAATGGGTATCACCATGACTCGCCAGCACTTCAACAATCCCACCCATTAGCTCAACCAATGAGACATCAAATGTGCCACCACCGAGATCATAGACCAAAATGAGCTTGTCTTCTTCCAAATTGAGACCGTAAGCCAAAGCGGCCGCAGTCGGTTCGTTGATAATCCGTTGGACTTTTAAGCCTGCGATACGACCCGCATCTCGTGTGGCTTGGCGTTGGCTATCAGAGAAATAGGCGGGGACGGTAATGACCGCTTCCGATACAGTTTCTCCTAGGTGACGTTCGGCAATTATTTTTAGCTGACGTAAGATCAAAGCGGATACCTGAGCTGGCGTTAATCGTTTATCGCCCAGATCGACATGATAATCTTCCCCCATATGTCGCTTGATTGAAACGGCCGTATTGTCAGGATCGAGTATATATTGATTCCACGCAGGGGTACCGACCAACCATTTGCCGTTGGGAGCACGACCCACAACAGAGGGAATAATATTTTTTTCACCATAAGGCAACATTTGTGGCCGGCCGTTGTTGACAATAGCCACACCTGAATTGGTTGTACCTAAATCGATACCGATTATATTACTCATCTTTCCCATCACTCCATATACGTCTGCGAGATCGCAAACGGTGTTGTTTGTCAATACCTTCGCTATTTTTCGGCATATATGACAACCGTCTTGCCTTTGAGGTAAAGTTATTCCTTGAATTAAAAATATCTCGGGCTGATCGCTCAATTATTTTTAATTCGTGCCGGATCAAAAGCCCCCTCTCCTGTTGGGAGAGGGGTAATCCACCTCCCCCAGCCCCTAGAGGAGGGGAGCAAATCCAATCAGGCCATTCACATTGGCAAAGGTATTGTTTGTTGTTTGAATTTAATTTTTCTGTGGCCGATAAACAATCACTTCCGCGAAACGCAATATCCCGCTTGCTGTACGATACCCACGTCGCTCTTCATGGACAATCGTGTTCGCAGGCAGATTTGCTTGACCGGCCTCCGTGGTCGTGCCAATCGCTTTATGACAAAATGGATCAAATGGGTGTCCCAATGTGGGAATTATGGTGACTCCCCCTGTCTCTAATACCTTTTGTAGCCGCTCCTGCACCAAACGTAGCCCGTCTAGCCAGCTTGCCAAAGACTCAAAATAGTCAGATAAAGCTTTATTTTCATTTAAGTGGATGGCGCCACTATTCATAGCATGTTCCAAGCCATCGAGTGCCGGCAAAATCGCTTGTAACATCTGCTGATTGATTAAAGCCTGCTGGTTTTCTTGTATATTCGCCTGCAAAGCTTGGTTCTCTGTTTGCAGTGCACTCAATTGCTCGATTGTGGTTTGCTGCTGAGCGAACTGGCTTTCAGTAAGCGCGTTGGCTTTAAACTGAGCTTTGCCCAACTTCCTCAGCTCTTTTTCAATTAAAGTTGTCTCTGGGGCAACCACTTCTTCTTGGTGATTGGCGCGAACTTGTGCCAGTAGATCAGCCAAGGTGGCCCATACCTGTCTTCGATCACTCATATCATTTTACAGCTTAATGGGGCGATAATCACCAGAGAACTCATGCTCGGCCAACTCGCTCAGCCCTTCCAAATAGCAAATCATATCAAGCGGAGAAACGGTGAGATTGAGCTTTTTACGCCGTTTGCGTGGTGTGAGAGGGGTCGGGGGGCGCAGCAAGAAAAGATCGGTTTGGGCTTTACTTTCGGCCGTGCGTAACTTTTCATAGGCAGCGCGCACAATCTTAAACGCTTCGGGCTCTGTTTCTGGGGGAAATTCGCGAACCAAGGCGAAATACCCTTTTTTAATTTGGCGCAGGGTCGCGTCTCGTTCAACCCCGAGTATGGCATATGGGTCATTGCTACTTAAATCTGCCCGCGCTACATTGGGGGGAGCCGCGCGTTCTCCTTGATTTGGGTTATTAGAACCAGTCATCATCATCCTCCCAGTCATCATCATCTTCATCAAATAGTTCGGCCAGCAACTCTGGCGGCATCATGTCAATCATCTCGTCCGGGTCCAAATTACCGCTAAATACCTGACCCAATAGCCCTCCTAGAGGGGAGCTAAACATGATACGGGATTGTTCGATCTGTTCTACGAGCTCGAAGTCTTTGTCTTTTATCGCCTGCTTGGCCGCTTGATCCCAATAGCGATTCGCTTCTTTCATATTCTTTTGTCTTGACTGATAAATGCCCAAAAGCATATTCGCACGCGCCACATCAATCCCTTTTTTGATCGCGATGTGCAGATATTTTTCACCAATCTCAATAGCTTGAGGGTTCATCATCCCCATGCTCCCGATTTCGAGATAGACCGATTGATCGGCCGACTTTTCGACCGCTCGGTCAAGCCAAGGTTGAATCCGCTCGGTCGCATCGTTGTTCAATAGATTATCCGCAATAGCCAAATAAAAATGATGCGGCAAGTTGGGCATCGCTTGTTCAGCTTGTTTGGTAACCGCCCACGCTTTGTCACCATCCCCCACCGCTAACCATTGAATCGTGATCAGCATGCGCACTTCGATATTTTGTGGGTGATTGGTGATAGCTTGGTCATAGTACTGTTGCGCAGTCGCCTCATCTTCCAAAAAGTACAAATGAATATAAGCCGCTTTGCAGAGCGCCATCGGGTTATTCGGGTCAAATTTAAGCGCATTTTGGTAGGCTTCTAAAGCTGACGGATGAGATATAAACCACCCATTTAGGTGGTTATCCCCTTGATCGATATAAAATGTGGCCAAGTTTTGTCGCGCCCCCACATGGTTGGGATCGATTTCTAGAACTTTTTCCCAATAGTGAGGAGCTTGGAATATTTGCCAGTAATATCCCGACTCGGCGAATAGTTCACCCATCATCATAAGAGCGGGAATATAATTTTGGTCCCTTTCAAGAATCCGATTGAGCTCATTTTCGGCCGCTTGAAAGCGGGCATTCTCCAAATAGCCTTCAGCCAATTCAATCCGTAGAGCTAAGTTATCGGGCTGCCATTTCACCGCATTTTTTTGCACGCTCAAGGCTTCCTCAAATTCTTCAACCATAGCATACGCTTTCGCTACTCTTTGCCATAGTTTCGCCACTTGTTCATCACCAATCGCATCGGGATGATTCGCTTTGCGCGGCCGTTGTCGTAACGCTTTACGCCAATAGGTAGCGGCCAATGTAAACGCCTCTTCCTGCTCACAAGCCAAAGCTAAATTACACATCAGGCGAAAATTACCACCCGCTTGCTTTTCGGCCGATTGCCACAACTGTTTGGCTTGCCGCCATTCTCCCCGTTGAGCCGACTCATAAGCGATTTGCTGTTTAAGATAAGCATGTAAGTCTCGGAACTGCTTGTCATCTTTGTACCGTGCCGCTTCGTTTGCCACCTTTAGGGCTTCTTCGATTTTCCCTTTTTCTATATGCTCTTCAGCTAATCGATGATAAATTTCACCCAAGTTCATATCGAGATGTGGATGCTGGAAACCGGATTTTTTGGCGGCGGACCACTGTTTAGCAGCTTCTTGTGTTTGCTCATTCTGTGCCGCGATGATGCCGAGATAGTAGTGGCTTAGACCGGCCGTTTTTAATTGGTGGCTCGCTTGGGTTAAATACCGTTTCGCATCTTGCTTGTTCCCCCGTTGCATCGCCTCAACGCCTAGCCAAAATTGATCTTCAGGTGAGGCAGATAACGATTGCTTGTTCCAAATCGTTGAAACAGACTGTAGATCATCCTGCTGTGAGGGGGTAAGTTGCTCCCATATTGTGGTTTTTTGTAATTGGGCAACGGCCGATTTAGAGGCCATTCGCATTTTCAGCAAGGCTTGTAAATAGGCGGTTCGTTCGGCAAACTCTCCCTCTGTCTGATATGCGCTTTCGTATAAATTGGCAACCTCTTCTGTCAACTGGCCAGATTTATGCTGTAAACGAGCTAAGTGATAGGCGAATCGGCCGTCGGCTGGTTGTAATTTTTGCGCAGTTTGCAAATGGTCTATGGCATTTTCTGGCTGTTGCCAAGCTAGCCGAAAATAGCATTCCGCTTTGGCTTCATTTAGTTTTGCATGGCTAGACGGCAATCGTGCCCAAGCTTTTAATGCATCTTCATAAGACCCTGCCTGAAAGGCCTTTAATCCCTCCTTAACAGGCGAGATTCTTTTGATTTTTTGCTTTCGCTTTGTTTGTTTTTGTTTCTTACGACGAGACACGACTTTAAATTACTCTCCTAATTATATAAAGTGCCTACAATTGTACTCTAGTTAAATCACTATCCAACAGCAATTCTCAATTTGAGCCGAAGGAATCGTTTTTTTACTGTCGCCGTAGGTGATCGTTGCCCCAAAGGGGTGTTTCCTATTGATCCGTAAATCTAGTTTTGTCAACTTCTGCATCTGATATTAAAAAATCTAGCCCTGTCGGATTTGGTGGGACTTGATCAATTAACGATTGTCATTCCCACGAAGGTGGGAATCCAACTCTGTTTGAGCGGTGGATCCCCGCCTACGCGGGGATGACACCGCTGTAAATCGACTATTTTTGAACGATTTACACTGATCCCACCAAATTCGGCAGTATCAGTAAAAAATCAGGGGGCTTGATTTTTATTCCCATTACACAGCAATCACCTCTGGCAATTACTTCATACGCTTTTTGGCTTTTCCAAGCTCATGTAGATCCCCACCCTCAAGTAATTCTAAGGCCTCTTTATGTGCCTGTGCAGCTTCGGTCGGTTGGTTCAAAGCATCTAAAATCAACCCATAAACCGACAAAACAATACCACGTGATTCTTTTCGTCTACTATTGTTTGTAAGGTCTAATGCGTCTTTGATAGTTTTGTAAGCTTTATCTAAATCACCTATCATACAAGCCAGTTCTGCAATACCACTCAGCGCATATGGCATTAGATATAAATCATTACGAGTTCGGCATATTTGATGAACAATGGAAAGCTCTTTTTCTGCCTGTTCAAAATTCTGCTCACTCATTTCCAATGCAGCTAACTCAAGACGGGTATATGCCTCATACTCATTCGTTTCTAGCTCAAAAAATGTTTGTAAAGCATCTAGCAGGGCTTTTCGGCAATCTTGATTTAGCTGAAGTATTCTGTAAGTTCGACCAATGTTTTGCAACATGGTCGCACTTTCCACTTTTTGCCCGATCTGATCAAATAGCTCTTTGGCTCGAAGTGCGAGTTTTTGCGATTCTACGTAATCCCCTTGATTTTTTAGTGTATTTGCTTGATTACGCAACCCGGCCGCGAGCGCATGAACATCATTTAATTGATCCGCTAATTCAATAACACGGCGTGAATACTCATCTCTCTTATCAAAGTTACCCGCAATTCGGTATAAGTTAAATAGAAGAATATACCCTTTTAAATGTGAGCGAGTCATTTCTTGGGGGAGATTCTTTAGACCAGCCTCAACCGTTACGATAGATGCCGCGATTTGCTGTTGGTATTTCCCTAACATTTCACCATCTATGAGTTGAAGATGTCCCGACAAATAACGTGACGTATCATCATTAGAATAGCGACGTAAAAGATTCACTGCTTGCTCAATCCAATCGCGCGCAATTTCACTATCTCCATTTAATTGCATTTCCGCTTGGGCTAGCTGTTCGGAAAGATAGGCATGGCGATGTGCATTCTCTTCGCTCATTTCTAAAGACAACAGTAAGGACATTGCTTGTTTAAAGTATTGTTCAGCATCCGCCGCCCCAGACTGTTTAGTCGTAAATATCCCCAGTCTCAGCAATACATCAACTTGAGTTGCCGTGTCACATGTGGAAAAGAAACCATCTGGCTCTTCTACAATCGCCGCAAATAATCTCCTAGCTTGTTCGTAATGACCGCATAAATCTAGATAGCCGAAATAACCACGATCATAAACAGTAAGAGACAATCCAAGCTTGAGGAGTAGGGGGTAATCTTGGAAATCATTGGCCCACTTTAAAACCAAATCTATATTATTTTGTTCTGATTCCAAGCATACCCAGTCTTTAAACTGACGATGAGTATGAGCAAAGTCAGCATAGTAATCGATCAAACGTAATCGCAAATCATGTATATTAGTTTCATCACCTAGCTGGTAACCCGCAAAAATACGCAATAGGCGATGAATGTAGAATTGAGTTACAAGCTCTGTCGATTGATCGCATCCATTAGGTTCGTGTGTGTGGGCTGTAATAAGTGAGGCGGTTTCCAAAGCAAGCAAAAATCTTAATGTTTTGTAATCCGTTAATTTTGCAACAAATGCTAGCGCTGGGGCAGTAAAAAAACCGGTCTCGAAAATCGACAAATATGAAAAAATTTTTTGCACAGGTGCAGCTAACCTATCAAAGCTATATTGAAAAACCCGATTGATGTCAATGTTTACACCAAACGATTTTGCCCAGCCTTTCTTTAGACTAGCTCGAAGCTCTTGCAATAACACTTTTTCTACATATTCATCGATAGTGACGTGTCTTAAGCTTTCAGCAACCAATTCAAGAGCCAATGGCAATCCTTCAACCATCGTATGAATCTGCTGCACACCGGTCTTCCCATCCTCCAAGGCGATGTCCATGCGTTCATCACCTAATTTATGCCGGAGGAACTGCACAGAAGCCTCAAAACTCAACCCTGTTAACAAACAAAGACTATTTTGATCCGTCATGTTATGAACGTGTTGATTTTGGGTGGTAATCAACACGGTGCAATGGCGCGTGGAAGGGAGCCAATTCACTATAATACCTTGAGAGGGGGCATCATCAATCAACAACAAGGCTTGTTTGTTTTCTAAAACATCTCGAAAAGCGAGTTGTATGCTAGGGATTGTTTCTGGGGAGGGGAATGAACGGCCGTATGCAGATAGAGTAGGTTTGGCTTGAGATACAATTGCCCACTGTTTGTCGTCCTCACTATCATTTGGCTTAATCGATGACAACCCTAACCACAAAACACCATCAGGGAAAGCCTCTCTCAAATCATGCCCAAGATTAACCGCAAACATCGTCTTACCAACGGCAGGCATGCCTGAAAGCACGTAAATTCCCCCCTTAAGTAGCTTTTGACGCAAATCTTGCCACTCTCTATCTCGCCCAAACAAGGGGCCATGGCTCATCGGAATTTGAAAAGGCGATTTACGCATTGTGGGTAACCGAAGTTCACCCCAAAACGAAATCAATATCTTAATCTCTTCATAATTTTCATTTTCTGGATCTGCATAAATTGCAAATCTTAATTGATTGAGTCTTTGGCGATTAGCCGAAAGCAATAAGCGATCAGCCTCCTCTTCATTAAGATCCAACGCCTGCGCGATCTTTAAAACTATATTTTTCTCTTTTGGATATTTAGAGTGAGCTTGAAGCCAACTATGTATCGTGGTGCGATTCTTCCCAAGTCGATTGGCTAAGTCTGTTTGTGATAAACCTTTCTTCGACATCAGTTCTTTTAATACATCAGAAAATTCTTCTCTCTTACCCATAGCAAACTCTCTTTGTAATGTACAAATCTAATTCCCAAAATCAAGCTTGTGTAAATTATTCCTGTCCGAAATCCGTTCGAAAAACTGTCGTGGTTTAAATAGTGACCTGAGATTTACTAATAGTAGAAATTGGTAAACACAACCAATACCTTCGCCAAATTAATCAACTCATTGGATTTGCTCCCCTCCTATCAGGAGAGGGGGGCTTTTGATCCGACGCGCATTAAAAATAATGACGCGATCAGCCCGAGATATTTTTAATTCAAGGAACAAATTTACCTTAAAGGCAAA
>WTJY01000301.1 GCA_011524645.1 Anaerolineales bacterium | reverse complement strand
AAATGTCCTGATTTTAGGAGTTCGTCGTTAGCTCGGGCATTTTTAAGGGGTGTCCGGTAGAGAACCTTGAATTAAAAATATCTCGGGCCGATCGCTCAATTATTTTTAATTCGTGCCGGATCAAAAGTGCCTCTCTCCCAGCGGGAGAGAAACAGCTCCATCCAACCCAACCTGATAGGAGGGGCGTAAATCCTGCAAGTTGATTATTTTTGCGGCGGTGTTGATCTGAGCAAACCGGTTTCGATTTGGCAGAACAAAACAGACAAAATTATGAAAATTGGAATACATTTTTGGCAAAAAGGTCGATTTTTAGCGATAGTGATTTTGTTCGCTTTGCTCTCTGGACATGTTGTATGGGCACAAGATGGGGTTGTGCAACCCCGTTTGGTAACGGTCAGTGCTGTGGGGGTGGATCGTTTGCCCGCTATTGAATTGCGACTTTGGGGGATTGATACGATTGGTAATCCGCTTGATTTTGATCGATTTGTGCCGCAAATCACACACGCCAGTATGGAAATTGCGACTTCGGATATTATTCGAACTGAAAACGTGGGGACTTTCACCCTTGTCTTGGTCGATACACCTCCCGGTGTAAAAAGCGAACTCCCTGCGTTGGAAGAAGCACTCAAGCTTTATTTGGATCGCGGAGAGATGCAAGAGCAGACCGACTTTATCGCCTTATATCAAGTTGGGACCCAAGGGGGGATTGAGCTGCTCGCGCCAACAACTTTTCATAATAGTGTACTAAATGCGCTAGTCGAGCCGTTTCCTGCGCAAAATGGGCCGACCGCATTGGTTGATAGTGTGGGGGGATTGCTCGAACAGATTGATGAGTTACGGCCGTCTGAACATTTGGCTACGGCGATGGTGGTTTTCTCTGATGGCACAGATGTGGTGAGTAATCGCTTTAACCGCGAAGCTATTGCCGGTCTAGCGGCCGCGCAGGGGATTCCGATCCATACGGTTGCCCTGAACAATGAGAATTTGCGAGACCCCACGGCTGGACAAAGCTATTTAGCCGATTTGGCTGTGGGAACCGGTGGCACTGCGGCCGATTTAACAGAGCAAGGGGTGATGACCATTTGGGAGCGAATTAGTCGTTTACGTACCCATACGGTCATTCGCTATATCGTGCCTGAGCTAACGGCCGGTGATATTCCGGTTGCTATTCGTTTTGGCAGTGATGGCTCGGTGCAGACCGGCACCCAGATCGCGATAACCGGATCAACCCCATTTGTTGAATTGACCGTGCCAGAAAATGAACGTCAACTGACACTTCCTAATGTAGATACGGCGGTCCCCCTTTCTTTTCCCGCCGATGTTAACTGGCTAGATGGCACTGAGCGAGAGATTACCCAAGCGTT
The DNA here is from genome assembly GCA_011524645.1 of Anaerolineales bacterium. GTDB lineage: Bacteria > Chloroflexota > Anaerolineae > Promineifilales > Promineifilaceae > WTJY01. The sequence continues at coordinate 2,810 of WTJY01000301.1, read as the reverse complement.
GTTATGGGTAAACGGGGTGCAGGCGGCTACGGTCGATCCCGATCTTATTGACCGCTTTGAGGCGGAGATTCCGCTACGCTTCGGCCGGAATGAAGTATGGCTATCTGTCGCTGACATCGATGCCCAACAAAGAAATAGCCCGATTCTTTATTTAGATGTTTTAGAGGGCGTGGAAACGGTGATCCCGCCAACTTTGCAAGTGGCTGAGTCGGGGAGGCTGTGGATTTTTGTGTTTGGAGGTTTTTCAGTTTTGTTGCTTTTGATCGGGTTCATGCTGTGGCTGTGGCAACAACCGGAGCTTTGGGAGCAGTTGTTTGGGGGGGTGACATCGGCGCGAGGCCGTCGAGTTAATCGTGAACTAACGCCACCCTCCTTAAGCGATGTAGGCGAGTTGGGGAGATATGGTGAAACAACAAAAGTGGCCACGCCGGTCATTGCTGGTTATGCGCTTGATGTGATTGAATCGGTTACACGAAGTGAAAGCCCGCTCACCTTGCGCGGAATCGAAGTTCGGGTAGGGCGATCACCCGCCAGCAGCGATTTGGTCTTTGAAAACGACATTACCCTTTCGCGGCTCCATGCGACTTTTATTCAAGAAGATCAATCTTATCGCTTATATGATGAAGGGAGCACAAGTGGTACTTTTGTTAATTTAGAACCGGTTCCTGAGTACGGCCGTTTGCTAGTTGATGGGGATGAGGTTTCTTTGGGAGCTGTCCGCCTTTATTTTCGAGTGGTTTATGACATGACAGAGGCGAGCAAAATATAGTATGGAACTGAGCATAGAGCAGCGGGAGATCGTTGGACATAAAGAGACCCTGTTTGTGGTGGGCGCGGCCGGAACCGGGAAGAGTTCGGCCGTGCAGAGTCGCATCGAATCATTATTGCAAGATGGCGAGCCCGCTTACACGATATTGGTGTTGGTGGCCGAACATAGCCACCGCGAAAACTATCTCGATTTTATTCATGAATCGGGTGTTGGTGCGTTGGCGGATTTGCAGATCACCACCTACTCCGGCTTGGCACGGGACATGGTCACCATGTTTTGGCCTCTTGTGGCACGACCGGCCGGATTTAAACATGCTTATACCCCGCCCACCTGGCTGAGTTATGACTTGGCTCAAATGCTCATGTGGGAAGTGGTCACACCGATGTTGGACGACGGACACTTTGCTGATTTGCGATTACGGCCGCAGCAAATTGTGAGCCAGTTGCTCGATAATTTAAACCGTTCGGCGCTAAATGGCTTAACGGTAACCGCTGCGATCCAGCGACAAATCGAGACATGGGCAGGGGAGCCGGAGCACATTCGCCATTTGTATGATGCGAAAAAAGCGGCTCTGGCGTTTCGGAAAATTTGTTATGAAAACAATTTGATCGATCTTTCGTTGGCGGTTGATGTGTTTCAACGCCATTTGATCGGAGGGGAAGCGTTTTCTCGTTATTTTAGTGAGCGCTTTCGCCATTTGCTGGTCGATAATGTTGAGGAACAAACGGCTATGGGGCAGTCATTTGTGATGCAATTAATGGATGCCACCGTAAGCACCACCATCGTTTATGACGCTGGGGGTGGTTATAAGCGATTTTTGGCGGCCGATCCGACCCTTGCCGAGCAATTTCGGGCACGATGCCAACAAACGATTCATTTGGAACGGCGATTTTTGGAAGAGCAAGGGGTCTATCATGTTGCGCGCCATGTACAACATTACCTATTGGGTGGCAAGCCCACGGCCGATTTGCAAGCGGTTGATCAGGCGCTTTGGGGGGCGGTACAAGGGCGTTATCGTCGAGAGATGTTGGTTCGTTTAGGTGAACGCTTGCGACAGCTCGTTGAAGAGGAGGGGGTAGCTCCCCATGAAATCGCGATTATCGTTCCTTATTTAGATGGTGCTTTGCGCTATAAACTCACGCAGTCACTGGCCCAAGCGGGGCTGACGTATCAATTGTCGCGTCGTCGTGCGAGTCCGCGGGAAGAGCCTCGCGTACGGGCTTGGCTCGTCTGGCTGGCGCTGGCTTTTCCTAGCTGGGATTTTCACCCTTCAGTGTATGACATGGCGGAGGCGTTGACCCTGACGATTCATGGCTTAGATCCGGCTCGTGCCATGCTGTTGGCGAAAAGTTTGTATGACCCTGTGGTGCCGGCACTGCGCGAGATCGGGGAGTTGACCGATGAACAGACCGGCCGTGTGGGGCAAGATTTGCTAGACAAAGTTGTGATTTTGCGTGACTGGCTTTTGGATCAAGGCGAAGTGGGGCAGCGAGAAGGTGAACGGCCGTTGACGCTCGATTTTTTCATTCATCGTTTGTTTACCGATTTGTTATCACAGCGGCAATTTATTCCGGAACCGGATGTTCAGGCTGCGGCTGTTTGTGATTGGTTGGTTCGTTTAGCGACACGTTTGCGTCAAGCGGCCGGTGCGATGCAATTAAAAAGTGATTTGGCGGTCGGCCGTGTATTTGTCAACGCGATTCAAAATGGTTTGGTAACCGCTCATCCCCCAGACCTTGGCGATCCTCCTGACCCAAATGGGGTTTATATCGGCACGATTTACAGCTTTTTGCTGAGCGAAAAGAGTGTGCCTGTCCAAGTCTGGCTAGAAACCGGTGCAACCGGTTGGTGGGATATTCCGCGTCAGCCGTTGAGCAATGCATTTGTTTTGGCTCAAGGGTGGGACGCTGAAGCACGCTGGACGTTAGATGACGATGCGCGCATTCGGAATGAGATGTTAACACGTGTGATACAAGGGTTATGTGCACGTTGTCAACGAGGTGTTTTGTTGGCAACGAGTGAATTAGATCGGCGTGGGGTC
>WTJY01000499.1 GCA_011524645.1 Anaerolineales bacterium | reverse complement strand
GGGAATGACAATCGTTAATTGATCAACTCCCACCAAATCCGACAGGACTAGAAACAAATTTACCTCAAAGGCAAGACTGTTGTCATATATGCCTAAAAATGGCGAAGGTATTGTTAGCAGCATCATATTGTAGAGGGTGTTGTGGTCTCCAAAGAGATCAAAACACCCTTATTCTTTCAGGTCATTGTCAGAAATGACAAACAGGAGATTGTATGGCAGGAACGAAAACATCGCCTCCCATGGATACTAATTTACAGCGATGGCAAGATTGGGGAGATCGCCACGCATCACAACTATTCCTTATGCCAGCGGTTCTGCTGGTCCTCGTGATGTCAATCTTCCCCTTAATCGCATCACTTTACTTAGCCTTAACACGGGTAAAAATCGCTCAAGGTGGATTTGATATTACCTTTATCGGATTAGCCAACTTTAATAAACTCATCTTCGGCCGTGAACAACGTCATACCATCGGCAAAATCGGTGAACCGACTCTCTTTGGCTGGATTTTATTTATCGCCATCGCTATCTTGCTCATTTGGAGTATCAAACGACTCGTTCTCCGACGAACAACGCTAACTGTAACCCATGGGGCTATTGCGGCCGCTATATTTGTCCTCATCGGGCTTGGTGTAGGCCATTTTCTCTTTGGATACTACACAATTGAGGGTGAGCCACCTGAAATGGGTTACTTGGGTATGCTCGCATGGGGTTCCTTTTGCACGTTTGTCGCCCTACGCATCCTGTGGTTAGCCATAGGACCTCTTTTGCCCGGAGAATGGCCCAGTGCTGGCCCTATTCTCGGCCGATTGGTCGCCATTACTATCGCCCTTTATTTGATGTGGATTACGGTACACACGTTCACCACATTACCCAACGAAGAAGGCAATCCAACCGGCATTCCAGGAACCTTGCTAATCACACTTTATTTCGTCATTTTCGGGGTCTCTTTACAATATATCTTAGGCTTAGGGCTAGCCTTGCTACTCACTGGCGACTTATTTGGAAAACGCTTTTTCCGAGTTGTCTTTTTGCTCCCTATGATGATTACCCCTGTCGGCGTCGCTTATATGTTCCGCATGGTCAGCAACACCAGCATCGGTCCTCTAACACCGCTATTTCGCACCGTATTCGGTGTAGGTGGCGATTATTCTTGGGCGGCCCAAGCGCACAGCGCCCGCATCGGGGTCATGTTAGCAGATATTTGGCAGTGGACCCCCTTTATATTTATCGTTTTAATTGCGGCATTAGAAGGCATGGCACAAGACCAGCGCGAAGCGGCTCTCGTTGATGGTGCCACAAACTGGCAATTCTTTCGCTACATTACACTCCCACAAATTTTGCCTGTAAGCACAACCATTATCCTAATCCGTCTCATCGAAGCATTCAAAATTGTTGACCTCCCCTTTGTCATGACACGCGGCGGACCAGGGACCGCCACAGAACCGATGACCTTACATGCCTATCAAGCATTCAAGGCCTCAGACTTTGGTGGCTCGGCCGCAGTCGCTTACCTCCTTCTATTTTTGGTCACTTACATCGGGCTGAACTTTATCAATAATGCACGTCCGTTAGCAGAAGAGCTCTCATCATAAAGAACATATAATTATTCAGCAATAGTCATTTTTGTTTCGCCCCCCTCCTATAAGGAGGGGGTGGGGGAGGTGAATTTAAATAAATTTTCTCCTCTCCCCCACCCCCTCTCCCTCAAGGGAGAGGGGAGACAAGAAAGCTACTGAATAATTACAAGGACATAACTATTATGGATTGGTTATTACGTCGTCGCGGGTTATATACGCCATCGCCACTAGCTCAGATTTTTATCTATTTCATTTTGATTTTTTGGACAATTGTCGTTCTTTTTCCCATCTACTGGGTCTTTACGACATCGATTAAGCTCCCAATTGCGGTCAACTCGGGGCCAAACTATATCCCTTGGGTTGATTTTCAACCCGACCTACATGCTTGGTATAAAATTTTAATAGAGGAAGGGGAATCGACTACATTTGTGCCATTCATCAATACAGTTATTGTCGGGATAAGCAGTGCACTTATCGCCTTAGGAATTGGCGCAGCCGCATCTTATGCTCTTGTTCGCTTCAAATACAAACCGAAACTGGGCTTAATTGGTTTGTTTGTAGCCTTAGTGCTTTTATCATTGGCGGCAATCGGTTATGGCGGGGCTCCGGTCAATCTTGTCATCGTCTCGGCCGCTGTTATCTTCTTCCTCCTCGCACAAACCATCGGCAAACGATTCAATGCACATTTAGGTAACGAAGATATCGCGTTTTGGCTCATTTCTCAGCGTATGCTCCCACCGGTCGCCATCGTCATGCCAATTTTCATTTTCTTTAAATCAATTAACCTTGATGATACGCGTACCGCTTTGATCATTACCTATGTTGCCGCCAATTTACCAATTGTGATTTGGCTCATGCGAGACTATTTTGCCACAATTCCGATCGTTCTCGAGGAAAGCGCCGCCATTGATGGCGCGACCCGATTGCAAACATTTATCTCAATCATATTACCAATCGCCATTCCCGGCTTAGTCGCCACGTTCTTGTTTGTTCTGGTTTTTACTTGGAACGAATATCTACTCGCGCTATTCCTAAGTACAAATAACGCACAAACGATGCCTATTTTAGTGGTCGCCCAAAATACGACACGTGGCCCGCAATGGTGGAATATGTCGGTGCTCATCATGCTTATGATCGTACCGGTTATTGGTATGGCTATCGCCCTAGAACGGTTTATTGCACGTGGCTTGCTCGTTGGGGCAGTAAAAAGCTAAAACACAAACTCCATACACATCAGCGTCTTCCCTTTCTTGATAAATGGTAACTATTCAGCGGCTTTCTTGGCTCCCCTCTCCCTTGGGGGAGAGGGAAAATTTCTGATACTGCCGAATTTGGTGGGATAAGCGTAAATCGTTCAAAAATAGTCGATTTGCAGGGTTGTCATCCCCGCGTAGGCGGGGATCCACCGCTCAAGCAGAGTTGGATTCCCACCTTCGTGGGAATGACAATCGTTAATTGATCAACTCCCACCAAATCCGACAGGACTAGGAAAATTTATTTAGACCCATCTCCCCCAGCCAATCCTGATAGGAGGGGAGCAAATCCAATTAGACGGTTGCTGAATAGTTACGATAAATGAAAAACAAAAACGGCCGCTTTCTAGCGACCGTTTCAAACAAAGTAGGCAACTTTTTCCTTTTGCCTTTCAACTTTTGCCTTGGTTACTCGATTCCCAAATAAGCCTTCTTAATCGACTCATCCTGCTGCAAATCTTTCGCATTCCCTTGGGTCACAATTTCACCCGTCTGCAACACATAACCCCGATGGCTCACTTGAAGCGACATATGGGCGTTTTGCTCAACCAGCAAAATCGTCGTCCCTGTCGATTCGTTAAGCTCTTTCACCGTATCAAAAATCAGCTCAACCAAAATCGGAGCCAATCCCATCGAAGGTTCATCGAGCAACAACAACTTCGGCTGAGCCATCATCGCCCGCCCCATCGCCAACATCTGCTGCTCACCACCACTCATCGTACCGGAAATCTGCGTTTTTCGTTCCGCCAAGCGGGGAAACAGTTCCAAAATGCGTTCAAGGTCTTGCTTAATGCCATCCGCATCATTGCGGGTATACGCCCCCAATTCGAGGTTTTCCATGACCGTCATTTTGGCAAACACACCACGCCCTTCCGGAACCATCGCAATACCACGGCCGACCAAATCATGAGAGGCATAGTTGGCGATATCTTCACCTTCAAATTCAACAGACCCTTCGCGCAATGACATCAATCCGCTAATCGCACGCAATGTGGTCGTTTTCCCAGCCCCATTACTGCCGATCAAGGAGACAATCTCTCCTTCATTTACATCAATCGTAACCCCTTTAAGGGCATGGATATTGCCATAATAAGCGTGGATATTATTTACTTTCAGTAGTGACATAAGAGTTTTTCTTTGATCACGCTTCCTGAAGTTCAACTTCTTGCACGTGACGAATATTGCCAATTGTCAAACAGAAGTTGAACTTCTCAGACAACCTGATTGTTATTACAAATCGATCGTCGCACTCGCGGCCGCACCACGGCCGAGATACGCTTCAATCACTTGGGTGTTGTTTTGAATGTCGTGTGGCAACCCTTCCGCAATCTTTTTGCCATAGTCCAAAACGGTGATTCGTTCAGAAATCCCCATGACCACGCGCATATCATGCTCAATCAACAAGATCGTAATCCCCAATTCATCACGCAACTTACGGATAAAATCGGTTGTTTCGGCCGTTTCTTTCGGGTTCATCCCGGCCGTAGGTTCGTCCAACAACAGCAACTTCGGCTTGCTGGCCAAGGCGCGGGCGATCTCTAAACGACGTTGCGCCCCATAAGGCAAATTGGTCGCCAACAAATCCCCTTGTCCTTTCAAGCCAACAAAGTTAAGTAGCTCACGCGCCCGCTCTTCAGACTCTTCATTTTCTTTCACCACAGAGGGTAAATTGAGAATCGCTCCCCACCAAGTTGATTTAAGATGGGCTTCTTGACCCACCATCACATTTTCCATGACAGTCATGTTGTTAAACAAACGGATGTTTTGAAAGGTCCGCGAGACCCCCATACGGGTGATTTCGTCCGTTTGACGGCCGTCTAAACGGCGACCATCAAACAAAATCCGCCCCTCAGTCAACTGGTAAAAACCGGTGATACAATTGAAAAAAGTCGTTTTCCCAGCCCCATTCGGTCCAATAACACTGGAAATGCTCTCTCTTTTAATTTCAAAATCAAGCGTATTGACCGCCACCAAACCGCCAAACTGTTTTTTAATCGCTTTCGCTTCGAGAATATTTTCTGACATGTCTTAATCTCTTCTCTTATTCTACAATTTCCAGCGACACAAATCGCCAATCGTCAGACAGAAGTTCAACTTTTTACACGTGACAACGCTTGCCAACCGCCAGACAAAAGTTGAACTTCTCCACATCAACGAATCAACCCTACAAAGAATCAACCCCAGATTTCAGCTCACGTTTACGCACGGCCGATGGAATCAACCCTTCTGGGCGAGCCAACATCATCCAGACCAAAACTGCACCGTAAATCAACAACCGATATTCTACAAACTCACGCAACAATTCCGGCGTACCGATCAAGAAAATCGCTCCGACAATCACCCCAGGAATACTGCCGATCCCACCGACGATAATCAAACTCAAAACGTTGATCGAAACCAAGATATTGAAACTCGTTGGAAAAATCGTACCCAGTTTGGCAGCGAACATACCGCCAGCCAAACCACCAGCGGCCGCACTAATGGTGAAAGCCAAAAGTTTGGTCCGAACCAAATTGATCCCCATCGCTTGCGCCACGTCTTCGTCTTCCCGCATCGCCATCCATTGACGGCCGGTCCGTGAATTATTCAATCGCCATGATACATAAAGCACCAGCGCACATCCGGCAAACACCACATAGTAAAGCTGTTGCGGATTAGAGAAGGAAATGCCGAAGATTTCCGGTTTAGGGATATACAAAACACCTTGCGCCCCACCGGCTAATGGCTCTAACCACTCCGAAATCGCTAAAATCCGGATAATCTCCCCAAAGCCCAGCGTCGCAATCGCCAAATAGTCCCCGCGCATACGCAGTACCGGTAATCCGAAAACGAAACCGATGCTCATCGCACCAAATAAACAAAGTGGCAAAATAATCCAGAACGAGAAACCATAGCCAGAACCATCTGGTGGCACTGTGGTCAAAATCCCTAAGATATAGGCCCCAACCGCATAGTTGGTCACATACCCCAAGTCAAGAAGACCGGCCATCCCGATCGCAATGTTCAACCCAAGCCCCATCATGATAAAGAGACCGATCGTCACCATCACATCGCTCAAGAACCGGCCGACGATCCAAGGCAAAATTAACAGCAAGATAATGCCAATCGCCACTTGGTATTGATAAACTTGTTTTTGTCGTGGCGTACCGATTTCACCGCGAAACGCTTCGTAACGCGCTTGGTTTTCTTGCCGATACCAGCCCAGCCCCCCAGCGATAGCGACCAAAACCACGGCCGCAACCAAATTCAACGCCCCACCAGTATAGAGGGCGCGCACCACAACATTACCAACCAACGGCCGTAAAACTTGGGTAAAGATTTCCCCAAAAGCACCGGCGATCAGCAACGTTAACACAACATTGTAAACCGCACGTCGCCCCCGATCTGGCAATAAGTGAACAGACGCGCCGATCAAGCCGAGAACGGCCGTCACCGCAACGTAAATAAACACCCCTGCAAACCCTAAACCGAAAGTCAACACTTCGATCAATGCGGGCGAAACATTGATAAACACGTTCCGAATACCAGGGATCGCCCCTTGAACGATGATCAAAAGAACGACCCATGCGGATGAAATCGCCCCAACGGCCGCTCCACCCATAAGCACACTATTGCGATCTTGTGGCATGATCTCTTTGCGATTGACGATCATATAACCAGCCGCAATCGGGGGAATAAACAGTAACACCTGAGCCAAGGTCAACGTATTGTTGATAATACTCCGGCCGCTAAATGACTCGATCATTCCGATCACAGAGACATACACAGCCGCAACGCCCCACAACAAACCATAGCGCGCTAATTTTTGCCAGTCGATGGTGGTCAGTTCTTTATTCATAAATCAAACCCATCAAGTTAGTGACGAGTAACGAGTGACGAGTGACGAGTGAACAAACAAGTTGATCCTCATCATGCGTCGTTCGTCACTCCAATTAAGCTTTCTTTTCAGCCAACTTCTCGCCCATAATCCCTTGAGGACGGAAGATTAAAATCAACACAAGCATCGTAAAGGCGATCGCGTCTTTTAATTGGTTCGCACCGGGAATCCCAAGCCCGTCCAAAATCAAGTTCGGGCCAATCGCTTCGAAAACACCCAAAACCAAGCCACCGATCATCGCGCCAGGAACATTACCGATACCGCCAAGAACAGCGGCCGTAAACGCCTTGATACCGGGGAAGAAGCCCATAATGTAGCCCACCCCTTGCGGCCGATATAAACCGTTGATCACCCCAGCAGCACCGGCCAGCGCACCACCAATCGCAAAAGTGAAAACGATAACACGATCGATATCGATCCCCATCAATTTCGCCACTTCTTTGTCTTCCGATACCGCCCGCATCGCTTTCCCCATTTTGGTCCGTTCTACCAGCCAGTACAAAGCAACCATCAGAAGCAATGCTGAACTAAAAACGAAAATTTGCACAAATGGGATTTCAAATTGACCGACAGGCACACCGAATTTCAAAAGGGTAAATTCAGGGTAAGCACGGAAGTCAGAACCATAAAATCCACGGAAGGTGTATTGCAGAAAGAACGAAGCACCAATCGCGGTGATCAAAGGAACGAGACGAGGCGCGCCACGCAACGGCCGATAAGCGATCCGCTCTAGCAAAATCGCCACCGCCATCGATATTACGGCCGAGAAAATCAACAGCACAACGATACAAATAATCGCCGATACCGGATTGTCCAAATAACCCTGAACCGCCATCCATTCCGCCAAGAAACTAGCTGAAAAGGCCCCTGCCATGAAGACTTCACCGTGAGCGAAGTTAATCATCAACAAAATCCCATACACCAAGGTATATCCCAAGGCGATGAGCGCATAAATGCTACCCTGTGTCAGACCGGCCGCGATCAAATTGACCCACTGACCACTCGTATATTTTTCGGCCGCCAATGTATTGTATGAACCGGCTAAAACAAGCACGATAATGATGTAGCGAAAAAAGCCGAGAATTAGATTCACGGCCGAAAGGTTCTCACGAAATGACTCAAACCCTTCTTCTATAATGCTGGGAATCGCCAACAAGGCGAAACCGGCCACGACGCCAACGAGCGCAACAGTGGGATTTCCGACGGCCGTTTCACTGGTACGGTCCGCCATCCACATCGCCCCGCCTAAAATGGAAAGAATCCATCCGGCTGCGGTTAATAGTGTGGATAACACATTCGATTGGTTATTCTGCATGAGATCTACTCGATTCGGGGTAACACAAAGAGGTGAGATGTTGAGATTGGCTTATTGCGGTCACGCATTCGTCTAACTTAAGAAAAACGACCAATGCCCACCCGTAAGAGGCCAATACACTAAAAGTGGCCCACCCTAAATGGATGAGCCACAAAAAGTCTAATCTACTTAATTAAAAATTAAGGAGTCCAGATCGCGGTCGGTGGGAAGTTACCATCGATTTCATCTTGGGTGATTTCAAATACAGCCAAAGCTTCACCGGTAGCACAGTCACCAGTTTCGCCACAAGACAAGTTACCGCTCAAACCATTGAAACCAGAGGTGCTGGTCAAGGCATCACGGATCGCTTGACGGCCGATGCTCAAAGTGCCATCGCTACCTTCTTGTGCAACTGAATCAATCGCGTCCAACAACATGTTGGTGCCATCATAAGCGAATGCATGGAAACCACTTGGGGGTACGCCACCGATTTGGTCTGCCCATTTCGCCAAGAATTCATCGTAAGCGTCACCTGAAACGAATGGACCTGATTGGTACATACCAACAACAGCGTCGCCTGTATCTGGCGCAAAGCTCGCAGTCAAAGAAGCATCAGCACCCATCAAGATGGTGTCTTCCAAGCCAGGAACATCTTGAGATTGAGCAGCAACGAAGTTCGCTTCTGGTTCAAAGATAGGGAAGTAAAGTACTTCTGGAGAGCCTGAAGCGATGCTGGTCAAAACAGCATTCATGTCAGTATCACCAACGTTAACAGCTTCTTGTGCAGTTACGGTACCACCCAATTCAACAAAGGTGCTAGCAAATACTTCTTGCAATTGGTCAGCATAAGGGCTACCGTCATGGATCGTAGCCACGCTACGAGCACCCAATTCGTTATAAACAAATTCAGCCGCGATACGACCTTGGAACAAGTCGTTGTGCGCGGTACGGAAGTAGCCTGGCTGCCAGGTGCCATCAGCATCGGTCAACGCGGGAGCGGTGTTTGATGGTGAAATCATGGACAAACCAGCTTCGCTGATCGTTTGAATCGCAGCGGTAGCTGCACTAGAGCAGTTCGTACCAATCACACCCACAATGGTGGTGTCACTAGCAACAGCTTGAGCAGCGGTTTGGCCGCCTTCTGCGCTACAACCTGAATCTTCACCGACGAGTTCAATGGTGTGCCCTTTGATTTCGCCACGGTCAGAAACCGCGATTTCGATACCACCGATAGAGTCTTCGCCCAAGAATGCGGTTGCTCCAGATGTGGTCAACATATAAGCGATACGAATAGGTTCATCAGGAGCGACCTCGACACAACCGATTGGATCTTCACAAGCGGGAGCGCCACCACCGCAAGCGGCCAAAGCCATTGCGGTCACGACCATAAGACTGCTAAGCCAAAGAAACTTTTTCATGTTCTTCTCCTTTAAAAAATAGTTCTAAAAAAGTTCGTAGACATACAAAAATGGGCAATCACAGGGATTGCCCCGCGAAATTCTATTGGATTTTAACTGGATGTCAACAACTTTACATTGATTCACTGTCCAATTCGACCAACTCACCCGTGACCATAAAAATGACCCGTTCAGCGATGTTGGTCACTCGGTCACCAATTCGTTCTAAATTATGGGCCATCCATAGTAAATAGGTCTGTATAGTGACACTATCCCCTTTGCTACTTTGGGTCATATCTTCAAGCATGATATTGAGAAATTTGCCATAGCTCCGATTAATTTTCTCATCGCGATCAATCACTTCATAAGCTTTATCTGCACTTTGACTAATATAAGCTTGCAAACTAGCCCGTATCATTTTCTTCGCCCGATTCGACATCTTCGGTAGCTGATACAGATTAGCAATGGGAGGTTCTCCATCCATTCTCTCTACAAGCCGAGCGATCCCCGAAGCATGATCCCCGATACGCTCAAGCTCTGTGGCGATATGGATAACCGCGATCACCCGCCGCAAATCGGAAGCGGCCGGAAATTGGGTCGCCAACAAGCGCAAGCAATGTTGTTCGATTTGCCCGCGCAACAGGTTGATCTGTTCATCTCCCACAATCACCTGTTGCGCTAACGCCAAGCTTCGTTGTTCCAAGGAGTGCATCGCATCACCGATCGCTTCCTCCGCCAAACTACCCAGCTTCAATATATTTGTGTTCAATTCTGAAAGTTCCGCATCTAATGTAGAACGGCCGCGAATACTCATACTATTTCCCCTAATAACTAAAACTTACACGTGATACTAATTACATTGCTTCCGCAAGCATTCTTGTCTTTCCCCCCTCCTATCAGGAGGGGTTGGGGGAGGTGGATTTCATTTTAATTCCCCTTTCCCCCACCTCCTCTCACTCGGTGAGAGGAGCGCAAAAAAAGCCTAACCTTCCAACTGACGCTGCAAAGCCAACAAATCATCCATTTTCGCATCCATAATCGGAGCCCCATGCCCACAAGCGAAAACTGTAGGTGATCGCTTTAACAAATCCAACGCAGCGCGCCGCCCTGCGGCCGGATCGGCCGTCAACATATCGGGACCAACACGTAAACGCCCCCCAAGCGCAAACAGCGCATCCCCCGCAAACAAAACACCCGTTTGGGGATGATAAAAAGAGACATGATCTCGCGTATGTCCCGGCGTAGAAATCAACTCCAAGCCCCCAAGAATCGGTAACATCCGGTTCTCAGGATTAAACACCTCAATCCGCTCGGCCGTAACGGGGGGCAACGGCGCAAACAAATTACCAACCCACACAAACACAGCAGGCACATGTTCCGGCGGTTTCCCTTTAACCATCTGCTCTTTGGCCTCGGCCGTGGCCCAAACGGTCGCCCGCGTCTCCGCCAAAATCCCCGCCACATTTCCCGCATGGTCCGCATCGGCATGGGTTAAAAGAATCCGTTTCAAATTATCCGGAAACAAATCTAATCGCTCCAAATAATTAAAAATCACATCAACCCGATCAAGACTCGGCAACGCCGTATCGATCAGCGTCACGTCATCCCCATCAACCAAAGCATACACATTGGCCATATTTTTTATACAATGAATATTGGGTGCAATTTCCATAAGCAACTACCATCAGAAGCAAGTCACCATTAACAACGTATGGTGTCTAAGAAATCGGTCACAACTTGCCCCTTACCGAGTCGTTTTTATCTATGATAAAGCGATCTACGGCCGACAATCCCGACACACAACGGCAGGATAACACAGAACAGCAAACGAAGAAAACACCCGAGGTATTATGCGAACAAAATGGCGTTCTTTATCGATTTTCACACTTCTATTGATCACCGGTCTGCTCTTGATCTTTCGGCCGACCCCCCTCACCGCCCAAAACAACAATGAAATCTTAGTCGCCACCATCGATGGCCCAGTCAACCAAGCGATGACCAGCTACTTTGAACGGGTCATTCAACAAGCGGAAAAATCAAACGCCCACGCGATCCTCATCGTTCTCGACACCCCCGGCGGGATCGTCAACGACACACTAGAAATCGTACAGCTGTTTCGCAACTCCGATGTGCCGATTATCGTCTATGTCGGTCCGGCCGGTGCCCAAGCCGCCTCAGCCGGTACGATCATCACCCTCGCCGGTCACGCCTCTGGCATGGCGGCCGATACCGTCATCGGGGTCGCCTCCCCTATCAACTCCGATGGCAGCGACATCGATGAAACCGCCTATAAAAAGGTGGTGGAAGACCTCAAAGCGGTTGTACGGGGCTTAACCGAAAATCGTGGCGCAGAAGTGACCGAAATCGCCGAGCAAATGATCGAAGAAGCGATCGCCTTAACCGGATCAGAAGCGGCCGAAATCGGCTTCGTTGATACGGTCGCCCGTAGCCAAAACGAACTCCTCTCCAAGCTCGATGGCCATGAAGTCGATGTCAATGGAGAAATTCGCACCCTAGACACCTCATTACTCACCCTCACCAGCGTTCCCCAAACCCCACGAGAGACGGTTATCTACCAAATTACCAACATCTTAATGAATGCCGAAATCGTCAGCTTGCTCCTTCTTGTCGGTGTGACCGCGATCGTCATCGAAGTCCGTACCCCCGGTGGCTGGATCTCCGGCTTTGTTGGTATTATCTGTATCGGCCTCGCACTATACGCGCTAGGGCAACTTCCCGCCAACTATTTCGGCATCGGCCTCATCGTCATCGCCATCGTCCTCTTTATCATGGAAGCATTTACCCCTACCTATGGAGCCTTAGCGGTCACCGGCATTATCACCATGGTCATCGGTCTCCTCATGACCTTCAACACGGTCAATTCACCTGAACTTTTACAACTGCCTACCTTCTCAGCCATCGCCATCGCCGTTATCACCGGTGGCATCTTTCTCGGCATCATGGTCTACGCCTTTGCCAGTATCAACGTTCAGCCAGTATCCGGCCAAGAAGGGATGATCGGCATGACCGGCCGTGTTCAGCAAGAATTTATAGACAACGGCAACAACCAATATGAAGGGATGGTCTTCGTCAACGGCTCTCGCTGGCGCGCCGAAGCGGCCGATCCACTCAAAAAAGGGACCAAGATCAAGGTTGACTCACTAGAAGGGCTGACCCTCTACATCAGTCGGCTCTAGTGACAAAGTACGAGTGACGAGTAACAAGTGATTGTCTTGCTCGTCACTCGTCACTTTCTTTTACCCATTTCCTTCGCTAAACTATAGCCATGCAACTCTATCCATTTACCGCAATTGTCGGCCAAGCAGATATGTGCTTGGCCTTAATTTTGAATGCGATTCACCCCTCCATCGGTGGGGTCTTGATCCGTGGGGAAAAAGGAACCGGCAAATCAACGGCCGTACGCGCCCTCGCCGCCCTCCTACCGGCAATCGACACGGCCGCCGATTGCCCTCACCCCTTCGCCCCTCACGAACTCCCCAACGACCTTTGGCCCCATCCGGCTATAAGGACAGCGCAACGCCCAGCCCCGCTTGTCAACCTCCCCCTCGGCGTAACCGAAGATCGCCTTCTCGGCACACTCGACCTCGAAAGCGCCCTGCAACGGGGTGAAAAACGATTCGATGCCGGTTTGCTGGCCCAAGCCCACCAAGGGGTACTCTATATCGA
>WTJY01000223.1 GCA_011524645.1 Anaerolineales bacterium | reverse complement strand
ACCACGAAGGACGCTTGATACAGATAGACTGTGCTGGCTCGGTCATGACCAATGCGTATCTGGCATCCTATAGCGAGCTATTGACCCAAGCGCAATGGAATAATGATCCGGTTTGTCAGAGCAGTGTAGCGGCCAATACAACCGGCCGTTCAGACTGGGAAACCGCCCAATTCTTTTACCCACAGCTCAATCTCGGTGGAAACAATGCCGGCCCTTACAGCCTCCCCTTAGAAATCACCAACGTGACTTTTCATGAGCCGGACTCAACAACAAATATCATCGCCTCACCCACATACTTTATTAAAAATGAGGTAGGGCAACCTCTTGCTCTACCGCGCAATCAGGTCAATGTCTATCGTCGTATCACTCAAGGAACGGCCGATTTAACCGATGACCGCTTAGTTCGGCTGGGTGCCACCCGTGGGGATATTATCGACGCCACAGGCATTGAAGCCGGAGACAAACTTTGTTTACATGATAATAGTCAAGATACGCCACGCCGCGGTTGCACCACAATTGATAGTGTTTCTTCATCGCTTACATTGTATGAAGTCGAAAACTGGGGACCGGAAATAACGACAGATCTAGTTACCTCGAATACGATTCGTATTACAGTCACTCAAGAACATATTACTGGAGATTTATATGTCCAACTCTATCCAATTTACCCCATCGAAAACAATATCGACATCACATCTCCTTATACAAAATTGATCCCTATAGCAGGACAGAGTGGTGTCTATACGGCCCAATTACAGGCAACCTATCCATTTTTTAGCGGCGACATACGGATCTGGGAGAACGGCACGCAAAACGAAGAAATCAGCAATTTATTCTTTGGTGGTGGCTGGGGACCAGATCGCTTCGGCTGGTCACCAGATCGCTTCGGCTGGTCACCAGATCGCTTCGGCTGGTCACCAGATCGCTTCGGCTGGTCACCAGATCGCTACAGTTGGTCAAGCAATCGAATCGGCTGGAATGTCGGCCGTGACGGGTGGAATGCGCCTCTACTCAGTGGGGATGGAAACATTACCTTATTTGATCTCAATAATATGTTTGGCGATACCCCGCCCTATTCAATTCAACAATTATCCAGCGCAAATCATTTACCAGATTGGCTTACACCAATCGGATCAACCTATCGCGTGGGGGCATCAACGCCACTAACTGGATCGAAAAGCATCATGTTTAGCTATTTACAACGAAGTATCCCAAGTTTGGCCCGAGAAAATGAGCTAACAATTTATTATCGGCCGGAAAATTCAGAAATTTGGCAAGCTCTAGATACCACTATCAATATCGAAAGAAATCTCGCCTCCGCATTGATGATTGATCGTGGCGACTATGCTCTCATTGCAGTTGAAACCTACCCCGTATTGCAAGCAAATATGTGGAACCCATTTGGTTATACTATTTATAATAGTCGCACCATTGCAGAAGCACTTGCATCGATAGATGGCTCATATCGTACAGTTTTATGGTATGACACTTCAGACCAAACATGGGATATATACGATACGACAATAGAGCCACCACTAGCCAGTTTAGTCAATACATTACAGCAATTTGAGTATGGTCAGGGATACTGGATTTATGCAACAGAAACAATTACCCCCTATCTAGGCATCAGCACGGCAGACTCAGCGCGCGCGGTTACAAGCCATTATCCCCCCATGATTGTATATGGTTGGGTTAACAGTGGTACACAGACCTTAGATCAGCAAACAACGATTACCGCACTTATAGACAACCAAATATGCGGTCAAGCTCAAATCGAAGAAATTGGTAATCGACAGGCGTATACCATACAGATTGATGCATCTAACACGAAAGAATGTAATACGATTCACGCAACAATATCCTTGGCGATTAATGGCGTACATGTTCACCAAATCGATATTTGGGACAATTCTCAATTACACCATATACCACTTCATGAACCAAACGATACAACCACAATGCATCAACAGATTTTTCTTCCACACTTACAGAAATAAAATGCTTGACTGAATTTGATTAAGCCCGTCTTGCCCGAAATTCGGCCAAACGGGCTTCCGCTATTCCATGTTCATACATATCTTGCTTTTCAAGCAGTGTAACCGCTCGGTGGTGCGCATCAGCAGCACCCTCCAATTCGCCTCGCGCTTCCAAAATCTCTGCAAAGCAAGACAAAGCGATCCCTTCCGCTTCAGAATCCTGCTTACTTTGGGCAAGCTGAAGACCGATCTTGACAAGTTTCCACGCATCTTCATGATCGCCAAACTGAAGTCGAATTTCGCCTAAGCGTATTTGGACATAAGGCATTAATAGCGTATTTTGCTGTTCACGACACTGTAGCAACAACTGTTGCAACTGATCATCCGCGTCTATCCACCGTTGCTGAGCCATATACAATTCAGCAAACAAAAGTTCAACATACATAATTGACTCTTTATCTTCTACATTTATAGCAAGTTGCAAAGCTAGCTCAAGTGCTGTGTGGCAATCAGCATATTCCCCAAGCATCAGATGAATCCGACCTAAGTTATATTGAACGATACCCAATTGATATTGATCTCCGATTTGGTGGAAACAAACGGTAGCTTGTTGATAATATGCTTTTGAAGCAATCAAGTCTCCATTTTTCCGCATAGACACACCTTTGTTTAGTAATCCCAAACCGGTATTACGCAAATCACCAAGATCTCGCGCAGCCACAATTGCTTGATCCATGTAACTATCCCCCTTATCACGTTGATTCATGATAGTGGCAACAATCGAACTATTAATTAGCCCTTTTAAGTGGGACGGCGTGATTCTATCTGGCAAATCTCCTAATCCTTTCTCCATAACGCCTAACGCAGATTCCATACGGCCGAAAGATTTCGCCAGCACCTCCCCTAAACCGATCCGTAAATGGGCTTGTTGATAACGCACGGCCGGTGTCTCAAACCGCTCTAACTGACTAATGCTCGACTCTAACAAATCACGAGCTTCCTCAATATCTGTCTGAATCTTAATGCGAGACAACACATCGGCCGCAAAACCACGACGCAAAAGCGCTCGCTCTACATCCCCTCCCCGCTCAAAAGCAGGCAGATCTCTTTCCAAATACTGTTCAGCTTGTGCCCGATGATTTAACCGAAAAGAAAACCATCCAAGCCGCACCGTTAAATCGGCTAAATCCTCATCAGAAAATTGTTGTTCTAGTTTCGCCCCTTGTTCTTTTAACCACAACATCCAATTCATCGTTGGCTCATACTTAGCGCGCAAATCCATGTAGCCAAAAGCCCCTACCCAATACCGTGTTAAGCCAAGAATCCCAAGCCAAACACGGCCGATGTCCTCATGCTTGACCATTTGCTCTAACGTTGACTGAATATTTTCCCATTCATCATCAATCTCACCATAGGCTTGTGTTTCCCCTTTCGTTTCTGCGAATTTTGTATAGTAATCAGACAATCTCTCCCATAATTGAGGCCGATCAAAATCAAGCAAACGGGATTGATAAAGCGCAAAAATGCGTAATAGGTTGTGCACATGGTAACGATTTTGCGGTGTAATTCCAGCGCCATCGCTCAGTTCAAGTCGGCCGGTTGTTAAAAATGATGTCTGGCACAATCGGCCGAGCAACCGCTTGGCATGGACGCCATTTTGATCCAACAGATAAGCCATCGCCTCAGCCGTAAAATGACCGCTCTGAAACAATGCCGTGTGTGCAAACAAGTGGCGTTCCCGTTCAGACAACCGATTAAAGCTCATCTGAAACACCCCTTTCACACTTTTATTCACATCATCCCAATCCGCCAAGTAGTCCAAACGGGTTTGTTCGTCCTCAAGTTCCCGCACATACTCTTGAAAAGTGATGTAGGACACCCCACTCGCCACCAATTCCAATGCCAGCGGATGCCCATCGACCAGTTCGATGACCCGTTTTACCCCCACAGCCTCAGTCTCCACACGATCCCCGTCACTCCCTAAACGATAACGTAGCAATGCTTGGCTCGCCTCAAAAGGCAAAACATGAACAGGTATAGCTTGCGCACGGCCGTGCAACACCCTCTGATTATTGGTCGTCACCAACACAACCGACCGGTTATTGTCCGGTGGTAATAGTCGCTGCAAGACGGCCGTATGCGCCACATTATCAAATATCAAAAGTGCACGCTTATTTTGCACCACTTCACGCCACAAAACTTCTCGACTTTCCAGCGTAACCG